>PUNT01000031.1 GCA_003551905.1 Halanaerobiales bacterium
CTGGAGAATATCGGGTCTATGCCTGGATAGATGTTTTAGGAAATGGGGAGATTGACCCAGGGGATTATTTGGTGGAATCTGATGAAATTCTATTCAGCGAAGAAGAAACTCATAGTGTTGACCTTGTTTTAGAAGAATACAAATAGTTCCTTATGTAAGAAGCAGTAAGGAAACCCCAGCCTCAAAAAAAGTGCTGGGGTTTTCTTCTTAATCCATAATACGTGGGTTTATGAGCCCACTGTTTTTTGAGGCTGTTGTTGAGGAAGAAGACAATGGAGATTGGGAAGTGGTTGAGGTCTTAGTGTGAAGTTGATTGAGTGCATTCTCAGACTGGGAGGAAAAAAGGAATGGGCGATAGAAATTTTAGCTGGGGGTTGATTGCTCTGAAAAGTTCCCAAAATAGAGCTGATTGTTTTGCTGTTCATGGAAATCGGTAGCATTTTCTAACGACAGGATTGATAGTTATGGTTAAGTGTTTTATATTTGAGCATACTAGGCCTGCAGGAATGTTACGCGAATTGTTATAGGTTAGCCATTGAAATAGGGACAAGAATACTGCCCCTCTGTCCCAGGAAAGATAAGGTATGGGGCAGTGAATATTTTGGTATGGTTAGAAATAAAAAAACAGCGCTGTAATCAGTTTCATGGGTACTTATTTTTTGAGGATCTGCCGGTAGACTTCCAGATAGTCCCTGGCCATACGCATATCGGAAAAGCGGTTTTCCACTTCCTGTCGGCAGTCTTCTCGCCGCAGCGAAGAAACCTTTTCCACAACACCAGCAGCTTCATCCACGTTCGTAACCAAAAAGCCCGTCTCCCCATTTTTTATCAGTTCGGGCATACTACCCCGGGTGAAGGCAATAACTGGAGTCCCGCTTGCCATGGCTTCCACCACCGAAAGACCAAAAGGTTCGTTGAAGTTAATAGGATGCAGCAAGGCGTAGGATTTCCCCAGCAATTCATTCCTGTTAATTGGGTCAACACTTCCAATGTATATTACATTTTCTCCGTCCAGATGAGGTTTTATCTCTTTTTCGAAGTAGTGTTGATCCTGGATAATGCCGGCTAGAATTAATTTCCGCTGGGCAATGCGGGCAATATCTATGGCTTCCCTGGCCCCCTTATCTTGATGAATCCTCCCGAAAAATAGAAGGTCATGCCCTGGCTGGGGGTTAAAGGTGAAATCATCCAGGTCGATTCCATGATATATGGTAGCCTGGTAGGAAAGATGTGGAGAACGGTCAGCATTGCTAATGGATACATAATAACACTGGCTGTCGTACTTCTGGTACACTGGCAGGATTTTGGGAGATGAAAAACCGTGAATAGTAGTTAACACCGGTGTGTTTACCAGGTTGCTGTAAGTTAAAGGTAGAAAGTCAAAATGATTGTGAATAAGGTCAAATTCTTCTGCGCACTCGAATAGTTCTGAAATATGCAAGCATTCCCACACTTTCGGTTCCAGGGAGGGATCTTCTTCGTAAGCACGAGGGCAAACAGCGCGAAGTTCAGCGCTGGTTTCAGAATCAGCGGTAGCAAATAAGGTAACATTCACCCCAAGGTCAATAAGCTTCTCGGTTAAAAGCGAGACAACTCTTTCCCATGGGCCATAATGTCGCGGCGGTGTTCTCCAGGCAATGGGTGAAAGCATAGCAATATGCAAAATAATTCTCTCCTTTTTTCTAGGGGGTAAAAAATATTGCCTTAAGGCACAGCTCTCTTAAAAGTGAAATGGAAAACCCGGTTGTATGGTTGTTATAGCCGGGGTGGGATCAAGGACAGTTATTAACAGGTAAAAGCAATTTTCTAGCTATAGTGCTAGTGAAAACGCCCGATGAGCTCCCATCGGTAAAGGGCCACCAGACCAATAATAAAAGAAATGGTGGACTCGGCTCCCTTGTTTTTGCTTGGACCTTCTTGACTCAGCCCATCAGCACATTCGCCTGTAGAAGGGTTATAGAGGGGTTTGCCCAGGCGATTACGGCCCAGGTACCACTGAAAGGCGGCGTAAGCCAGATCCAGGTACTTATTTTGTTTGCTCAATGCTGTGGCAAGAAGACAGGTTTCTGTTAGGGACCCTGCGTCCAAAGGTTGCTGGCAGAACAAGGCCCTTTTTCTCCCTTTGAAGTACCAGCCCTGATTGCCGATGAGGTCAAAAAAACCATTCTGGTACTGGAGATCTATAAGAAAATCAAGGGCTTCTAGAGCTGTTGTCAGGTAGGCTGGCTCGGAAAAGTGTCTATATCCCAGGAGCAAAGCCTGGGGGAGGCGAGCGTTATCATATGTTAAGAAGTCTTCAAACCAGGGCCACGAGCTTGAGGCATTTTCCCGGTAGCGTTTCAAAAGAGAATCAACGAGGAAACGAAGACCATCCTTTACTTCTTTTGATTCGGGATAGTGTAAAAGATAAGAGGACAGACCGCAAGCGCTATAAGCCTGGGCTCGAGTTTCAGTTAGTTTTTTCAAAGAAGGTATGCTGGCTTCTAACAACTCCTTGCCCAGTAGTCCCTGGTCACGGTTCTGGACAAGCCTGGCCACAGCGCCCAATCCCCACAAACACCTGCCAAAGGTGTCCTGGCTCAGTTCCTGGGTGGGAAATTCTCTCTGATAGTTCATATAGTTGTGAAACCACCCGTTTTCCTGCCGGGCATGAGAAAGGAAAGCCATATACTTGTCCACCAGGAATAGGACTGACTTATCCCTGAACATGTTAAAATAATCAGCGCAGGCCACCAGGGCCCGGGCTGCGTCATCGGAGGAATAATAATGGGAATAGTCCGGAATACCAAAGAGTGTATGCTGGACGATGCCCGTATCGTCTGTCAATGCCCTCAGGTAATTCAGGTTGATGGCTGGCAGGGTGTGCACACGGCCCTGTCGAAGGGTTTTTTTCTTTTTAGCCCGGTCCACCAGGTTCTCAAAGACCTCTAAGTACTGTCTGGATACCCGGCTCCAGCCCATCTGCTGGCCTAATATATAAGCCTGTCCGGCCAGGGAATTTCTCTTCTTGGGATCTTCAATTAGCTTGGTAACTGCTTTGGCCATCCCTGCAGGATCTTTGAAGTTGACCAGCTTACCCCGTCCTCCTGCCAGTGCTTCCCGGGCATGCAGGTACGGCGTGGAAATAATGGCCTTTCCTCTTCCAAGAGAATTACTTAAAACACCGCTGGTTACCTGCCCCCCAGAGTGATAGGGGCAAACCACCACGTCTGCCGCTCCCAGATAGGAACCCAAGGTTTCATCATCAACAAAATCATTTATAAAAAGGACATTTTCCGCAATCCCCAGTTTCTTTACCAGAGACTCCAGTTTTTCCCGGTATTCTTCACCATGACGTTTTTTCACAACTGGATGAGTTATTCCCAGGACAATATACAGGACTTCTGGATGTTTTTTGACTACAGATGGAAGGGCTTCCAGCATGATTTCAATGCCTTTGTTGGGGCTTATGAAGCCGAAAGTCAGGATTACAAAGCGTTCTTTCAGTTGTAGTTGATGCTTGTAATAGGAAGGGTCGATATATAAAGTGTCAGGAACACCGTGATGGATTAAGTGAATCTTGTCCTGTGGAATATCGTACAGGTCGGTCATAAAAGTAGCCGCTGTCTTGTTCATCACTACCAGGGCATTAGAAAAGGCAGCTACTTCAATGAATGCTGTATCCTGGCCGGGAGTGGGATTTTCCAGGACTGTATGGAAGGTTGTTACAACAGGTTTTTGTAAATTACTTAAAAACTCTACAATATTGATGCCATCAGGGCCTCCGAATAACCCAAACTCGTGCTGCAGAGAAACTGCATCCACTTCCGAGGAATTGATGATTTCTGTGGCTATTTTGTAGTCTTCTATGTTGTCCTGTTCGATCTGATAGATAACACTGGGGGGATAATCGTAAGATTCGTTATTATTCAAGGCGACAAAACTGGTGGAACCTTGACCTATAAATTCTTCCAGTGCATTGCTCAAATTAGCCGAGAAAGTGGCGATACCACATTTCCGGGGCAGACAGGTGCTCACGAAGGCAATCTGTAAACGTTTTTTTACTTCCCGGGGACTGAACTGAGGTAATAACAAGAAAAAACCTCCCAATGATTGGTAGTGTCATGTATTTTACCGGCTACACTAAATTATATCATATAATAGAGGGGATTATCATCTTTTTAGGGAAGTAAAAGAAAAAAGCTATTGGGGTGGTAGTAATGACTGAGTTAGAGAATAAATATCGACAATCTATATTGCTAATCATGGAAAAAATATCTAAAGAAGTGGAAGTGGACTTAGTTATTGGCGTACCTTTTGTTAACAGGGGAAAAGATGTGCAAGGTGTCCTGTCTATTTTGGAGGCAGGCCTTGATACCTATTTCCCCAACCGTACAGTATTAATAATTTGCGCCATTAGCCCCTTCTCCAGTTCCAGCAAGCAGGTATTAGATAACTATGCCTCTAACCATGAAGAGCGTATTCTGGTAACATATCCGGATAAAGAAATATCTGACCGGGGGTGGATGATACGTAGCCTAATTGATGTGGCCCATAATTTGACTGCAGATCTGTTAATTCTGGAACCCAGCCTTTTAACTGCAAGAAGCAACGATTCACCAGAAGGATTGACGACTGACTGGATCGAGCTTATGTACCAACCTATCTACGAGGGTCATGCTAAATTTGTCCTTCCACGCTTCAAGCTGTCCCAGATAATCAACAACAGCATAGGCCACCACTTCTTATTCCCCCTTATGGCATCCCTTTTTAACCTGGAATTAAGAGGATGTCTGGGCGCGGGGATGGGCATCTCCCGTCATTTACTGGGCGATATTGTTAATAAAATATCCAATCTTTCCAGTGATCTTTATGAATACGGCATTGATTACTGGCTCATAATACGGGCTCTGGAGCTAAAAGCGGATTTTGCCGAGGTGTTCCTGGGAAACAAGCCCTATGTTGCCCCACACATTGGACTTGGCTACATGTTCAGCCAGGCTGCCCAGGTGGTTTTTCAGTCCATAGGTCAAAGCTCACTTGTTTGGAAAAGAAATCCACAAGCTGTTAGATCAGCACTAACTATTGGCCCCAGAGAAAATCTTTTCCTTCAGGAGATTTCCCTGGAGCAACGGCCATACTTGAATAACTTCCGCCGGGGCTTTAGCCGGTATTATGATGCCGTCTGGTCCCGTATTTTTTCAGAAGAGCTTTCTATCCAGATCAGGAAAGCTGCTACCTGTGCCGAAGAAGATTTCTCCTTCCCCGCTGCCCTCTGGGCCGAGGCGACCTATGAATCTCTAATTTCCTATCACTTTAACCCCAATCTGGAAAAAGAGGATTTGGCCAACAGTTTGACGCCTCTTTTTGAAGGTAGGCTGGCAGGTT
Organism: Halanaerobiales bacterium; assembly: GCA_003551905.1. Lineage (GTDB taxonomy): Bacteria > Bacillota > Halanaerobiia > B1SED10-174 > B1SED10-174 > B1SED10-174. The sequence continues at coordinate 5,368 of PUNT01000031.1, forward strand.
TTTTAGGGGAGCTCGCCACCCCTACCCATTGCGGACTTGATGGGGTATCCGCCAGGGTTACAGCTTGCCCGTTTAATGCCAATAACAATCTGGCAGTCCAAGATGATGCTTTCATCAGTCGCAGACCTGCTTTTATAGAAAAATGGATCCCTCATAAAGAAGCCCTGAAACCCTTTTTACCAGAAATCTCTTATTGGGAGTATATCCCAGGGGTTCCCATTATTCTGCCCCACATGGTCCGTTCACCTTCAGGAAAAAGTGCCCGGGTGGCAGAAATTTACGAACAACTGTTGATAGAGTATAAAGAGGAGTTTAAAGTATTCACCCGGAAAAATTTGGGGCTTTCCATCAAGGATAATTTTGAAAAAATTGGCCGGGGTGTACGCAATTTGGTGCAAAAAACAGAAGAAAATCTGGACCAGTTTTTATTGCCGGGCGATGTTCACTCCCAAAAGGATATTCAGGATATGGCGGATAAAATTATTAAACTCTATCCTTTTCCTGAAAGCCTCTCCTTGAATGAAGAGGTGGCCCAGCGATTGATCCGGGAGCATCCCCCACGAAACCTTATTACCCTCTGGGGTTACCAGGATACGGATGAGTTATTAAAATATCACAACCCCCTTGATGTTCTAGCCCTGGCTTCCTGGACCGAAGCTGCCCGTTATACTACCTGGAACAGCGAGTGGCTAAGGAAAAACTTGAAACCAGAGCATTTCCAGATGTCCCCCATCAAGCCCCTGGTAGTAGATCACCTGGAGTTTCCTGCCCTGCTTGGAATGAAAGAAGCTCCCTCCTTAAACCATCTCACCAGCCGTATTCTCATCAACAACCTGAGACCGGGCAGTGGTGGCAGTTTCCCCAAGGTACGCTTTTTGACCATTGTCTTGAAAAATATTATTGAAGCTGAGCAGTTTGGCATGATCTGGGAATCATTTCAAAAAGACCATAGTAAAGATTTTGGAGAAAAAGTAGTTAATTCTATCGAAGGGCACTGGGGTACCAGCATGTTCTCGGCCCACAGCATTTTTGAGAACATTCAACATCGAATTCTTAAGGATAAACTCCTAGAAATTGCACGGCAGGACTGGGGTGTACAAAGTGAAGCTTTGGATGAAGCCCGGGAATTATTGGTTCAAATGGCTGCAGCGTACCATCTGGGGCTCACTTTACCGGGCGGTCATTTTATCACCTGTTCACTCTGGAGTTGGGCCAGTTACAGCTTTAAAGGAGGTAAAGGCGTTCCTACACCATTGTCCCTGATGATTGAGCGGCGCTGGTTCAACAGTGAGCTGTTTTTCCGTTGCTACGAAAAAGTAGAAGGAAGCCGCCAGGAAATATATTCTATAATTGAAGAGCTTATGGGTCAGGGCAGAGAACGAGAAGACCTAGCTGTCTCCTTCCTGGGAGCTCCAACTGATAGTGAGGACGTAATTGTATATCAAAAAACCGAAAAAGATCCCCCACCAGCCGGCAAACTGACCCGAGCTCCCGTCAATCCTATTCTAACCCCGGTACCCCAACATCAATGGGAGTCAAAGTATGTCTTAAACTGTGGAGCTATAAGGGTCAATGGAGATGTTCATATTTTCTACCGGGCAGTAGGGGATGACGGGATCTCCCGTATCGGGCTTGCTCTTAGTAAGAACGGGTTGCAGGTAGATGAACGTCTCCATGGTCCTATTTTTTGCCCGGACCATGAAAGTGAAAAAATGGGCTGTGAAGATCCCAGGCTTATCAGCATGGAAGGCCGTGTATACATGCTCTACACTGCCTACGATGGAGTTACACCTCAAATCGCACTTGCATCTATTACAGAAGACGACCTGATCCAGCAGCGCTGGCAACACTGGCACCGGCATGGATTGGTTTTTCCCGGATTTCCCAACAAAGATGCAGTCTTGTTTCCGGAACGGTTTGGCGGTAAGCTGGCCATGTACCACCGCATTGCACCAAGTATCTGGGTGGCCTTCTCCGACACCTTCAATACACCCTGGCCCCGGGATGGTCATAAAATTATCATGGGCAGCCGCTCTGGCTTGATGTGGGATGCAGTAAAAATTGGTGCTGGCGCTCAGCCTCTTAAAACTCGCTACGGCTGGCTTTTGATTTATCACGGGGTGGACTACGGGCTCTGCTATCGTCTGGGTGTTTTCCTCACATCCTTAGACGATCCGGTGGAGGTGCTCTACCGCTCTCCCAACCATATCCTGGAGCCGGAAAAGTCTTTTGAAATTGGGGTTTCAGGCCATAGCTGGGTTCCAAACGTAGTCTTTACCTGTGGAGCCATCCCCGGTAAAGATAAGGCCATCCTGGATGATGACGATGAAATCCTGGTCTATTACGGGGGAGCAGCCACCGTTATCGGTGTAGCTTCTGCCCGGGTAGCTGATCTCATCCCTGCCAGGATTCGTGAGAATAGATCTGAGTAAGCTTGGTGGAACAGTATGGGAATAGAGGTATATTCACAACAAATTTTATTTTCACCGACAAAATAAAGAAAATATTAGGATACTAATTGCATGGATTATAAAAACTTATGAAGATATTACTTGCAAAAAATAACAAGTGAGAGAATTTCTTATCATGGTCAAGCCTGTTGGTATGTCAGCAATTGTAAAGTTCAACAAAAAATATTTATATGAAATTTAAAAACCCCATAAATGGCAGCAGAGTTTTCCAGGTAATTTGGAAATAGGGATAGGATGCATTGGTGGCACCATTGGAGAAAACGAATTTTCTATGGAGGCATTAAACAGAGAAGCGAAGAAATAGGGACAGAGGTTGAGTTAATTGAGTGGGATCAACCATTTTCGGTGAGTAGCGATCTGCAGGTTAGCAATAAAAGTCTTCAAGTAGAAGATAATTTATTCTTAACCTGGTATGAAAGAATGCAGAATATGTGTTTTTCAAGGTAAAGCCAGGAAGAGGCCTTTTCCAGAAGATTTGCCCGGGCGGTTGATAACAGATTTAGGCTTATTGAGGGACTGTATTGATAAGGGATTGTCAATAGAGGAGGGCCTGATAAGAGGTATGGAGATTATATCAAGAGGATCAATACCGGCCAAAGGAATAATCAAGGGAGCAGGAATAGTTGAAATATTAGGAGAGCTCTATAAAAACCATAGGAGAAAAATAGAACACTTATTATAATAAGGACCAGAAATTTCAACTACACTCTTGGTTATACCCAATAGGAGATTGTTTTTATAATGTGGCAATAAAAATCCCTTTACTGAGTGGAGGGAGTTTTTTTATGTTTCAAAGGTAATTATCTGAAAATGGTGAATAATAATTTATAGAAATCCCCAATTTCTTTAATAACAAAAGTATTGGAGGGTTAAAAGTGAATAATCTAAAGCATTTATTTGTGTTGTTGCTGGTTTTACTGGTCGTTTTTATGGTTTTGGGTTGCGGTCTTTTGGGAAAAACCTATACGCTAACAGTTGGTGTTAATGATGTAGATGGAGGACTGGTGCACATCAACCCCCTGCAGGAAGAGTATTTGTGGGGTACGGTTGTGGAACTAACAGCAGTTCCATCAGCCGGCTGGCATTTGTTTGAATGGGATGGAGATGCATCAGGGACAGATGAGGTCATTAAAGTAAAGATGAATAAAGATAAATTAATTATTGCAGTATTTGATATTATAGAAGAAGAATCAGGTTTTGCTGGTGGTGATGGAACTGAAGAGGAACCTTACCTGATAGGTAATGCAGAACAGCTTTCCCTTATGAGGGATAACTTACAGAACCATTTTAAGCAGATTGCCCACATCAATTTAAAGGAATATGATGAAAATGGTGGCTGGGTACCCATAGGAGAGGAAGGGCAAGAATTCTCTGGATTTTTCGACGGCAATGGTTTTGAGATAATAAATTTAACAATCGACCGTTCTGAAACTAATTCTGTGGGGCTGTTTGGGTATCTAAGCAGCAATGCTGTAATTAGGGACGTAGCTTTAGAGGCAGCTAGTGTGACCGGAAAATATAATGTAGGAGCCCTTGCTGGTGTGAATAGCGGAACCATCAAGAATAGTTATGCAGTTATTATTGTGGAAGGGAATGACAATGTAGGTGGGCTTGTGGGATTAAATTCCGGTGGAGAAATAAAGGAAAGTTTTACAAAAGGCCAGGTTACAGGAGGATCTGAAGTTGGTGGGCTGGTGGGTGATAATCCCGGGGGGCTTATATCCCACAGTTATTCAGAAGCAGAAGTCCATGGAGGAGGTGTGGCAGGAGGGCTAGTTGGCAGGAGTGCAGGAAATATTGAGTTCAGTCATGCCAAAGGAAATGTGGAGGGGGACAGCTGGGCTGTAGGAGGGCTTGTAGGGCATATGAGTTCTGGAAACATAGAAGATTGTTATGCTACAGGTGATGTGCTATCTTATGGCTGGTGTGTTGGTGGGTTGGTGGGGAGCAGTTACAGTAGCAGTAGTATCAGCAGAAGCTATGCAACAGGAAATGTGACAGCTGAAGAAAATTCAGCAATAGGAGGACTTGTAGGAAATAATTCGGGAGATATTGCTGATTCCTATGCTAGAGGGGAAGTTACAGGACAGAAAGATGTGGGAGGATTTGCTGGAATTAACATCGGTGAGATTGTTAGTAGTTATGCAACAGGAAAAGTTACTGGTGACTTGAATAAAGGAGGACTTGTTGGCAAAGGGACCGGTCGTGTATTCTTTAGTTACTGGGATATAGAAACATCAGAACAGCCTCAATCTGCTGGTGGATATGGCCGAAACACTGAACAGATGAAAACAGGGGAAGCCAGTAAAACAGTTCAAGGTGATTTAATGTATGAAGACTGGGATGAAACAATTTGGAATTTTGGTACTGAGGAAGATTATCCTTACTTTATCTGGCAATAGCTATAAAAGGAAAAGAGAACCTTAGATGTGGTTGAGGTTCTCTTTTTCTGTTATGCAAGAATAGAATCTTTAATTTTTTGGAGGAAAAATCCTTAAAATGGTGAAGATTAATATTGGTGTTGCTTTTTACTAAAAAATTCTAAGGAGGGTCAAATGTGTTAAGGAAGCTGTTATATGGGAGCATCGTTGTAGCAGTGGTCGGCCTTATATTTTCTTTCTGGGGTTTTTCAACCCTGAATACCACCCTGCAAACAATTGGTTTAGTTCTGGTGATAGTTGGTGCGGTAGGATTTTTTGTATGGTATATAGGTTGGTATAGCAAACAGAGCCGCAGTGGCTGAAAAGAAAATTATATTTGATGACCCGGGGTATTATTAAATTGATAACTTGCTGTAGAAAAAACCTTCTCTAGCTTTATGCTGGAGAAGGTTTACTAGTTCTAATAACCCTGTATATATTACCGGCTATTATTATCATACAGATGACAATCACTACAATAACACTAGTTTCTACCGGCTCACTGGCAAGTCTCTGGGATATGATACCCAGGAAAGCCCATAAGGCAACAAGGCTGTAGATCCAGTCCCTATTTTTCTGCATGAAAACAAGAACTATTACAGTTGCCACCATGGTAATCAGTATCATCCAAAAAGTTTCGGATAGGCCAAATCCTCCCCACCCCATATCCACCAGGAAGGCGGTGAAATTGGCAACAGTTGCTATTGTTATCCAGCCAGTATAGATGCTAAAAGCAGGCTTGACCAGTGAATTGACCTTTCCCTCACCTGTACTTTCTGTTGCATTCAACCTGTTATAGAGCAGGATTAAATTGGCCAGGAGCAGCAGCATGATTACAAGGGATAACCCCACCTGCAGGTAATGCCAGGCGAATATCCAGGCAGCATTTAAAACGCAGGAAGAGAAAAAGAGATAGCCAATGCGGTTGACAAACATAAGCTCTTCCGGTTTTTTCTCCAGAATATTCTTGGCCTGATACACTACGAAAATACCCAGCAACAGGTAAATAAGGCCCCAGATAGAAAAAGTAAAGCCGGCTGGTGTGAATAGGTTGGGGTAAAGATCGGATATGTAGCCAGTATCAAGATTGTTGATGGGCAGGTAATTGGCCAGAAAATTAATAAGAACCATGCCTATAAAACCCAGTATATTCAAGCCCTGAAAAAGCTTGTAGTTACTTTTCATTATTTTGTCCCTCCAGTTTATTATTTGAAAACATACTAAAAGGTCTCCTTTATCCCTCCCAGAATTATTTTTTGATTATTGGTGTTAAAATAATTTACCCAACCAGGGGCTTTCCGGGTAGATATCCCTGGCTTTTCTTAGCATTTCTTTTGATTTTTCTTCTTCATACTCATTGGCCAGGAGATTCAAAATTATAAAACTGTAAACAGGATGTTCAGCAGCCAGAATTTTTTGGAAGATTGCAATGCCTTTTTGCTTATCTCCTCCAGCAATTTTCGGAGCACTGATATAATAATTGGCTTGAAGCAGTAAAGATATATACTGATTTTTGTCCATTGCTATAGCATTCTCCAATAAATCCAGGGCTTTACTGGAGTTTCTAATAATAAATAATGTGCTTTTGTAGCTAAATAATCTAGTCAAAGCTTCAGCTGCTAACCTTTTAGCCAGAGCGGTTTTTTCCAGATCTAGAGCTTTTTGTGCCAGCTCAAAAGCTAGAGAAAAGTGTTGTGCCGGGTCCCCTATACCAGCTATTCTTTTTATCTCTCCCCGGAACACCTCTATTTTTGCCATGGATACATAAAAATAATAATCCTTTTGCATTTCCTGCCAGTTTTTTTCTCTTAAGTCCAGCTCGGCCAACGTTTTTTCTGTTTTCCCTGAACTGAAGAAAATCCGGGCTGGCTCGTCAAGTTCTCCACGGTACTCCACAATATTTTTGGTGTTCCCCAGTTGTGGGACCACCAAAGTGAAGAGAAGTAGAAAGCTAAAAATCAATAAGTTTTTTTTGTTAGAAGCACCAATTTGCCAGGCTCCTCTCCAGCCAGGATGAAAGAATAGCTATTATTGGGGGCAGGTTTTGCATCCATTTTTTCATGTGGAACTTTGTAATTATATCACAATTTTTTTTCATAGGAAAGAAAGAAAAATTGCAATGAAGTTAATAATTTTCTATATTTCCTTCAATAGGTAATAAGCTTTTATTTTTCTGACTGCTTGTGATGACAAAAAAAGAGCATTTACCAAAACCGACTGATCTTTGCCGGATTATGGTACATGCTCTTGGTGCTTTTGATTTTCTTAGCTTTAGAAGAAACTTCAACCTCAGTTTCTCCCACTTCATAAAGATTTTACAGGGAATAAATGATAGGCCTAAAAATCTAGCCGGCGACTACCCTATCCTTGCCAGCTTTTTTCCCTTCATACAGGGCTTTATCGCCACGAATTAAAAATTTCTTCAGGTCGTCGTCATCTTTTATTCTAGTTATTCCAAAGCTGGCTGTTATTTTGTCTTCTATGGGAGGGAAATAGATCTGGCTAATTTTTTCTCTAATTCGTTCAGCAACCTGCACTGCTGCTTTTTCGTCAGCTTCTGCTAATATTATGGCAAATTCCTCCCCACCAATCCTGGCTGCCATATCTTCTTGGCGGGTTTCATCCTGGAAAATTTTCCCCAGGGCAACCAGGACATCATCGCCAACATTGTGGCCATAGGTGTCGTTAATATTTTTGAAATTATCCACATCGGCCACAATAACCGAGAGGGGTTGGGAATGTCTCTGGGCTCTGGAGACCATTTTCCCCAGATATTCCATGAATGATCGGCGATTGGAGAGGCCGGTTAAGTCATCAGTTCTCAAAAGTTTTTCCATCCTTTTATGCAATTCTTTCAGTTCCCTGGAATCCTTTATTCCCCTCATTATAAAGTAGGTGACAAAAATATAGATGGGTACAGCTATGGCCTGCAGGGTCAAGCGGAGAAAAATATTCTCCAGCAGGGGAACTCCATAAGCCCGGTAAAGGAGTATGGGTGTGGAGATGCCAGAGACGACTATATAAGGTATGCTTATAGCTGCAATTATAGCTTTAAGACTGAAACTGGCAAAGATGTGATTGTAGATGTATCCTGCCAGAAATCCCCTGGCAATTGAAGTCAGGGTAAAGCTGAAGAGATATTCATCCATGCCATGCCAGATGGCTACAGAAAGAATGTCATTAAGACCACCTAATATAGCTCCCATCATTGGCCCCAGCAGGATGCCGGCAAACATGGTTATTATTGCAGTAAAGCCCAGGCGGAAAGCTTCTTCAAAAGGTGGTATGGAAAACGTCAGGACATTGGCCGGATTTGCCAGGAATACTCCCGAGCACAGGAGAATAATAGCTATCTTCCATGTGTTCAGTCTGCTATAGGGATGAACAGTTTTATTGTGTTTTTTGATCAATCTCAGCAGGTAAATGAAAAAAACCCTCTCATATTTTAGATTGCACTTCTTACTGATTCGTTGGGCTATGGTATTATCTTTGGCAAAAAGTTATAATTTCCTCTAGCAAAATTATTTGTTGAGACCATAAGCAGAGCTGTAATTATTTATTAACCTCCCGGCCCTTTCAAGAAGCTGAATAATAATTTGAAAAAATAATTAAAAATTCGTATCAACTCAGGAGGGAGAAAGAAAAATAGGGGCGAATTTGTCATAGTAAAAGACAAACAAGGAGGGATTGATGAATTAGTTAGATCCTGTTATGGCTGGTGAAAGAGCAATTTAATTTGAGATTGGAGTGAAGTAATTGTTAGAGACGGTTACTGGTGGTAGCCTGAAAGTTCTCAAGGATGGAGACATGCAAGAGATACATCAGGCAACGTTGGATATTATGGAAGATACAGGCATAAAAGTTCACAACAAGAGAGCCCTGGAAATATTCGCCAGTCATGGTGCTCAGGTTGATAAGGGAAAAAAGCTGGTTAAGATACCTCCCTCCATGGTGGAAGATGCTTTAGCCAGCACACCTTCTTCTGTTGTTCTATGCGGTCGAGAAGAAAAATATGACTTGCATCTGAGCAAGACCAATACCTACCTGGGAACAGGAGGTACTGTCCTCTCAACTCTAGACCTGGAAACAGGGAAAAAGCGGCCAACAGAAACCAGTGATATTGCCGGCTATGCCAGACTCACCGATAGCCTGGAGAATATCGCTTTTTTTGTTATCAACTGTTACCCGGATGATGTGGAGATTGAAGATGTAGATGTAAATAGATTCTATCACTCCCTGGCCAATACCAGCAAACATGTGATGGGTGGAATCTATACCATGAAGGGCCTGAAGGATGTTATTTCCATGGGGGAGGATATAGCAGGAGGTAAAGAAAAACTCCTTGCCCGCCCCTTCCTGTCCTTCATAACCCTGATGATGAGTCCTCTGGTAATGGAAACTGACTATACTGATTTTCTCATAGAGGTAGCCCAGTATGGTTTGCCCATTGCCACACCCTCAGAACCCCTGGCCGGGGCAACATCGCCAGTAACCCTTGCTGGCACCATAACCATCAACAATATCGAATCCCTGGCTGGTCTCATACTGGTTCAACTTATCAACAAAGGTAATCCCACCCTCTATGGTTCAACTTCCAGCATCATGGATCCCCGCTCCGGCATATATCTGTCTGGCTGTATTGAATCTGCCCTCATCAATGCTGGTTGTGCCCAGATGGCCCAGTACTATGACATTCCCATCTACGCAACTGGGGGCATGTCTGATTCCAAGGTAGTGGACTGTCAGGCTGGCTATGAAAAAGCTGCAACAGCCCTAACAGTAGCACTTTCCGGGGCCAATTTCATCCATGATGCTGCCGGCCTCCTGGAATTCTGTACCACCCTTTCCTATGAACAGATGGTAATCGATAATGAAATACTGGGTATAGTTCTCAGGGCTACCAGAGGTGTAGAGGTTGACAGTGAAGCTATTGCTGCTGATGTTATCCGCTCAGTTGGTCCTGGAGGCAATTTCCTGGCTGAAGAACACACTGCTCGCAATGTTCGCAAGGAGTTCTTCATGCCCAAGGTTGCTGATAGGAATACCCGGGATAAGTGGGAAAATATGGGTTCGCCAGATACCCATACAAGAGCCAGGGAAAAGGCGCAAAAACTGCTAAGAGAGCACAAGCCCCTGGGATTTCCTGAAGAGGTTGAAAAACTTCTTGTGGACAGGTACCAGGGCATCAAGAAAAGGAGTGTCCAGGAAAAATGAGTTTTCAGGGTTTCAGCAGCGGTTATTACCGCCCCCTATCGGTAAAAGAAGTTGAGCGCATACACAATACCTCCATGCGAATCTTGGAAGAAGTAGGCTTTATGATAGACAACGATAGAGTTCTCAAGTTTTTGGAGGACTATGGTTGCCAGGTGGACTATGAGAACAAAAGAGTTTTTGTGGAAACTAAATTGCTTCTGAAAACCATCAAAAGAGCCCCAGCCCGAATTTTTCTCTGTGCTAGAGATGAAGAGAAAGATCTAATAATAGAACCCAATAAAACATTTTTCAGCAACGGAGGTACCGCCATCAAGATGATAGATCTGGATAATGGCAAAAGACGAGATACCTGCCTTAAAGATCTGGCCCAGATTTGCAAGGTAGTGGATATACTAAAGAATATCCATGTGGTTCACCTGCCGGTTTACCCCAATGAATTACCCATGGAAACAGTTGATATCCACCGCTTTTTTACAGCCCTGAACAATAATACCAAGCATGTAATGGGAGGACTCTATACACTGCAAGGGGCCAGAGATGTCATCAGGATTGCCAGCATTATAAACGGGTCAAACAGCCTGGCAGAAAAACCAATAATCAGTTTCATCACTTCACTGATCAGCCCCCTGAAGATAGAAGGAAATTATGCAGATATAATGTACGAGGCAGCTCAAAACGGTATTCCTGTGGTCACTTCTGTTTGTTCCATAGCTGGTCTTACCACCCCCATTACCTTAGCCGGCCAGTTGGCTCAGTTGAATGCCGAAGCCCTGAGCGGTATATTCCTCATGCAGGTCTTTAAAGCCGGGTCGCCAGCTTTTTATAGTGTGGTTCCAACCATTGCGGACATGCGTTCAATGCAATTTCTCTTTGGGTCAATAGAAAGTGGTCTCATGAACTCAGCCCTGGCCCAGATGGCTTCATTCTACAATTTGCCCATGTATTCCACCGGGGGAGTAACAGATTCCAAGACCAGCGATATACAGGCCGGATTTGAAAAAGGCATGAGCAGTTTAATGCTTTCCCTGGCCGGAGGTCAGCTAATCCACAATTCAGCCGGGCTGCTGGAGGGAAGTATTGTCTTCAGCCTGGAAGAACTCATTATTGATGATGAGATAAATGGTATGGCCTTGCGAGCTGCCCGGGGTATTGAGATCGATGAACAGACACTGGCTTTTGCAGCCATCAAAGAGGTTGGTCCCGGGGGCAATTATATTACCCATCCCCATACCATGAATTATCTGCACTCAGAGAACTTCTTTCCCCAGGTAGCAGAGCGGAGCAACTACGTGGAATGGATACAGAAAGGAGCCTGGACATCGCCAGGTAAAGCCAATAAGATAAGCAAGGATATTCTGGAAACTCATCATGTACCGCCACTGGAGGATAATGTGCTGGAACAGATAGAGAAAGAGTTTCCCCAGTTACAACAGCTAAAGGTATAAAAAACTTGTAGTTAAAACTAGAAGCGAGTCTTCGGGCTCGCTTATTCTATTGTCCGGAATGTAGTTTACCCATTATGGCTAGTAATGGATGAGGTTCTTAGGGGGCTGCTGTTTTTTTAGGGTGAAAAACTCCTCTTTTTATTTGCCGGGAGCTCACCTGTTCAATATATCATGAACACTTTTATAAATGGAGAAGTTGTGATATATTGAAAAAGAAGCTGTGTGATGTCAGACAGTGAACAGAGTTCCTGGGGAGGCGAAAAATTGGCAGCGGAAAAGATTCTTCTGATTGAAGATGAGAAGAACATCTATGAACTGCTCCGCTATAATCTGCAAAAAGAAGGTTATGAATTGCTATGGGCTCAGGATGGCCAGGTGGGGCTGGACTTATTTGCTCGGGAAAAACCGGACCTAATTCTCCTGGACTTGATGCTCCCCGGTATTGATGGCCTGGAGGTTTGCAAGCAGATAAGGGCTAAAACAGGCTATGCTGTTCCCATCATTATTCTCACAGCCCGAGGAGATGAAGTGGATAAAGTGGTGGGACTGGAAATGGGCGCTGATGATTATATAACTAAACCATTCAGCAACCGAGAAGTCCTGGCCCGGGTCAAAGCTGCTCTGCGCCGCAAGGATGTTTTCCAGGCCCAGGATGTACTAAAGCGAGGCTTTCTGGAATTAAAACCTGATGAATTTCAGGCTTACTACCACCAGGAAGAACTGACTTTGACAACCAAGGAATTTGCCCTCCTATATTACCTCTGCAAAAACCCGGGAAAAGTTGTTACCCGGGAAGAGGCTTTGCAGGAAATCTGGGGGTATGATTATTATGGTGATACCCGCACTGTTGATGTGCATATCCGAAAAATCCGCTATAAACTGGAGCAGATTAATTCTCAGGACATGCCTGTTGAAACGGTAAGGGGTGTTGGTTACCGCTGGAGGAATAAAAGATGACTTCTCTCCATAACCGGATCTTCGCTTCTTACTCTATTCTTATTGCCATCATTTTAATCATTCTGGGGATGGTTGTTGCTAATCTTTTAATAGACTTCTATTATCAAAACCTAGAACAACAGTTGGAAGAAACTGCCTGGCTTTTAGCACAAGAGAATATTTTCCAGGAGGACTGGAAAGGACCTGCTGCTGATATAGGTTTACGCCTTTCAGTTATTGATGATCAGGGGCAGGTTCTTTTTGATAATGAAGGTCTGGAGGAGGGCATGGATGATCACAGCAGCAGGCCAGAGATAGTAGAGGGTTATGCCGGCCGGGTGGGTATAAACAATCGTTTCAGCAGTACTCTCCAGCAGGAAATGCTTTATGTGGCTGTCCCGGTATATGATAAAGAAGATAATATAATTGGTGTGGTGAGAGTCTCTCGTCCCCTGACAGCAATTAATGAAGAGGCAAAACGTATTAGAACTATCATATTCACTGCCATAATATTTGTCCTGCCTTTGATCTGGTTTTTGAGCTTTTTTATCATTCGCTCCCTGACCAGATCATTGAGCCAGTTAACCAATAGGGCCAGGGCTATTGGCAGTGGTGAGTTTCCCCGGGCCCAGAATGTTTCTTCCTCAGATGAAATTGGCCAGCTGGAATTGGTTTTCAATGAAATGAGCAATAATCTCAAACACCTGGTTAAAAACCTGGAAAGGGAAAAAGAAAAGACTGTAAACATTATTCGCAAGCTGCCGGTAGGTGTTCTGGTTATTGACAGAAAGGGAGAAATTTTAGCCGGCAATCCCCTATTCTACCGCCTGTTAGATATTGTCCCCCCGGACAGAAATCCCAGTTATTTGCTGAACATTACTCACGAACCTTCTCTTATTGATTTTGTCCGGGATTTATGGAAAGAAGAAGATACCCGGGAAAGAGAAATTACACTGGATAATCCAGAGCGGCATCTGAGATTAACAGCAACCCCTCTAGATGCCGATGATTCTATGATTATTGTGGTGCAGGATATGACCAAACTCAAGAAATTGGAAGAGATGCGCAAGGAATTTGTTGCCAATGTTTCCCATGAATTACGCACCCCCCTCACTGCAATCAAGGGGTTTACCGAAACTCTATGCAGTGGCGCCTGGAAGGAGGAAGAAGCCTTAAACTTCCTGGATATTATTGAAAAAGAAACCCATCGTCTCTCCCGGCTCATAGATGATTTGCTCATCCTTTCCCGACTGGAGGCCGGCAATGATTTGACTTCAGGAACTGCCAGTTTGGATAGCTGTACTGGGAGGGCACAGGAAATACTGGGCAAAAATATTGCAGAAAAAGAACTGGAAATAATAAAAAAAATCCCCTCAGATTTACAGGCCGGGATCAATGAAGATGATATGACTCAGGTTATTTTAAATTTATTGAGCAATGCTGTTACCTACTCACCCAGGAAGGGCAAGGTGATTATTGAAGCTGGTATTCAGGAGGGAAAAGTTTACTTCTCCGTGCAGGATGAAGGTCCTGGCATTCCTTACAAGGATCAACAAAAGGTTTTTCACCGCTTTTATCGGGTAGATAAAGCCCGGAGCAGGGAATCCGGCGGAACTGGGCTGGGCCTGGCCATTGTCAAGCATATAGCGGAAAGAGCTGGCGGGCAGGTCGAATTAGAAAGTGCTCCCGGCCATGGCAGTAATTTCACCGTTTGGCTTCCATCAATTAGTTAACAGAAATTTAACGTAGAGGAAATCTGCTCATAACAACCCCCCCTTAAAATGGAGTTATCCATGGATGTAAGGGGGGTTGCTCGTGGACAACCAAGAATCTGTTTTTAAAATTGAAGATCTCAACCTCTGGTATGGAGACAAGCATGTATTGAAAGATGTTAACCTGGAAATTCCCCGGCAGGGAGTTACTGCCATAATTGGCCCTTCAGGATGCGGAAAATCCAGCTTCCTGAAGATACTAAATCGGATGGTTGATCAGGTAAGCTCAGCTCGCTGCTATGGGAAGGTCTGGTTTAATGGCAGGAACATACTGGATAATGGTATGGATCTGGTTAAACTTCGGAGTGAAATAGGCATGGTATTTCAACAACCCAACCCTTTTCCCAAGAGTATATTTGAAAATGTGGCATTTGGTCCCAGAGTTCATGGAGAGAGAAACCGGCAGCATTTGAATGAAATTGTGGAAAAGAGTCTCAGAGCTGCTGCTCTCTGGGATGAAGTAAACGGCAACCTATATCACCCGGCTTTTTCCCTTTCTGGCGGACAGCAACAGCGTCTTTGCATTGCTAGAGCTCTGGCTGTAGGGCCGAAAATATTGCTCATGGATGAGCCATGTTCAGCACTGGACCCGGTTGCAACTTCCCGGATTGAAGATTTAATTGATAGCTTGCAGGAGACCTATCCCATACTAATTGTTACTCACAACATGCAGCAGGCAGCCCGAATTTCTCATAAAACTGCTTTCTTCCTGCAGGGGGAAATAATTGAATTCAATTCTACCAGTGAATTTTTCACCAATCCCCGAGATCAGAGAACTGAAGATTATATTACCGGACGTTTCGGATAGAATTGGGGGTGAAAGAAATGGCCAGGAAGAGTTTCGCCCAGGAGTTAAACAATCTTTTTCAGGAAATTTTGTATATGGGAGGTCTGGTTAAAAAAGATATTAAAGATACGGTGGTAGCCCTGAAAAACCATGATCTGGATTTAGCCCAGAAAGTAATTGATGGTGATGATAAAATTGATGAACTGGAATTGCAGATTGAAGACAAATGCATGACATTAATTGCCCGACAGCAACCCATGGCCAGGGATCTTCGCCGCATTGGAACCGCTCTAAAGATAATAACCGACCTGGAGAGGATAGCTGATCATGCCAGCGGGATTGCCAGGATTACCCTTCGTATCGGTCAGGAGCCCCATATCAAACCACTGGTGGATATTCCCCGGATGGCCAGTATAGCAGAGGAGATGGTGACCAAATCTCTGCAGGCTTTCATCGATGAAGACGTTGAAAAAGCCTATGAAGTATGTGCCCTTGATGATGAAGTGGATAACCTCCATGAACAAATCATCAGGGAACTGATTACATTTATGATGGAGGATCACCGCAATATTAAACAGGCAACTCAGCTGCTATTTGTTTCCAGTTATCTGGAAAGGATAGGTGATCATGCTACTAATCTAGGGGAATGGCTGATTTTTATGGTTACAGGAGAACGGAAAGAGCTCAATGATTAAAGACAGATAAAATTCTTAAGGGTGCAAAAAAATCCGGCTCATCACCGGATTTTTTATGTGCATGTTGAATTTTTCATCCCCCCGCTAAGCTCTTCTCTTGCTCAATTATTTAACCATAAAATTCTGCAGGTAATTGCAGAATTTATCGTTGGTGAGTTTTTTCCGGTGCTGATTCTCCTGTTTTTCATGAAGGAACCTCTGTATCCCATTATCCAGGGCAGCAAAGAGTTCAGTTATGTGAATGGCCTTGGCCGGGATTTCCTTCCCATCCAGAATTTTTTGCAGAGCTTCTTTATCCTGATTGCCCCAGGCATAGAAGAGATTTGTTTTGTTGCCGGTTTCTGGCACAATGGAGGTCATGATGGTGCACCTGGCATTGTAGAGTTCTTCTCCTGTGCACTGCAATGTATTCTCAGGCTTCATGTATTCATTGACCCAGTTGATATAGGCAGTACGGGTGAGTTTTTTGCTTTGCTTGGGCAGGGAAAGCCATACCATGGAATCTATACCAAAGTATATGAGGAGGAGACCAGGAATGATCAGTTTTTTTTCTAGACAAAAATTGATGGCACATAAGAGGTCATAAAGATTTCTTAATAGCAGGGGAGATAGCATTGTTTTACCTCCTTTCCTTTTAGTTCCCATTACTCACTTTATCGGTTAATTTTATATTTTTTTTAGTAGCAGGGAATTAAAACAAATACTGCATAGAAAATGGAAGGAAAATTTTAAATAAAGAGGGTAAAAGGCAGGGGGGAAGAGAAACTTGAATTGTTTTAGAAAGATTATTTGAAAATATATATAAAAACATCAAGGAAAAAACTATTTCTTACAACATATTAAAGATAAATTTTTCATGAAGGAGTTTCCAGGTCAAGGAAGAAAACAAATATAAATAACATTTTTCTCAAGCGAAAATGGCAAACCTGCCGAAAGGCAGGGGCGCAAAGCCATGGGCCTAAAACCAGAAGGTTAGGGCAGCCGGTTGCCGCGGAGGAATTTAGTTCTGACTTTTTCCCGGGGCATCCAAGCTTGTTTTGATGCTCTTTTTCCTGTCCAGGAGGGGAAAATATATATGGAAAAAGAAAAAAGAGGTCTGACAATTTTTGCTGCAGAGGCGCTGCGAGTAATATTGAATAATATAAATGACGCAATTTTCATTCATGAACTGGATGGAACAATTATAGATGTCAATGAAAAGATGCTGGAATTGTACAGGGTAACCAGGGAAGAAGCCCTTAAGTATTCTATTGCCGGCGATTTCTCTACCCCCAGCAATCCCCTGAGAACCCTGCCCAGAACCTGGGAGAAAGTTGTTGAAGGGGAGAAACAGGTCTTTGAATGGGAAGCCCGCAGGCCTAAAGATGGTTCCATGTTCTATGTTCAGGTGTCCTTGCATCGCTTGAGCCTGGATGACCGGTACGTGATAATGGCAGTTGTTCAGGATATAACTGAAAGGAAAAATGCTGAAAAAGTTTTGCAGAGAAGTGAGGAGATGCATCGGACCACCTTTGAAAATACTGGAACAGCCATGGCTACAATTGCTGAGGATGGCAAAATCGCCCTGGTGAATCAACAGATGGAAACCTTTACCGGTTATTACAAAAGGGAACTGGCAGGTATGAATTACCGGAAAATAATCCATCCGGATGATCTGATAAAACTGGAACCAATACTGGATGGTGATAGTGATGGAGAGGGTGTGGCTGGTCAGTGTGAAATCAGGATAATTAACAGGATGGGAAAGGTAAGACATGTCTTTCTCAATACCAATGTAATACCCCGGACCCGGTGGAGAGTTATGTCCAAAGTTGATATTACGGAATTTAAAAAGATGGAAAATATGTTAAAGGAAAGTAAGAATAAGGTTCAGAGAATTCACGATGTTGCTGTGAAGATGGGCAGCACCCGGAGCTGTGAGGATGTCTGTCGTCTCATAGTTGATGCCGCTAAGAGTATTTTGAACATGACCTCCTGTGCTGTTGACCTGGTTGAAGGTGATATGCTGGTGGTTAAAGCTACATCAGAGGGCGGGTTATCAATTTCTCCCCGGGATATGCCCATAGACCATGGTATAAGCGGGAAAACCTACAGCACAGGTAAGACCTTTCTCATCAATGATCTAGATGAGATGCCAGAGATAGAAAATCAGGATGACTCCAGTATCCATTCCCTTATCAGCGTACCCATTGGCAGGGTGGGTATCTTCCAGGCTGTTTCTGACAAAGCAAATGCTTTCAGCAGTCAGGATGTGGAAATGGTAGAACTGCTGGTAGCCCATGCCGCAGAGGCCATTAAGAGAATACATTCAGAAGAAAGAATCAGGTACATGAGCTTCCATGACAGCCTTACCGGCCTTTATAATCGGGCTTTCTTTGAAGAGGAATTGAAGAGACTGGATACTAAACGTCAGCTACCTTTGAGTATTATCATTGCCGATGTCAATGGGCTGAAGCTCATTAATGACACTTTTGGCCATCAGGAGGGTGATAAAATATTAACCCGGATAACCAAGAGAATACAGGAATCCTGCCGTAAAGAGGATATTGTTTGCCGCTGGGGAGGAGATGAATTTGCCATACTCCTGCCCCGGACCCCGGAAGAGACCTGTCAGGATATTGTCAACCGTATTGAAAAAGCTTGCAGCGGGTGTGAGAGAGGCTGGATTCCCCTGAGCATTTCCCTGGGCTGGGGTGTCAAACTGACAAAAAAGAAGAGGTTTTACGATGTTATAAAGGTAGCTGAAGAAAGAATGTATAGAAAGAAGCTCACAGAGAGTATGAATTATCGTAACAAGGTGCTGGAATTTTTAAAAGATCACCTGTTCCAGAAGAGCAATGAAACAGAGGAACATGTGCAAGAGTTACAAAAATTGGGGGAAAGGGTGGGCGAAGCCCTCTCACTTTCAGAAGGTGAAATAAAAGAAATAAAAAGTCTGGCTGCTCTCCATGATATAGGTCATATTGCAATCCCCGAAAAGATTTTGATGAAGCCGGATAAGTTGAATGAAGATGAATGGAAAACCATCTGTCAGCACCCGGAAATTGGTTATCGCATCGTTGAAGCCAGTCCGGAAAAAGGTTCAGTTGCCTATGGAATACTGGCCCATCACGAATGGTGGAATGGAGAAGGATACCCCCGGGGTCTTAAAGGAAAAGATATTCCCCTGACAGCCCGAATTATTTCCATAATTGATGCCTATGATGTTATGGTCAGGGGCAGACCTTATAAAGATCCTGTGAGCAAAAAAGAGGCTCTGGAGGAAATTAAAAGATGCGCTGGCAGCCAGTTCGATCCGGAACTGGTGGAAGTTTTTTGCCAGATTGTTGAGGAGTGAAGGAGCAGGGTTAGATACAAAAGAAGGATATAAAGGTTCCCTGTTGAAAAATAAGGAATAGTTTGTTTTAGAAGGTGAAGTAGTTGAAATTAGGCCCATTTACCTTTAATTTTCCAGAACTGGCTGGGTCAACAGGGGATTGGGGGGTCTTGCTTCCCCTTGCAGCAGGTTACATTGTAGTGTGCGGTCTGGAGCCTGCTGGATTTCTTTTCGTTATTGGTCTGGCTAACCTGCTGACCGGTCTCATATTCCGCCTGCCTCTTTCCATAGAGCCCATGAAGGTGCTGGCTATAGTTGCCATTGCTCAGGCCTGGTCTCCTTCCATGATCTATTCAGCTGCTTTTGCCATGGGCGGGTTGTGGCTTTTTTTTGCGTTTTCCGGTTTGATGCAGTGGGTAGCCAGAATAACTCCGGATCCTGTGGTTATAGGCATACAGGTTTCCCTGGGTATAATTCTCATTATCAAGGCTATGGAAATGCTTTCCAGCTGGTGGATTTTAGGAATTATCTGCATTCTCATAATACTGCTTATGCGTAAAAGTAAGGTTGCACCTGCTGCCCTTGTCCTGATGATTATGGGGGGAATAATCATATGGTCCACCGGAGAATTTCAATTTTCCCGGCTTTCATTAACAGTGCCGCCTCTAACCCAATTTTACTGGCAGGACGTATGGGATAGCCTGGTGCGAGCAGGATTTGCTCAGATTCCTCTAACTGCTGCCAATGCAGTTATAGCAACTTCGGTACTGATAAAAGGGTACTGGCCGCAGCAGCAGGTACAGCCAAGGGACCTGGCCTTGAGTATGGGGTGTATTAACCTGGCTTCTTCCTTTTTAGGGGGCATACCTCTCTGCCATGGCGCTGGTGGGCTGGCAGGCAAACATTATTTTGGGGCCAGAACTGGTGGTGCCAATATAATGGAAGGCATTATCTTCATCCTTATGGGCCTTTTTATAGCCTCATCCCTGGCAGATCTTTTTTTGATTTTCCCTGAGGCCATAATCGGGGCCATGCTTTTTATGGTGGGAGGAGAACTGATAAAGTCTGTGAAAGGCACTGCTCCAGACTGGCAGCTCTTTCCTCTCCTCATTACAGTACTCCTTTCTGTATTTATGAATATGGCCTATGGTTTTCTAGCCGGGATTGTGGTATATTATAGCTTAAAAAGGTGCTGGAATAAATGAAGAAAGGGGGTAAGGGTGATGTGGGACGATCTGGAACCTGCCTGGCAGCAGGCCTTCCTGCAAGCCTGGCAAGCCTTTCTGTCTGGCTCGGTGCCAATCGGCGCTGTTATTACTGATGAAGAAGGCAGTATAATTGCCAGGGGCAGGAATCAGATTCATGAAGAGAACCCTTCAGGAGGACAGGTTTATGGCAGTGTCCTGGCCCATGCCGAGCTTAATGCCCTCTTACACCTGAAAAATAATTGGCAAACTCATTCTTACACCCTTTATACTACCATGGAACCCTGCCCCTTATGTTTTGGCGCTCTTTATATGTCCGGGGTTAGAAATCTGATATTTGCAGCCAGAGACCGGTGGGCCGGCAGTACCGATCTATATAATGCCACTCCCTACATGAGTAAGAAAACGTTGCAAATATCCGGACCCATAACTGCCCTGGAAGGGGTACAGATAGCTCTAAAGACCTACTTTATACTCAATAGCTTCCCGGAAAATAGGTCAATCCTGGAATACTGGAAACAGGATGCTCCCAGGGGAGTATCACTGGGAGAACTGTGGTATAGGAAAAAGCGTTTAAGAGATATTCAGGACCGTGAGGGCATGGATAGAATTTTTGATGAAATGGTAAAGGAACTGGATCAACTCTAAAAGGAGGAGGAGAAGATGGCAAAAAAAAGAGTTTTTTCTGGCATTCAACCTACAGGAAATATTCACATAGGCAACTACCTGGGGGCAATATCCCGGTGGGTAGCCACACAAAAGGAATATGAAAATATCTTCTGCATTGTAGATCTCCATGCTATAACAGTTCCTCAGGACCCCACAGAACTCAAGAGTAAAACCCGGGAACTGCTAGGTCTTTTGCTGGCAGCAGGGATTGACCCGGACATGTCCACGTTGTTTGTGCAATCCCATGTCAAGGAACATGCAGAGCTAGCCTGGATTTTAAACTGTTTTATTCCCATGGGCTGGATGCAGCGCATGACTCAATTTAAGGAAAAATCTCAGAAACAAAAGGAACAGGTAAGTGTTGGCCTGTTCGATTATCCGGCTCTCATGGCTTCAGATATACTTCTCTATGACACGGATCTGGTGCCTGTGGGGGATGATCAAAAACAGCACGTGGAGCTCACCCGGGACGTGGCCCAGCGTTTTAATAGCATATATGGTCCTACCTTCAAAATTCCTGAACCCCTTATTCCTCAGGTGGGAGCGCGAATTATGGGTCTTGATGATCCCACCAGCAAGATGAGCAAGAGCGAGGATAAGCCCAGTCATGCCGTTCATCTCCTGGACACACCTGATGAAATATTGAATAAGATTCGCCGGGCTACCACTGATTCCCAGAAAGAAGTAAAATTTGATGAAAGTCGCCCGGGCATAAATAATCTCCTGGTAATATATGAGCTCTTTTCCCATAAATCCCGGCAGGAAATTGAAGATCATTTTGCCGGCAAGGGATATGCAGAAGTAAAGAATGAGCTGGCTGAACTAGTTATTGAGGGGCTAAGGCCACTGCAGGAACGCTATAAGGAGCTGACTGAAGATCCCAATGAAATTGATAGGCTGATGGAAAAAGGAGCAGAGAAGGTTAAACCAGTAGCTGCAGCTAAAGTATCTGAAGTGAAGGAAAAAGTAGGACTGGCTAGAATCTGCCAGGGATGAAAAAAGGTTAGATTTGATCTTATGCAGCAACGACAGAAATTTAACAGCAATGCTCGGACTAAAAGGAGGAAACAAAATGGCTACATTATTCAAGATGCCCAAATTTGGCCTGACCATGACTGAAGGGACTGTAGAAAACTGGCTGGTGGAAGAAGGTGATGAAGTAAAGGAAGGAGATCTTATAGTTGAAATATCTACAGAAAAAATAACCAACAGTGTTGAAGCTCCAGCCACAGGGATTTTGAGGAAAAAGCTGGCAGCAGAAGGGGAAACTCTACCGGTTCAGGCTAACATTGGAGTAATTGCTGAACCTGATGAAGATATAACTCACCTCCTGGAAGATGGAGAAGAGGCTACAGCTGAAGAGGAGTTGCAGGCAGAATCAAAAGCTCAGCAAGAAGAGGAAATTGAAAAAGAAGCAGAGGTAATTATTTCCCACCTGGCCAGGAAGTTAATTGACAAACATAAGATCAAGGATATTCATAAAATAGAAAGAAGCGGGCCACAAAACTCCATAACTAAAGGAGACGTAGAAAAGTACCTCAAAGGATTAAAAAAAGATCAGGAACAAACATTCAAGGAGAAAGAGTGGACGGAAAGAAGAAAAGTAATTGCCAGAAGAATGATGGAAAGCCTTGAGTCATCAGCCCAAACCACCCTGACAATGGACATTGATGTGACTGAACTGGTGAAGAAATATGCTCAGAAAAAACAGGAACTGGAAAGACAAGGCCTAAGGTTGACCTATACAGCTATCTTCGTCAAAAAAGTAGCAGAAGCTTTAGAAGAGCATCCAGCTCTCCTGACAATAATTGAAGATGGCAAATTGCAAGAATTTAAGTCAATAAATATCGGTGTGGCTGTAGATGATGAAGAAGGCCTTATAGTGCCAGTAATTAAAGGTGTGGAAAAAATGGATTTACAAGCTGTCTCTAAAGAACTAACAGAGATTCAGAAAAAAATTCAGGAGAAAAAGCTCTCCCTGGCTGATCTGCAAGGAGGGGTAATGACAGTTTCCAATCTGGGGATGCTGGGAATAAAATATTTTACCCCCATTCTCAACAGTCCTGAAAGCGCAATACTTGGCCTGGGCCGCATACAGGAAAAACCGCTGATTGTGGAGGGAGAGATGGAAATAAGGTCAGTTCTGTACGCCAGTTTAACCCATGATCACAGGGTGTTTGATGGGGGAGAAGGAGCCCGTTTTCTCAACACTTTTGCTCGCCTATTGAATTCTTAGAAATTACCTAAGAAATAAATTTTGTGCCAATTTTTCCCAAGTCATCTTCCTCCTTGTCATAATAAGTGCAGTATTCTAACCCGGGTTCAGGGAAAACTAATACTGCTGGGAAGTATCTATTTATTATGAGGAGGTTGATGCTCCATTCCAAGGCGCAATAGAATCATCAATCCCCTGGCCAGAAGAGCCCTGGATGCCATGAAGTATGAAATAGCTGGCGAACTGGGCTACTTTAATCCCCAGGCTGATAAACCGGATGAGGAATACCGTAAAGCCCTGGAAAGAATGAAGTACGAAGTAGCCGGGGAACTGGGAATTCCTCTAGATGGAAATTATAATGGGGATCTGAAAACCAGGGAAGCTGGAATGATTGGTGGAAGACTGGGAGGCTATATTGGTGGTAATATGGTCCGCAGGATGATTAAAGATGCTGAGGAAAGGATGGCAGAGGATACCAGAAAATAAATCTTGATGCTTCCCATAGAGGAGAAGGATAATGCCTTCTCCTCTTTCAACTCTCTAAGGGGGATAATTAGTTTGTTTATCAAGAAATGGTGGAAGAGAACAAGAGTATATATTTATGGATCATCTCAGGAGATTGACTGGTTGTATTACGTGGTAGACGATGAATCTCGCGACGGGAGAGGAGAATATTGACGGATTAACACAAATATTGTAAAATAAAACAATAGAACATATGAATATATGACGAGGTGTAAAAATGAACACAGTTATAAAGATAATCATTCTGGGTACAGGCATACTGGGTGGCCAGTTACTGCTGCACCTTGACTATTTAGCTTTATACAGGGGACTCATGTTAGCTACCATAATAATTGGTGGCGGAGATCTGGCTTTTAAAGGTTTTCGGGCCCTGTTACAAAGGCAGATAGGCTTGAATCTCTTGATGACCATTGCAGTGACTGGAGCTATCCTCCTGGGAGAACTCTTCGAGGGGGCTCTGGTCCTTTTTCTTTTCAATATAGGATCATTCCTGGAGAGCCGGGCAGTGGAAAAGACCAGAAGTTCAGTGGAAGACTTGCTGGCCTTATCTCCTCTCCAGGCCCGGGTGATCAAATCAGGCGGACAGGAGGAGAAATGCCTGGTAGAAAATGTCCCCATCGGTTCTACAATTCTTATCAAGCCAGGTGAACGGATTCCCCTGGATGGTCAGGTCAAAACCGGGGAAGCCTGGGTAGACCAATCAGCAATTACCGGTGAGGCTGGCGTTGTTTTTAAGGCTAATGGAGATGAAGTGTTCTCTGGTTCAGTACTGGAAAACGGTTTTCTGGAGGTTAAGACAACCCGAACAGCGTCTAATAGCACACTGGCCAGGGTGGCCAGGCTGGTGGAGGAGGCTCAGGATTCCAAGGGGCCCAGGCAGCGATTTATGGATAGATTTGCTGCCCTCTACACACCATGGGTAATTGCTTTTTCCATTGCCATAATGCTGGTTCCGCCACTTTTACTGGGGTTGGATTTTCGTCCCTGGGTATACAGGGGACTTGCTCTCCTGATAGTTGCCTGTCCCTGTGCCATGGTGATTTCCATTCCGGTTGCCATTGTCACTGCCTTAGGTCGGGGAGCCCGGGAAGGCATTCTAATCAAGGGAGGGCAGTATCTGGAGATCCTGGGTAATCTTAAAGCCATGGCTTTTGATAAGACCGGGACCCTGACCAGGGGACAGCCTGTTATTGCCAAAGTATATTGTGTATCGGGATGGAGCAGGGATGAGGTTTTGTCCCTGGCTGCCAGTGTGGAAGCTCGTTCCCAGCATCCCCTGGCCCGGGCTGTTCTAAAAGAGGCTGAGGCCAGTAATGTTTCTTATAAAACGGTAAAAAATTTTTCCAACTACGAGGGTCTGGGTGCTTCTGGTGGCCAGGAAGAAAATAGTATTTTGATCGGCAGTCCCAAATTCATGGAGTACCGACAGGTGGACACAAGGCAGCTGCAGGAAAAAGAACAAAGGTTGGATCAATCCGGGTTAACCCCGGCATATGTGGCTAAAGATGGCAGAGCAGTTGGTCTTTTAGGCGCCCTGGATCCCCTGCAGGAGGATGCTCACAGCATGCTACGGGAGATAAAGAAGCTGGGATTGGAGGAAGTGGTTATTCTAACCGGTGATAGAAACAGTGTTGCTTCTTCTATGGCCAGAGACCTAGAAGGCATAAAGTTTGCTGCTGAGCTTCTGCCTCAGGATAAGCAGCGACTCATTTCTGAGATGAGCAGGAGTTATGGCAATGTGGCCATGGTAGGTGATGGGATAAATGATGCACCAGCCCTGGCCCGGGCTCCTGTTGGTATGGCCATTGGTGTTCGCGGATCCCATATTGCCATGGAATCTGCAGGGGTAGTAATCATGGGCGAAGGCATAGGCCTGGTTGCCCGGGCTCTGCATCTGGGCAAAGAGGCACTTTCAATTATCCGGCAGAATATTGTCCTTTCCATAGGTTTAAAGGTCCTGGCTCTATTTTTGATTTCTGCTGGTTTCCTGGGGCTCTGGATGGCTGTTCTTGCTGATACAGGTGTAACACTTCTGGTAGTTCTTAACAGCCTGCGCTTGAACTATATAAAATTCTGATACAAGGAGGTGGTGGGCCTGGATTGTCAGGAAAAACAACAGGTAATCGAGCTGATGTCAGCTATATTCAAGAGTCTAGGAGAACCAACCAGGTTAACCATCCTGCTCACCCTTATACAGGGAGAAAAAAAAGTTGAATCGCTGGCAGCTATAATGGGGGTTAGTTCCTCTACCATTTCACATCATTTGCGGGTTTTGCGAAATTTGCGTGTGGTCAAGTATCGCAGGCAGGGAAGGCATGTTTATTACAATCTGGATGATGAGCATATCAAAAATATAGTATTACAGGGTCTGGCCCATGTTAAGGAGGATGAGGTATAAGTAGGTACCTCCACTTATAGAAGTGATGGCTTGCGGTGAAACCAACAAGACATAAGCCACAAGCTGACTAGCCTGAGCTCTAAGAGAGCTACGTTATCTTAGTTATGATACCTTCGGATGATGCCCTGGTTCGTTGGCTAAACAATTTCATCCCTCACTTACGCTTTGCTTAGAAGTAGGGGGCTTTTTGCCAAAAGCGGTTAAAAGGAAAAAAAGGTCGAAAGTCGAAAGAAAGTAGGGAGGGGGAAGGTGCCCGTGGATAAAAGAATTCTGTTAATAGCAACAGTAACCATATTTTACATATTTACCATGCTTTCTGTGCCCTGTATTAAAGCTCAGGATAGTGTGCCGGTTCATATTGAAGGCAGGGATACCGGTCATCATGGTCACATGTGGGATGGCACATTCTTTATACCCATACGGGCACTGGAGCAGGATTTTGCAATGGAAATGCAGTGGCTGGGTAGTTTGAAACTCCTGCATGTTAAATTAGATGGGGTGAATTTCCGCATTCGGGAAGGTGATGGCAACATGCAGGTAGAATCCAGCCTGGTTAAGATAACTCCTCCCCGAATACATGAAGACAAGATCTGGATTCCTGCATCAGATGTCCTGGATGTTCTTGATTACACTGTTGAATTCGATCCGGAGAAGAATATTTTACATATAGGCAAAGAGCCAAAGATAATTGCCGGAGTGGAGTTTGATCCTCAGGAGCAAACTCTAACCGTATCAGCAGAAGAACCTATTAGATACAATGTTCTGGAGAGGGATTCCTTTGTGCTCCAGCTTTATCAGGTGGACACCTGTGATGATTTTGAGCTGATTTTTGCTGATGAGGAAGGTGACCTGCAGAAAGATTTCCCCTGGAATATGCGGATTGCCATGCCGACCCTACCAGGTCCCAGGGAGGTTCTGGAAGTTGAAGATGATGAAGGGTACAGCCTTATTTTCAAGTTTCCCAGCCGTCTTGTTGGGCTGGATTACTCAAAGGAGCGTTTACAGGTAAAAACAGCAGGTACCATTGAAGATTATAGGATAATTGAGGTTGATGATGGGGACAGGCTTGTGTTAGAGTTGGAAGGTGTTATTGTCGGTAAGGGGCTGGAAACTGGCCAGGGAGTACAGATAGAACAGGTTAAAACCGACCCTCCCGTTATACAGATAGAAATACCTTTTGCAGACAAGATGGAATACAGTTTACATAAGCCGGATAATAAAAGCATTATTGTAGAGCTGGGAAAACAGAATTACATAGAAGATATCAGGTGGTCAAAAGAAAAAGGGCTGGAGATAGTATCCAGCAAGGCAGTTTCTTTAAATTCTTTTACCCTGGAAGAACCCCTGCGGAAGGTATTTGATATTCCTGCTACCAGGCTGGCAGGCAATGCTTCAACTATAGATGTGGATGATGGGACTATTGAAAGGATCAGATATTCTCAGTTTGACCAGGAAACAGTCCGGGTTGTCCTGGATTTAAATTATCTGCCAGAGTATAGGGTTGAAGAGTGGCAGGAGAGGACAGGCAGTACCCGAATTGCTTTCCAGCACAGGGTTTTCCAGATTGCCCAGGAAGAAGAATTAACCAAAGAACTTTATCACATAAAATTAACCGGTGAGGCCGAATATGATGTTCATTACCTATCTTCACCTTACCGGGTGGTGGTGGATATCAAAAACGCAGTTTTAGGCATGGAAGAGGACATGCCCCGGGAAACTGAACTCCTCCGGGGATTGCGGGCCAGTCAGTTTTCCAGAGATCCTGATGTTGTCAGGGTGGTCTTTGATCTTGCCCATAATCCCAAGAATAGCATACTCAGTTCCCCCCGTAGCGACACAATAACCCTGGAATTTACCAAGTCGCCTTTTTTGGGCAGGGTTATTGTTATCGATCCCGGCCATGGAGGATTTGACCCGGGAGCTATTGGACCAGCAGGAACTTATGAAAAGGATATAGTTCTGGATATCAGCTTGCGTTTGCGAGAACTTTTGCAGCCAACAGGCGTCCGGATAATAATGACCCGGGACAAAGATGAATTTGTATCCCTCTGGGCCCGGACCGAGCTGGCCAATAAGGTGAATGCAGATGCTTTTATCAGCGTGCATGCCAATGCCCATGTCCGGGGTATTCCTGAAGGGATTGAGACCTACATAAGTCCCAGATGTCATCAGTATTCTTTTAGGCTGGCTGAATTTGTGCATAGAGAAGTTGTTAGGGAACTGGGCCTCAGGGACCGGGGGGTAAAACAGGAGAACTATAAGATAATAGATCCCTTGAAGGTGCCGGGCATACTGCTGGAAGTGGCTTTTCTATCCAACCCGCTGGAAGAGAGAATTCTCAGGGATGCAAACAGAAGGCAGGATATTGCTGAAGCCATATTCCGGGGACTGAATGAATACTTCACACAATTACGCCGGGAGGGAAGATAAAGATGCAGGAATATGCTTTGCAATATGCGCATATTTTATTTCCCATAGGCATTTTTTTTCTCAGAATCATCGATGTTTCCCTGGGCACCATAAGGATTATAATGATTTTCCGGGGGAAAAAAGCTCATGCTGCTTTCATTGGTTTTGTAGAGATAACCATATTCATTGTTGCTCTGGGGACTGTTGTTACCAACCTGGATAATTTGTGGAACATACTGGCGTACTCAGGTGGGTTTGCCGGCGGGACACTATTGGGTAGTTATATTGAGGAGAAGCTGGCTCTGGGCTTTATGACTGTTCAGTTGATTCCTACCAGAGATGCCGGCAAATTATCATGTAAACTGAGGGAGGAGGGCTTTGGTGTTACCTGTTTCGATGCCTGGGGCAAGGAAGGTCAAAAAACGGTGCTCAACCTTCATCTTTTCCGGCGGGATTGGGATAAATTGCGCCGGTTTCTGGAAGTTGCAGACCCCGGGGCCTTTGTTGCTGTAATGGACACCCGCAGCACCAAAGGGGGTTATCTGAAGCTCTTGAAGAAGAGATGACCCAAGTTCTTATTTGGTTATTAACAGTAATTCTTATACTAGCAGGTTTTTTGGGAACTCTTTTGCCTATTTTACCGGGGCCTTTCCTGGTCTGGTTGGGTATTTTTCTTTTTGCAGCCCTGGATGGATTTACAAGTGTCAGCATCATTCATGTTAGCTATCAGGCGCTTCTTGCGGTTCTCACTGTTCTGGTGGACTGGGCAAGCCAGGTTTTGGGAATTAAGAGGCAGGGTGGCTCCCGAGGTGCAGTATGGGGAGCGGTTTTGGGAGCAATCATTGGTCCCTTTCTCCTGGGCATAATAGGTTTAGTTGTTGGCCCCCTGGT
This sequence comes from Halanaerobiales bacterium, assembly GCA_003551905.1. Classification (GTDB taxonomy): domain Bacteria; phylum Bacillota; class Halanaerobiia; order B1SED10-174; family B1SED10-174; genus B1SED10-174. The sequence goes on from PUNT01000031.1 coordinate 34,736, forward strand.
AATGGCTTTCCTGGTGGAATTGCTGATAAAGAAAAGCCCCCTGAAGGCCTTAAAGGTAAGCCTGGGGACTTTAATTGGTTTGTTAGGGGGAACATTTTTAAAGATTTTTATCGTAATTATCATGATTGTGTTGTTTTTTTACAATGCTGTAATCCTATGAGCGGGGGATATTAAAACTGTTGGCCATGCGTCTTATTTCTTCTGCTACATGGAAGACAGTTTTACTGGTTTTTTCAACCTCTTCATAAATTGCTGATTGTTCTTTGGTGAGATCTACAGTTTCCCCGGCTCGGGTGTTGATGGTTTCGGAAAAATCTGCCAGATCTTCTAGTGAAGATAGCAGTTTGGAAGTGTCCTGGGATATAATATTAGATGATGTGCTGATCTCTTTATTTCTTTCGGTAATGCCCTGGATGCTGTTGAGAATCCGGTCAAATCTGGTCCTGGTAGTTCGGAGAGTTTCCCCGCCCTGAGTAACCCGGCTGCGGGTTTCTCCTATGTAATGGGATATTTCTTTTATGGTTTCTTGAGTTTCTTCGATGGTTTCAGTGATGTTGCCGGTTGCTTGTGATGCTTCCTGGGAGAGCTCACGAATTCTTGTGGCTACTATGGCAAAACTGGAACCGTGTTCTCCAGCCCGGGCTGCTTCGATGGCTGCATTTAAAGCCAGGAGATGGGTTTGCTTGGAAATATCATTGATGGTGTTAATAATTTCTTCTATGCGTTGAGAGGCTTTTTCCAGAGAAGCCAATGTGTCCACCGATTTCTGGGTGGTTTCATCCATGAGGCTGAATCGGTCTTCAGCCGCTTCTAAAGATTCAGTGCCTTCTTTGGCCAGAAGTTCCATGTTTTGAGATGTGGTTAGAGATTTTTCTGTGAGATTGGTTACATTATTGATGTTTTTGGCCAGATTGTCCAGGAGTTCCAGGTTCTTTTTGATGTTTTCTCCCTGTTCTTCAGCTTCCTGGGCAAAATCTTCAATAGCACGGGCTACCTGTGTATTGGTTTTGCTGGAGGTGCTGATGTTCTGGGACAGATAGCTGGCAGTCTTGTTCAATTCCTCCACCTGCTCCTGATAGCGGGAAAATGTATTGAGCAAATTCTCCCGCATAATTTCCAGACCTTTTAGAGCTCCTTCCATTTCCTTGGAACGGATATCTTCCAAACTAGCCGAAAGATCGAAGTTGCCAATGGATCTGGCAAAGTTGCCTATGGCATAGGCAGGAAGGGTGTACTGCCTGAAACTCCTCACACCAGCACTGAATGTAAGGATAAAAGCAAAGGCCAGTCCCAGGAGGGCGCCCAGAAAATACTGTTCACGGGTAGGGGCTTCAACTACAGCAAAGACTACGAACAGACCGGCAATCAGCCCCCCCGGAAGGGTGATTATGGATGTTCGGAGGAGAAAAAGCCAGCCTTCCGGGTAGAAAAAGAAATTTTCGCGTTTCATCCGATATCCTCCCATTATATTTATTTTAATCCAATTTATTGGGCAAGCAGGAAAAATAGTAGCTTTTATAGGGACATTTGTTGTACAATGTCATAAGTTGCAGGTAGGGAAGTATGATTTATAATTCTACAATATGGAAGACATGTCCTGCTTTTGTGGTAATTTCTACATTCCCAATGAGGCCTTGTGAGTAAGTAAGTAACTGAATTTGCAAAACAGCTAAAGGAAAGCTATAAAAATCTCAACATTAAATTATTTCGTGTCCGCATTGGATTATCCTGCCTTTTTAAATCGAATTAGTATAAAACAGTACAATAATATAGATTATAGAGATACCAATACCGGGGAATAAGTTAGCAGCATGAGGATTAACAGTGTTTTGAACTACTGATCCGGCAAAAAACCTATCAGATATCAGAAAAGGAGTGGAAGTTATGTCAGATCAGCCCCTAGGCATATTTGATTCAGGAGTAGGTGGATTAACTGTCACCAGGGAAATTGTTAAAGTTTTGCCCGGGGAAAATATAATATACTTTGGTGATACTCTCCACCGTCCTTATGGATCAAAATCCCTGAAAAATATCCGGTATTATACTGAATATATTGCCCGTTACCTGCTGGAAGAAAGGGGTTGCAAGGCCCTCATAATAGCCTGTAATATTGCCTCCATAGCTGGCCAGAAGACTGTGGAAAATAAGTACTCCAGGCCCATTATGGGGCCGGTGGAAGCAGGAGTTAGGGAAGCCATGAAGATGACCCGGAATAATAGGGTGGGAGTAGTTGCTACCAGCGGTACAGCTGAAAGCGGTGTTTATCAAAAACTAATGAGCAGCATGAATGGTCAGGTTCAGGTTTTTGCAAAGGGAGCGCCTTGTTTTGTTTCCTTTGTTGAAAATGGTGTTTTTACTGGCAAAGCTGTTCAAGCCGCTGCTGAAAAATATCTTGGGAGCTTTAAAGGAACGGAGATAGATACTTTAATTCTGGGATGTACCCATTTTCCCTATCTGCAGGAGGTAATTCAGAAAGTGGTGGGACCGGACATTAATCTAATATTTCCAGGACTCACCATGGCCCTTGACCTTAAGGCAACTCTCTCCCAAAAGGGCTTGCTAAGGGAAAGCACTAAAGCTGGCGACCGAGAATTTTTGGTCAGTGACCTGAAATCACTTTTCCCCGGATTTATTAAATATGGGGAAAAATTCCTGGGCATGGGCAGCCTTTTTTTCAAAGAGGAATCCATCTACTAGAGGTCCTGTTTTTTGACAAGTCAACTGTTTTTGGAGTAAGATAATAGATATCCTTTATTTTTTCCAGGGTATCAAGGGTCATAAATAAAGATAAAGGGGAAGGGGATTATCTTGTCACAGTTTATTAGAAGGGATGGCAGAAAAACTGAAGAGCCCAGGGAGATTAAAATAACCAGGAATTTCACCAGATTTGCTGAAGGCTCGATACTGGTAGAAACAGGAGATACGGTTGTTCTCTGTAATGCCTCTGTTGAGGATAAGATACCTCCTTTTCTAAGAGGGCAGGGACAGGGCTGGGTAACTGCTGAATATTCTCTCTTGCCCCGGTCAACAGAAAATCGGACCATTAGAGAGATTTCCCGGGGAAGAGCTTCAGGGAGGACTTTAGAAATCCAACGCCTTATCGGTCGATGCCTCCGGTCAGTGGTGGATCTCAAGGAACTGGGGGAGAACACCATATGGCTGGACTGCGATGTTATACAGGCTGATGGAGGAACCAGATCAGCTTCCATTTCCGGGTCTTTTGTAGCCCTGGTGGATGCCGTGGATTATATGCTCAAAAATCAAATTATCACCAATTCACCATTGAAATCCTTCCTGGCTGCTACCAGTGTAGGTATTGTTGATGGTATTAACCTTCTGGACCTGAGTTTTGAAGAAGATGCCCGGGCTCAGGTGGACCTCAACATGGTGATGACAGAAACAGGTGATATTATTGAGATTCAGGGAACAGCAGAAGGTTCTCCTTTTTCCCGGTATGAACTGGAAAACCTCCTTGATCTGGGTTTCTTGGGCATAGAAAAGATGGTGCTGAAGCAGAAAGAGAGCCTGGGAGAGCTGGTGGAGCTAGTGGGTAAAAAGGAAAATGCTTCACGAGAAAATGAGGGGGATAAAGAAGGTGAACAGCAAGAAGATAAGGGAGATAGTCCTGGCAACCAATAATCAAGGGAAGGTCCGGGAAATTGAGAAGATTCTCTCCCCCCTGTCAGTAGAATTTCTTAACCTGGAAAGTTTTCCTGCCCTAAAACCTCCTGAAGAAACAGGAGAAACTTTCGCTGAGAATGCACTTTTAAAAGCTCAGTACTACTTTGATAGACTGAAAAAGCCAGCCCTTGCTGATGATTCAGGTCTGGAAGTTCAATACCTAGGTGGTGGGCCGGGTGTCTTTACTGCCAGGTTTGCCGGGGACAATATTACAGATGAGGAACGTAATGAAGCCCTTCTGCAGAAGCTGCAGGGTGTGCCTCTAGAGCAAAGAGGAGCCTCCTTTGTATGTGTTGCGGCCCTGGTCCTACCCTGGGGAGAGCATATTATCACCCGGGGAGAGCTTAAAGGTTTCATAGCCACTGCCCCTGAGGGTGAAGATGGTTTTGGGTTTGACCCGGTTTTTTTTCTGCCCCATTATGACCAAACCATGGCCCAGATTGGCCAGGAAAAAAATAGGATCAGTCACAGGGCCCGGGCCATGAAAGCCATGCGGGAGAAGATTATTGAAATGGATCTTCTCTAGTTAATTTTGTCCTCTTGACCAGCAGATGATTTTCGGTTATACTTTTAGTGGGATTAGGACTTCGGAGCGTAGCGCAGCTTGGCTAGCGCGCCTGCTTTGGGAGCAGGAGGTCGAAGGTTCAAATCCTTTCGCTCCGACCATTTTTCCCTAAGGGCGGGAGTAGCTCAGCTGGCTAGAGCATCAGCCTTCCAAGCTGAGGGTCGCGGGTTCGAATCCCGTCTCCCGCTCCAATTTTGCGCCTGTAGCTCAGGGGAAAGAGCAGTGGACTTCTAATCCATTGGTCGGGGGTTCGAATCCTCCCAGGCGCACCAGCGAAAATAAAGTTTGCGGTGGGTGTAGCTCAGGTGGTTAGAGCGCAGGATTGTGGCTCCTGAGGCCGTGGGTTCAAGTCCCATCACTCACCCCAATATGAAAATTATAGATTTATTAAATAAAAGAGATGCCCTCCTGAGGAGCGGCATCTTTTTTTCTTAATATTTGCAGGTGATTAAGGATGATTCTGGAATTATATATTACTCTTAAAAATTCAAGGAGGTGATGGGATGAAAAGAGCTGCTTTAGTCGTCCTAATATTCTTTCTTGCTCTATCTTTTACCGCTTGCGATAATGTTCTGCACCAAATATACATAAATGCATTGCTGGATCAGTATGCCCTATGCAAAGTGGCAGGTGATGCTGAAGGATTGGCAGAAATAACCAACAGGGATGTGGTATTCTGGGAAGCCAGGTTTAGTGATCGGAATGTAATCAGTTATGTTTTGACAGAAAGAAAGTTCTATTTTGAAAGTGAAAATGAAGCCAGTGTAGATGCCAGAGAGATTGCAGAAATAGTTGAAGATGGTGAAACTAAAAATATTGATAGGTTGGTTGTTGTTCCCCTGAAAAAGGAAGATGTTATAGACTGGATTATCTTGATTTATTGATCTAAAGTTAGCCGGAGCTTATATTAATGCCCGTATACTTGCCAGCTGGCATTTTTTGTGCATAGGATATCCTGCTAAAAGAATAAGCTTTTTTCACCCCAGGGAAAAGTCACTATTTCAGAAAAAAAGAAGGTAGCCCAGAATAATTCTGGAATTTAATAATAGCTTTAAAAATTAAGAGGAGGTGAAGAAATGAAAAAAGCTGGCCTGGCAGCAGTTATTTTACTCCTGGCATTCTCATTCACAGCCTGTGATGGTATTCTGGATGAGTTTATCATCAATTTTACACTTGATCAGTATGCAGATTCCCTGGTTGGAGAAGACACTGCTGGTCTGGTGTTGGTGACGGACAAAAATGTTATGTACTGGGAGAATGAGTTCAAGAACATAGAGTATAAAACATACCAAATACTGGATAGGAAAATCGAAATTTATGATGAAAACGAAGCTATGGTCCAGGCAAGAGTGGTGGCAGACGTAGTTGAAGATGGGGTAGCTGATGAATGGGATTTTGAAACTGTCCTGTATCTGCAAAAAATGGATTATTTCAACTGGATCATCTTGATTGACTAAGCTAAACCAAAAATCTAAGGAGTGTCAGTGCAACTCCAGGCACTCCTTTACCATTTCTTTTATCTAATTTTGGGTAAAAAATGTTCCCCGGAGAAAAGGACCTTTAAAGCTATTGAAAAGGCGCTTTTTTTCTGGTACAATACATATGTACTTATGAATCTCCCCGCCAGGTTTTAACCTGCGGGGTATTGCATGATAAAGAGGAGGTAAGGAATGAAGATTGAAAAGGAAGTTCTGGAGAAAAATTGCTTAAAGCTGTCTATAGAGATTGAGCCGGATGAGGTGGAGCAGGCTTTAAATCAGGCTTACCGGCAGGTAGTTAAGGATTTGAAGATGCCGGGGTTCCGCAAGGGGAAAATACCCAGAAAGATTTTAGAAGCCAGGCTGGGCAAGGATGTTCTCCATCAGGATGCCCTGGAAATACTGGTTCCCAAGGCTCTCATGATAGCCATAAGGGAACATGATGTGGAACCCATAGATCGGCCGGAACTCAAGTCTTATGAAATTGATGAAGGCCAGCCTGGCAAGCTGGAATTAACTATAGAGGTTAAGCCTGAAGTGGAGCTGGGTAAGTATACTGGCCTGGAAGTGGATAAAGAAAAGGTAGAAATAGAGGAAGAACAGGTAGAGCAGGTGCTGGAAAATATTAGGGATCAGCAAGCAACTCTGATGGCCTCGGAAAAGGAATTGGTGGAGGACGAGGATTATGTGGTAATAGATTTTACCGGCTACCTGGATGGTGAGCCTGTGGAAGGAGCCAGTGGTGAGGACTTTGTCCTGAATATAGGCAGCAATACTTTTGTACCCGGTTTTGAAAAGCAACTCATTGGTGCCCGGGTAGGTGAGGAAAAAGAAATAAAGGTTACTTTCCCGGAGGATTACCGGGAAGAGAGTCTGGCCGGGCAAGAGGTTCTCTTCAAGGTAAAAATTAAAGAAATAAAGGAAAAAGAACTGCCTTCAGCAGATGATGATCTGGCAAAGACGGTGGGGGAGTATGAAACCATTGAGGAGTTGAAGGATGATGTAAGGGAAAAAATTGAGGAGGAAGCCCGGGATAAAGTGCGGGTAAAATTTGAAAACGATGTCATGGATGCCGTTGCTGGCAACGTTACCCTGGAAGTGCCGGAAAAGATGGTAGAGGATCGAGTGGAAGAGATTTACAGGGAAACTGCCAGCAGCATGGAACAGAGAGGTATGAAGATGGAAGATTACCTGGCAGCCATAGGCAGCAGTGTTGATGACTGGAAGGAGAAGAACAAGCCTGCAGCTGAACGACAGGTACGTAACCGTTTAATACTGGAAAAAGTTGTGGCAGAGGAAGGAATTGAAGCTAAACCCGAAGAAATTGATGAAGAGATAGAAAAAATCATTGAGGGAACAGATTTTGAATTTGCTGACTTTAAACAGAGACTGGAAGCCCAGGGTTATCTCACAGGAATTGGAGAAGACATAAAAAGACGCAAAGCTCTTGAGCTTTTGATGGAAAAAAATGAAGCCCGGAAGGAATAACTTTGATACCTTCTGGAATAATATAGTGAGGAGTGATTATAAATGGCACTGGTGCCTATTGTTGTAGAACAGACCAGTCGCGGCGAGAGATCATATGACATATATTCCCGACTTCTTAAGGACCGAATCGTTTTTCTAGGGCAGGAAGTTGATGATATCACTTCCAACCTGGTTATTGCCCAGCTTTTATTTCTGGAAGCTGAGGATCCGGAAAAAGATATTTTCCTCTACATTAATTCGCCAGGAGGTTCCATATATTCAGGTCTGGCCATATATGATACCATGCAGTATATCAAGCCGGATGTTTCAACCATATGCGTGGGCATGGCTGCCAGTATGGGAGCCCTTCTCCTGGCTGCAGGAACCAAGGGAAAGAGATTCTCCCTTCCTTACTCCCGGATCATGCTCCATCAGCCCACAGGGGGAACTCGGGGCCAGGCAACGGATATTGAGATTCATGCCAGGGAAATTCTCAAGTTGAAAAAAGAATTGAATGAAATTTTGGTTCACCACACCGAAAAACCTATGGAGAAAATAGAGAAAGATGTGGAAAGAGATTTCTTCATGTCCTCCCAGGAAGCCATGGAATATGGTATAATAGACAAAGTAATCAGAAGACAGGAAGAACGGAAATAGCCTGTTTAAAGAGGGTGATAAGATGCTTAAGTACGGAGACGAAAAGGGACAGCTGAAGTGTTCCTTCTGCGGGAAGATACAGGAACAGGTTAAAAAGCTTGTTGCTGGCCCCGGAGTGTATATTTGCGATGAGTGCATTGAACTCTGTAACGAAATAATCGAGGAAGAACTGGCCGATGAAATGGATTTTGGGATGCAGAGTATTCCTAAGCCCAAGGAGATCAAGGATATTCTTGATCAGTATGTTATTGGCCAGGAAGATGCCAAGAAGTCCCTTGCCGTCGCCGTTTATAACCATTACAAAAGGGTTAATAGCGGTATGAAAGTGGATGAGGTGGAATTGCAGAAGAGCAATATTCTACTGGTGGGGCCAACCGGCTGTGGAAAAACCCTCCTGGCCCAGACACTGGCCAGGATCTTGGATGTTCCTTTTGCCATTGCTGATGCCACATCTCTTACGGAAGCAGGTTATGTGGGTGAAGATGTGGAGAACATCCTTCTGAAGCTTATTCAAGCGGCAGATTACGATGTTGAGAAAGCAGAAAAAGGAATTATCTATATTGACGAAATAGACAAAATTGCTCGCAAATCGGAAAATCCATCCATAACCCGGGATGTATCAGGAGAAGGAGTTCAGCAGGCATTGCTGAAGATTTTAGAAGGTACAGTTGCTTCTGTGCCTCCTCAGGGAGGACGCAAGCATCCCCATCAGGAATTTATTCAGCTGGACACCACTAACATCCTGTTTATTTGCGGTGGAGCTTTTGATGGTCTGGAAAAGATTATCAAGGGCCGGGTTAAGAGCAAGGTAATGGGTTTTGGTGCAGACATTAAAAAACCCAAAGACGAAAATATAGGGGAAATATTGAAAGAAGTTCTGCCCCAGGATCTCTTACGCTATGGGCTTATTCCCGAATTCATTGGCCGTCTGCCCATTGTTGTTACCCTGGACGCTCTTACAGAAGAGGACATGGTGCTTATCCTCACCAAACCTCGCAATGCTCTGGTTAAACAGTACCAGAAGTTCTTTGAACTTGACAATGTAACACTGGAGTTTACAGAAGAATCCCTTAGGGCTATAGCCCAGATGGCTATAAAAAGGGATATTGGTGCTCGTGGTCTGCGTTCCATCGTGGAGGATTCCATATTAGATGTTATGTACGAGATTCCTTCCAGTGAAAATGTAGCCACGGTGCGCATAGGCGAGGAAGTTATAAATAAAGGTGGAGAGCCGGAGATCATTAGGGTTCAGAGGAAGAGTGAACCAGCTTGATGACTCATCAAACCCTGAGGGGAAAACCTTCAGGGTTTTTAATTTTTCGACCAGGTGGAAATAAAATGCAGTACAAATGGTTATAATATGGGCAGATAAATCAAAAGGAGTGGTCCCATGGATATGTTTTTTTTCTGGGCCATTCAGCTGGTTATAGTGGCAGTTATTGGACTGTACATTTACAGACTAATGCACAGGCAGCGGGGGAGTCGAAAAAAAGTGGTGCGGGATTCACAAAAAGAGCTGGACAAGCTTGAACAGATGCGGCAAAAAAGTTTAAGTGAACCTCTTTCGGAGAAAACCAGGCCAGCCAGTTTTTCTGAAATAATTGGTCAGGAAGAGAGCCTGGAAGCGCTGGAGGCATCCCTCTGTGGGCCCAATCCCCAGCATGTTTTGATCTATGGCCCTCCTGGTGTTGGGAAAACTGCTGCTGCCCGACTGGTCCTGGAAATAGCCAAGAGAAACCGGATTTCACCTTTTAAGGAGGATGCCAGGTTTGTAGAAATGGATGCTACCACAGCCCGTTTTGATGAAAGAGGTATAGCAGATCCCCTCATCGGATCGGTGCACGATCCCATCTATCAGGGAGCAGGTGCCATGGGGGTAGCAGGGATACCTCAACCCAAACCTGGAGCTGTAACCAGGGCTCATGGGGGCATCTTATTCATCGATGAAATTGGCGAGTTGCATCCTATACAGATGAATAAACTCCTCAAGGTCTTAGAGGATCGGAAAGTTTTCCTGGAAAGCGCTTACTATAACGAGGAGGATAGAAACATTCCCCAGTATGTCCACGAGATATTTAAGAAAGGTTTACCGGCTGATTTCAGGTTAGTAGGAGCCACTACCCGATCAGCTCAAGACATTCCCCCAGCTATCAGATCTCGGTGCCTGGAAATTTATTTCCGGGGGCTTACCCCGGATGAAGTGAGCAGTATTGTAGTCCGGGCAGCGGAAAAGATCCAGGTGCAGATAGAATCTGCTGCCCTGGAAGTAATTAAAAAGTATGCCAGCAATGGTCGGGAAGGTGTGAACATAGTTCAGATTGCTGCTGGAATTGCTGCTGTGAAAGGCAGAGTAGCCATAATCAGGGAGGATGTGGAAAGGGTAATTAACAGCGGTCAGTACAGCCCCAGACTGGACAAGAAAATTAATTCCCAACCCAAGGTGGGGATTGCCCATGGATTGGCTGTGCAAGGACCAAATATGGGCATATTACTGGACGTAGAGGTTGTTACTGCCCAAGCCAAAGAAGGAGAAGGCAGGTTAAAAATTACTGGAGTAATTGAGGAAGAAGAGATCGGGAGCAGGGGCCATGTTCTCAAGAGAAAATCGATGGTTAAAAACTCACTGGAAATAGTCCTTACGGTACTGGATTCTCTGCTTTCCCAGGGGACAGAGTCTTTCCACATTCATGTTAATTTTCCCGGGGGCATACCTATCGATGGACCTTCAGCAGGATTGACACTGGCTGTTGCCATTTATTCTTCATTGACCGGTAAACCTGTAGATAATAAGATAGCCATGACCGGCGAAATATCCCTGGGAGGAGAGATAAAGGGGGTAGGAGGTGTTGGGGCTAAAATTGAAGCAGCTCGCCAGGCTGGTGCAAAAAAGATTCTAATTCCCCAGGAGAACTGGCAGGAGAGCTATGCTTTTTTGGAAGGTGCCCAGGTTAAAGGAGTTATTTCCCTGGAAGAGGCTCTGAAGGAGGCTCTTATCAGTACAGTTCCTCCTCTTCCTCCTCTTCCTCTGCCGGGGTCCCTCTGAGCCTGCGATTATACAGGAAAAACCCCAGGTTCAATAGCAAGAATACCGAGTTCCAGAGTAGAAGGTGAAAGAGTACTGATGTATACTGAAGAGGAGGTGGTGGTTTTACTGTCCCTGCCTGTTGCAAGCTTTGCAGGTGAGCAGTGTTGTAGGAAACACCGCTTTTTTGCAGAAAACTTTCCAGAGTTTCCAGGTCAATAGCCAGTGTCCTGGTTTTCTCGTTGCGACGCAGAGACAGAGTATTTACCCCTATAACCAGGCCCTCTGAAGTCATGAGAGGGCTGCCGCTTACACCAGGAAAAGCTGTTATGTCAGTAGCCACCAGGCTCAGTCCGGCATATTTCACACCAGTATCAGTTATAGTTCCTCTGCTCACTGTTCCCTTCTGTCCCAGGGGGGAAGAAATGGTGAAGACGGATTTTCCTGCAGTGATTTCCTCAGAGGAAGCCAGGGGCAAAGAAGGGGTGTTTGTGAGAGATGTTTCGTATAAGGCCAGGTCCAGAGCTTCTTCTGCGTAAACCAGGCTGGCTTCAAATTTCCGATCATCAGCGATCCTGATACTGGCCATGGTGCTACCCTTGGTTACATGATAATTGGTTATAAAATAACCTTGGGAATTTATGAAGAAACCACTGCCCTGACCGCTGATATTCTCAACAGTTACCATTGCCCATTCCTGGAAATAATGGTTTTGTTGAGCCCAGGAGGGCAGGGGAAAAAGCAAGATTAAAATTGTAAGAAATAAGGATAAAATGGTCATTTTCCGGGAACCTCCCAGGAGAAGAATTCGCCATGCTTAGGAGAAAAACCTTTTAACCAGGCATACATAAATCCATGCAGGATTTATGTACAGGTAGAAGAATACCTTAATGAAGGTGGAGTTAGGGAGGTGTATTATGAAAAATAATGGAAAAAAGCAAATGCCATTGCTGCCCCTGCGAGGTGTTGTGGTTTTCCCCAATATGGTAATGCCCCTTATGGTTGGTAGACCCAAATCCATGGCTGCCCTGGAAAAGGCAATGGTAGATGAAAGATTTATTCTTTTATGTGCCCAGAAGGAAGATAGTTTGGATGAACCTGGACCTGTTGATATCTATAATATTGGAACGGTGGCAGAGATAAAGCAGCTAATCAAGCTTCCTGATGGGTCCATAAAGATTATTGTTGAGGGCCTTTACCGGGCCCAGATTCATGATTTTCTGGATGAAGAATCTCATTTTGAGGTAGAAGTAAAAGAAGTTGAAGAAGAGGAAGAGAAGACGCCAGAAATAGAAGCCATGATGCGCATGGTGGTGGATTGCTTTGAAGAAATTGTCAAAGTGAGTAAAAAGATTCCCACAGAAGTTGTTGTGACCATTTCCAACATGGAGGATGGAGGCCGCTTAGCAGATGTCCTGGTAACTCACCTGAACCTGAAGGTAAAGGAGCAGCAGGAAATTCTGGAGGCCTTGTCCTCTCTGGACAGACTGGAGAAACTGTATAAGATCCTGGAAAAAGAACATGAAATAATTTCTGTGGAGCAGAAAATCGAATCTAGGATTCGCAAGCAAGTGGAAAAAACCCAGAAAGAATATTATTTGCGCGAACAGTTGAAAGCCATAAAGGAAGAACTGGGCAATTATGGTGAAGAAGATGATGAGATAAATGAGTATCGCAACCGCATGGAAGAAATTGACATGCCGGAAGACGTGCAGGAAAAGGTGGAAAAGGAAATGGAAAAGTTGAGCAATATGCCACCTATGAGTGCCGAAGCGGTTGTGGTTAGAAATTATTTAGACTGCATACTGGAACTTCCCTGGAGTCAGGTATCTGAAGATCGCCTGGATATTGAAATAGCCAAGAAAATTTTAGATGAGGATCATTATGCTCTGGAGGATGTGAAAGACCGGATACTGGAATATCTGGCTGTGCGTCAGCTTTCACCCGATCTCAAGAGCCCAGTATTGTGTTTGGTGGGGGCTCCCGGGGTAGGAAAAACCTCCCTGGCCAAGTCCATAGCCAGGGCCCTTGAGAAGAAATTCCTGCGAATTTCCCTGGGAGGGGTAAGGGATGAAGCAGAGATTAGAGGCCACCGGCGAACCTATGTAGGTTCACGTCCCGGACGCATTATTAACGCAATGCGCAATGCCGGGGTGGGCAATCCCCTGTTCCTCCTGGATGAAATAGACAAGATGAGCACCGACTTCCGGGGCGATCCTTCTGCAGCACTCCTGGAAGTCCTTGACCCGGAACAGAATCATGAGTTCAGCGACCATTATCTGGAAGTACCCTTTGACCTGTCTAAAGTATTCTTCATTACCACAGCTAACGTTGAATACACCATACCTCCTGCTCTACTGGACCGGATGGAAGTCATCCACCTGCCAGGTTATACTGAGGAGGAGAAGGTGCAGATTGCAAAAAATCATTTGATCCCCAGGCAGTTAAAAGAACACTCCCTCAACAGTGATGGCTTGAAATTTACTGATGAAGGACTGCAGGGAATTATAAAGCTCTATACCAGAGAAGCCGGCGTGCGAACTCTGGAGAAAAAGCTGGCTACCATAATGCGCAAGGTTGCCAGGTCCATGGTGGAACAGGATGTGACTAATATAGTAATTCAAGAGGATAATGTGAGCATCTACCTGGGCCCACCCCTTTACAGGCAGAGCCTGGTTCAGGGGGAGAAGAGGATAGGAGTGGCTACAGGAGTTGCCTATACAGAAACAGGTGGAGATATACTGGATATAGAGGTGGCTGTGGTTCCTGGCAGTGGCAAACTTATCCTGACCGGTCAACTTGGTGATATTATGAAGGAATCTGCCAAAGCGGCCTTGAGTTATGCCCGAGCCCGGCAAAAAGTTTTGGGTCTGCCAGAAGGGTTTCACAATGAGAAGGATGTTCATATTCATGTTCCCCAGGGTGCAGTTCCCAAGGATGGTCCTTCAGCAGGTATTACCATTGCTGTGGCTTTAATTTCTGCCCTGGGAGAAAAAAATATTCCCGGTGATGTGGCCATGAGTGGTGAGATAACCCTCAGGGGTAGAGTGTTAAATGTAGGAGGTATAAAGACAAAGGTTCTGGCTGCTCACCGGGGCGGTATCCTAACCATCATACTCCCCAGGGAAAACGAGCCTCAATTGCAGGAAGTGCCTGACTATATCAAGAAAGAAATGAATTTTGTCCTGGTTAATCACATGGATGAGGTTATGGATTTTTTACTGGGGGAAGAGGAAAGAGATAATGAGTGAAAACACCTGTTTATTGAAGATGACTACAAGTAAAAAGGATTATCCCCAGCTGGAACTGCCAGAAGTTGCCCTGGCTGGCCGGTCCAATGTGGGAAAGTCTTCTTTGATCAATGCCCTTGTCAGCAGGCGAAATCTTGCCTATATTAGCGGTCGTCCGGGCAAGACCAGAACCATAAATTTTTACAAAATAGAGGATAAGTTCATCCTGGTTGACCTCCCTGGATATGGATATGCCCGAGTTTCTAAGGGGGAAAGGATGAAGTGGGGGCAGATGATAGACGAATATCTTAATAACAGGGATAATCTCAGGGGGATAGTTCAGATCCTGGATATCCGTCATGAACCAACAGAACTTGATCAAAAGATGTTTAACTGGATAAAGACAGTAGGTATTCCTTTCCTTCTGGTGGCCACCAAATGCGATAAGATAAGCAAGGGTAAATGGCAGCACCATAGTATGAGGATTATAAATAGCCTGGATAAAAGTATTGAGTGGGACAAACTGGTACCGTTTTCTGCTGTCAAAGGCACCGGCCGCAATGAAGTATGGGGGTTTTTAACTAATGTCACATCATAAGAATTATCAAGGGGATGAGCCCTATAGTGTTCTGGCCAGGTTCTATGATGACTTGATGAAGGTTGTTGATTATGAAGGCTGGCTGGATTACCTGGAAAAACTCCTGAAGCATTACCGGCTGGTCCCCCGAACCATACTTGATCTGGCTTGTGGTACCGGTAATATGGCCATTCCCCTGGCTCAAAAGGGCTACAAGGTTTATGGGGTGGATAGGTCCAGGGACATGTTAGAGATGGCAGAGAAGAAAAAAACAGATAAGAGTAATCCAGTATTTATATGTCAGGACATGCGTCAGTTAGCCTTAGCTGAGAGGGTTGACCTGGTAGTTTCTTTCTACGACAGCGTCAATTATATTAAGAGTTTTGATGAGCTTATCATCACCTTCAAAAATGTGGAGAAGGTTTTGCATCCGGGTGGTTATTTTATTTTTGACTTCAATACTGCTCACCGCATAAAAAGTATAAAAGAAGGTATTCATATTTATGAGGGGAATAACTATACATGTTTCTGGCGAGATAGGATTGACCGGGAGAAATGTTACTGGTGGGCAGAATTAACCATCTTTCTCCGGGAGGGGAGAGAGAATTATCGACGCTACAGGGAAGTTCACCTGGAAAGGGGGTATTCTGCTGGTGAAATGGCCCGGGCTGTCATGGCAGGAGGTCTAAAAAAAATAGGCAGCCTGGAAGCCTATACTTTTGAAAAAGGCTGGGATAATTGTGACCGGTTGTTTTTTATTTGCCAGAAAGTTTGAGGATAATAAGGGGTGTGAGGAGTTGATTGAGTGAATAAGGGGAGTTCTTTTGCAGTTCTATTAATAGTTCTCTTACTGATGGTTTTTTTTAATTTTTCTTCAGTATCTGC
Source organism: Halanaerobiales bacterium (assembly GCA_003551905.1). Taxonomy (GTDB): domain Bacteria; phylum Bacillota; class Halanaerobiia; order B1SED10-174; family B1SED10-174; genus B1SED10-174. The sequence goes on from PUNT01000031.1 coordinate 50,298, forward strand.
TGCCCCGCGATTTCTAATAATTCATGTTGATGCAATTTCATCGGAGTTATTCTTTGAACAAATGGAAGCCGGAGGACTTCCAAACCTGGAACGGGTTTTTTCCCGAGGCAGCATGATCAGATATGGAATGACTTCTTTTCCCGGGGGTACTGAAACTACTCTTACTCGTCTTAAAGACAGCTTAAATACTGATGAAGGGAATATTGTTAGTTATACCATGCTTGATCAGGGTGAGGGAGGTAGGGTTGAAGATAATATTCAAGGTTTGTTTAACATAATGCCTGATGCTGGTAAGGATGCCCTTATGCTATGGAATATATTACCCAATTTGCAGCGCCGTTCCCTGAGCCATGTCATATATGGCATACCTGTTTTTGATATTCTGGGAGGACTGGCCTTACATAATGTGCCTAGACTCCTGGAGAAATACAACATAGTGGAGTTTTACTGGTTCAGCAGTGATGGGGTTGGCCATATATTTGGTAGAGATGCTCAGCTCAAGAATCTACAGAGATTTGACAGCTATTTTGGCAACATGATAGATAGGCTCAACTGCCTGGAGAATTTGAATATTATTGTATATGCAGATCATGGCATGTCCTATGGAGATATGGTGCATGTACAGACCAGCCAGGAAGCAAAGGATGCCGCTGGCGATAAATTATTATACTTTTCCTATCCCCATGTCTATCTGTCAGATGATGCTGATATAGAAGCAATAGCTAAAAAAATAGCCTGGGAAAAAGAATTTGATTATGCTTTTTACCGGCAAGCTCCTGATGTGGTAACTGGTTTTCATGAAGAGGGAAGCCATCTAACATTTAAAGGGGGGGAAGAGGGTATTAGTTACTCATTTACCGGTGAGGATACCCTGGGGTATTATAATATGGGTTACGAAGGCGAGTATTTAACAGGTGAAGAATGGTTAACTATAACCAGGGAAATGGAATATCCGGCAGTTCCACCTGCAGTGTATAACCTTTTAATGAATCCCCACTCCGGCCATGTGGTGGCAGTTATTAACCCCCCTCGGATACCTGCAAATTTGGCGTTACAGCATGGAAGTCATTCAGGGTTTTCCAGCACCTGTCTCATGGTTCCCATTCTACTTAAGGGGCCGGAATTGGAGCATTTGTACCAGAAAGAAGAGCTGTGGTTATATCAGACTTTTCCCCTGATAGAGGGGATGGATTTCAATAATTTTGAGCCAGGAAGAGAATACCATACTGTGCGGATCTGGTCCAACAGGGATGGTGAAATAGGTGGGAGCTTATCGTTTTCGCCGACCTACCGCTGGCGTCTGGGACTGGAATACAATGATTACTACAAGGCCTGGGGGGAATATGATTTCTTCAGCACCTTTTTAACCAGATTATGGTTGGGGGCAGGGTTGCAGTACCGGGATGATCAATTAAGTCCTCTGGGAGGAATGAAAGTAGAATTTACTGTTGGCAACTTAACTCTGAATTATCAGGGGCAGACCACCGGCCAGGGCTGGGATTCTTCTACCTATATATCGTACCAGATATTGCCCCGGTTATCCATGGAAACCATATTTAATGGAGCTCTGGGTATGCAGTATGAGTGGTAAATTAGCTTCAATGCTTGTTTAAAAAATACACAAGGAGCTGATAAAGTGCCAATTACCAGGCTAAGAAAGGCGGTAATGATTGCACTCTTGTTAATTTTCTGCTTTAACCTCTCAGCTATGTCCAGTTCACCAAAGTTTTTAATAATTCATGTAGACGGGGTTTCGGCAGATTTTTTCTTTGAAGCGATGGAAGCTGGCGGTTTTCCCAACATGGAAAGGGTATTTTCTGATGGTAATATGATTAAACATGGTCTAACTCTTTTCCCCGGGGGCACTGAAACCATACTAACCCGTTTTAAAGAGGGGAAAGATACCAGTGAAGGTGATATTGTGAGCTGGGCAATATTTGATCGGGAAGAAGAGCGTATAGTAGGTAGAGATGCCCTGGTTTTTCTCAATATTTTGCCCAATGTTGCCCGTCGTTCTTTGGGTCTTTTTTTCTACGGTATTTTTGTTTTTGATGTCTTTGGTGGGGTGGCAATGCATAACGTGCCCAGTCTTCTGGAAAAGTACAATGTGGTGGAGTATTACTGGTACAGCAGTGATGGGGTTGGTCACATATTTGGCCAGAAAGCCCAGCTAGAAAACTTAAAGCGGTTTGACAGTTATTTCGGTGATATGGTTGAGCGCCTGGGGGATATAGACGATTTGAACATTATACTGTACGGAGATCATGGCATGTCCTATGGCGATGTTATTCATGTGCCCACTCCGGATGAGGCAGAAGCTGCAGCAGGAGATGACTTCCTGGCTTTCTCCTATCCCCACATATATTTGGCAGAGGGCGCTGATGCAGAAAATATTGCAGAAAAAGCTGCCACAGAGAGAGACTTTGATTATGCCTTTTATCGAGGTTCTGAGAATATGGTAATTGGTTTCCATGAAAGTGGCAATGAATTAAGGTTCAAGGGTAGTGAAGCAGGGATTAGTTATACCTATGAAGGTGAGGATACCCTGGGGTACTATGACCTGGGTTATGATTGTGAATACCTCTCGCATAATGAATGGCTGGCATTAACCCGAGATGCAGAGTATCCAGCAACTCCTCCATTGATCTACAACTTGATTATGAATCCCAATTCAGGTGATGTGCTGGCTATTGTAAATCCTCCCAGAATCCCCAGCAACATTCTTCTCCGGGAAGCCAATCATGCAGGTCTTTCCCGCACCTGTTTAATGGTACCAATACTTCTCAGGGGGCCAGATTTAGAACATCTTTATCATGAAGAGGAGATGTGGCTCCATGAACTTCTTGTCCAGATTGATGCCCTGGACTTTGCCGAGAAAAACCCCAGAAGAGAGAATCATTCCTTGCGAGTCTGGTGGGATCTTGATGGTCAATTAGGTGGGAGTTTATCCTTTTCTCCCGCTTACCGGTGGAGAATAGGGGTTGAATATGATGAGGATTATAAAGCATGGGGCGAATTTGACATTTTGAGTACCTATCTTGCCCGGATCTGGCTTGCTGCCGGTTTGCAGTACAGTGACAATAAACTAGCCCCTTTGGGGGGCTGTAAGGTAGAATTCACTGTAGGTAATCTCTCACTGAATTACAGGGGAGAAACCGGTGGAGAAGAATGGGATTCTGCTGTGTATCTTTCCTACCGGCTTTTGCCAGAATTTTCTCTGGAAGCATTGCTTGATGGAGCAGTGGGATTACGCTGGGAGTGGTAAAAATACCGCATAAATAGGAAATATGAGATTCCCAGGAAAAAAGCCCAGATAAGAGTATAGGTGTATTTATTGTTCCAGAGCAGGGAAACCTGGATCTGGGTTTCCCATGTTAAAGATTCATAAAGATCTTCAGGACCGATAAAGGCTAAGGTAAAAGGTATCTCTTCAAATATGACCACTTCTTCTCCCTGGGAGATATCCAGGTCCTTCATAATTCCTTTTTCCAGGAATGGATAATTCAGAACACTGAAGATACTGTTCTTATTGGGAGTACACCTGACCCAGCCTTTCTCAGGGTCATGATACTCTACCCAGTAATGAAGGAGAGGTGTTCTGGTGATAGAGGGGAAAGATGGAGAAAGGTAAAGGCCTTCAATAAGCCGGCTGGGAATTCCTCGGGTGCGGGCCAGGGCAGTTAGCAGGAGAGCTTTATCCTTCTCACTGCCTTCTCTGTTGTTTAAAGCTTCCAAAGCAGAGGAATAATCACCGTCATCTTTTTCCTGGATGCTACCTGCAATGAATCTCTGCAGAATATTGATATTTTCTTCTTTGGAATTATCCAGTTCTGTAAGGTTTCTGGCAGCACTGACTATCTGGGGATGGGAGGTTTCTATCCCTTCTGATGGGCCCAGATACAACTGGTATGGAAGTGAATGCATTTCAGGTCGAGGGTGATCTTTTAGGATTACCTGGTAAGATAATCTCATGGTATTTTTGCCGGGAGGGAGGTCAAGGGGGTCAAGGAGATAATATTTCTGACCATTGGTTTCTTCCAGAATCTTTCTGGCAGGAGTGGTTTCGTTGATCTTTAGTGCAGCATCCACTATCTCTTGATTATGATTCGAAGGTGGCATGAAAAAAAGGCCCCGGTTAAACAAAAGGGGTTTTTTTTCTTCCATGTGTAATTTTTCTACTACATAATAGGTGCTGCTGCCGGGAATCAACATGAATATAAGGGCTGTACCGGTTGTTAGTAGGGTGATTACAATAATTAAGGAAATAAGTAGCAAATTTCTTGTGGGCAAGGCTATTCCTCCTCTTGCGAGCTTTATAGATATTTCCACGGTTTTAGATGATTATCCTTCCTGGGAAAGCAAAAAAAATACCCCGATTACTCAGGGTATTTTTTGCTTTGGTTAAGGGGATATAATCCCCTTAACCAAGCAGTCTGATTCTTTCCTTTGCATATACCCTGCTGTCATAGAGCAAGGTATCATGCAGCTTTATTTTTTAATCCCACACCTCGTTTCCTAAATCGTCATCGTCCATGTCATCCCAGTCATTCCACTCTTCGTCATCCAGGGTGGGGTCATCCATGGGGTCGCCCTCATCAAATTCTATTTCTTCTTCATCTGGAGGTGCACACCCTACGGTTAAGAACCCAAGTACCAGAAGAGCTACTAGCAGCAGGATGAATTTCTTGTTGTAAAACATCAGGCGTTCCTCCTTTCCTGATTCTCTTTTCATGATCAATTCTATAGCATAGTTGTGAAATTTTTGTGAAATAAGCTAGAGAAAATGATGAACTTTATTGTGAATCAAGGAGGAAACCAAATGTTGAACCCTGGCCAGTCTCACTTTCCATAAATACCTGGCCACCATGCTGCTCAACTATTTGCTTCACGATGGCCAATCCCAGACCTGTCCCTTTATTCTTCCAGGCCCTGGATTTGTCTATCTTGTAGAACCTTTCCCAGATATTATGCTGTTCCTCTTTAGATATGCCCGGTCCCTCATCTTTAACCCAGAAACGAATTTTACTGTTTTCTCTATTTGCTCCAATTATAATTTGGCTGTTATCCGGGGAGAACTTATTGGCATTATCCAGAAGGTTGAGCAGAACCTGCTTTATTTTTAGCTTATTGGCCTTAAAAAGGATCTCTTCTTTGGGGGTTTTTGTTTCCAATCGCTTGTCGCCATCCTTTATACTTTTTTGGAATATAAAGCTGACATTTTCTATAAGCTCCCCGGCTTCAACTGTTTCAAAACGAAGCTCTGGTGTTCGGGAATCATATTCAGCAAGATTTAATATGCCGTTTGTCAGCTCGGTCAGGCGATTTGATTCTTCCAGTATGATGTTCAGGTAATTTTCTTTTTCTTTGGGGTTTTTAAGGACTCCCTCTATAAGTACTTCTGCAGCTCCCCTGATAGAAGACAGGGGGGTTTTTAGTTCATGAGATACATTGGTGACAAAATCTTTCTGCAGCTGCTCAAAACGCCAGCGCTCACTGATATCCTGGAACAAACCCACAGCTCCCAGGACATTATCTTTTCGACCATAAAGTGGGGTGCAGTGAAGGATAATAACCCGGTTATTGATGGTTAGTTCTGTTTCCCAGGGAGAGCCTGTTTCAATGGTTTTGAGAAATTGTTGTTGAATATCCTCATCCAGACCGGATCTTGCCAGTTTTTCCCCTACAATATTTTTATTTTCCAGATTTGTAATGTTGAGGAGTGAGTTGTTGGTAAGAATTACATCCTTGTCCTTGTTAACCGCCAGCACACCTTCCTGCATGCTGCTGAGAATATATTTTAGTTTGTTACGCTCATTGACCAGTTCGTTTACTGTGTCCTCCAGTTTAAGAGAAAGCTGATTGATTGTTTTTGTCAGGCTGTCAATTTCCTTGCTGCTTTTTTTGTCTGCTGGCAGGAGCTTTCCATAAGAACCCTCACTGAGTTCCATGGCAACATCACTTATCCTTCTCAGGGGAGAAGAGAGAGTTCTGGCCCAGAGATAGGCAAAGAGAAAGGCCAGCAGAATGGCCAGAATTGAGGAATAGAGCATGAGGTTTCCTACCTGACGAATGGTAGAATTAATACCAGCCACAGAGGTAAAGACCAGAAGACCTCCTTTTATTTCCTGGGAAGAAAAAAGGGGTAGGCCTACCAGCAACATGGGTCTCTCAAAATATGGGGAGCCTACCCGCTGAGAAATGGTTTCACCTGTAAGCATTTGCTCCAGGTGAGTAAAGTATATCTGCGGTCTTTTTTCTTCAGGGAAAGGAGGGTGACTCATGAGCAGAAAACCACGTTCGTCCAGAACCCAGGCCTGTCCTTTCTGGGTTTCTGCAACAACTTCCAGCCAGAGGGAAACTTCCTGCCAGTTCTTTTCAGTTAGAGCTTGTGTTAGATAGTCAGCCATGGCCAGGCTTTGCTCTTTTATCTCTTCTTCCCTTTTTTCAAAGTAAAAGTTTTCGAAAAAATATATTGTGGAAAAACCTAAAACGGTTATTATGATGAGGGCAATGAGTATAAAGCGTATGAGAAGCTTGCTAAAAAGGCTAAGCATCTTTACTCACCTCGAACTTGTAACCAACCCCCCATACAGTTTTGATGTAATCACGAGCAGGTTTACCTAACTTGTTCCGCAGAGACTTAATGTGGGTATCAAGTGTTCGACTATCGCCTAGAAAACTATATCCCCAGATCATTTCTAGCAACATGTCCCGTTGAAAAACCTGCCGGGGGGAAGAGGCTAGAAGCCAGAAGAGTTCAAATTCCTTGGGAGTTAGCCCAACCTCCCTGCTGTTGACCTGCACAGATCTTTCTTCTTTATTTAGCTTGAGATCAGGAAATTCTATCATGCTTTCCTCTTTCTCCTGCCGGGTTCTCCTGAGCAGAGCTTTAACCCTGGCAACCACTTCTTTGGGACTGAATGGTTTGGTGACATAATCATCAGCACCCAGTTCCAGCCCGGTAATTCTGTCAGTATCCTTATCCTTGGCACTGAGCATAATTATAGGGATGTCATCGGCCGGCCGTAAACGCTGGCAGATATCCCAACCATCAACTTCTGGCAGCATAATATCCAGGATAATCACATGGGGTTTTTCCTGTTTTATTTTTTCCAGTCCTTCATTGCCGGAATGGGCAACAGCTACCTCATAACCTTCATATTCGAAATAATCTTTTAATATGCGGCAGATATTTTCATCATCATCAATTATGAGAACTTTTTGTTTTTCCATGTTTTTCACCTCAAAGACTATAATTATTTATGGAACCTAAATAAAGCAGGTTTCTTTACTAGTGTAACAGTATTAACAAGTAGTGTCCAATTGAGGAAATGTCCTGTAATTTCTTGAATGACAGGAAGGTGGGAAGTAGAGGAAATAACCGGGAATATCCGACTCTAACTGCTGTAAGCTGGTCCTTATTTAAGTATGTTTCGCCTTGCTACTACTCAAAAAAACAGGGTGTTGAAAAAATATTCTCCATAGGTTATTATATAGATGGTAGGTGGGGCTATAGCTCAGTAGGATAGAGCGGCAGATTCCTAATCTGTAGGTCGCAGGTTCGATTCCTGCTAGCCCTACCACTTAAAAAGCAGGTAATGATGAGGGTTTGAAGCAATAAAGAGAACCGCCTAAGACAGGCGGTTTTTGCGTTTACTGACCTATAACTGACCATTCAAGATCATTTAGTACGCCTTAAAATTTCACTGGCCCTGGTGGTGATTGCCTTTTTTCTCTTGTTGTAACTTTTGACATAAGTGTCTACAGTAAAGGAAGGGCCATGGTGTCCTAGTATCTCCTGCAAAGATTTTATATCTCCTTTTTCAGCTGCAAGGGAGGCAAAAGAGTGGTGTAACCCATGAAGTGTAACCTATGTGGTGGACTTCAACAATTATGTTCTAAAGGAGGAAGCTATATGATTGTAGTATATAATAAAGAAACAGGGAAAATCATATATACCGTAGAATCAAGCAGAATGGATTTTTTAAATGGAAAACTAATGGATGAGCAAGAAATTCTATACAGTACAGATAAAAAAGTTAGATCATCCACACATAAAGTTAATTTGGATAAAAAAAAATAGAAAGAAAAGATCCGGGGGAGCGGCGGGAAGAGATAGAAGTAAGGAAACGAGCTGCCAACAGGGCTAAAGAAGCGATTAAGAAGCTGCAAATAGAAGGAAGCAAAAAAGTTGAAAAACTGGAAGAAAGGATACAAGAGCTTGAATCCAAAATGGAGGGGGGCTAAAATATCAGAACAAGTATATTATTAATAACGGTTTTGCTGGTTTTAGCCACAACAACCACTCCTGCTTATAGTTGTGTGGGGAGCAGGCCGCTAGGCATGGGAGGGGCCTTCATTGCTGTCGCTGATGATGTTAACACACTATATTGGAACCCGGCCGGTGTCGCTACAGCAAGAGAAGGCATTATTTACTTTATAACCCTGACTAGTCCTGACCAGATGGGGTACAGGCACTTCATAGGTGTTAATAAAAAACTGGATGGTCAGGGAATAGGTTTTTCTTATATACAAAGAATAAGGCCCTGGGATAAAGCAGAAGAAAATTGGTATGTTGTCTCCTTTGGTACTGAAATAATTGAAGGAATTTCTTTTGGGTTGAACTACCGTTATAAGGAAGACAAACAGGGTGGAAGCTATAACCAACAGGACTTAGGATTCCTTTGGAGGATCAATGACAATATTTCAGCAGGAGCATTATATCAATCGCTAAATAATCTTAGGCTTGGGATTTCCTATTCAAATGCTGATGAGGGTATTTTGCTGTCAGCAGATGTATATGATGCACTTGACTACAGAAGATATATGATAGGGGCTGAGTACAGCCTGGATGAATGGGCTATCCGTACAGGACTATATAATAAAGACCCGACTATAGGTATTGGTTATAATTTTAAACGGTTTTCTTTTGACATAGCAGTTATGTTCAGGAATACAAACATAGTTAAAACCAGTTTCACTTATGAGTTTTAATAAGGGGAAAAGTAGCCGTCCAAAAGGGCGGTTTTTTATTATAAAAAGGAAAGGAGTATATCTATGGACATAGTTTTTCCCATTTTCTCCTCTGCCTTCTTCTGGCTTCTCCTCATCTATCTCCGCTATAAGCTCATCCAACGCCATTTTCTTGCCTGCAAGATTAGAACCAACGACATAGCAGGAAATAGTACTTAACAAAACTGTTGGATGCTGTCGGTTTGTTTACAACTACTTTCTAAAATTGAATATTGACCAATA
>PUNT01000057.1 GCA_003551905.1 Halanaerobiales bacterium
CAGCTCACCAAGAAGGAAAAAATAGCCCTGATCAATGCAGTGGAACAGGCTATTCAGGAGCTTGAAGAAGCTGGAGAAAAGGTTGATTTTCCTGCAGTTGCCAGAAAATTGAACATTGCCCGTTCCACCCTCTACCGAAATACCACAGTTAGACATATCATCACCAGCGCCCGGGAGAAAAGAAGATTATCGGCAAATACACTCTTCAAGCTACAGGAAGACGTTGAGGACCTCAAAAACAGAGTTAGCTATCTAGAAGAACTGGTGAGCAAAAACCACTGTTTGAATTCAGGCTCCAGCCCCCCACACAACAATTGAAGAATGAATATCAGTTGTGATCTATTGCAGTTAGTTTAGTTACTTACAATATTATGTTGCTAGCCAAATTTTTCACAAAACCGGGCTAGACACAAAAAGGAGTTGCTAGATCATGAGTAGCGCAATTGAAGTTTCTGATCTCTGGAAAATATATCAAAATGGTAAACAGCAGCTTCCCCTTGATGATGTAGAGAAGCTTGAACAGCTTAAAGAATCCGGTGAGATCGTCATTGCTGTTAGGGAAGTATCTTTCAATGTTGAACCTGGTGAGGTTTTTGTGGTTATGGGACTCTCCGGCAGCGGGAAATCAACATTGATCCGGTGCCTTTTGCGGCTGGTTGAACCTACCCGGGGATCTATTATCATCAATGAAAACGACGTCACCTCCATGAATCAAAAAGATCTTACCTTCTTCCGCCGCCAGGAAGCTTCAATGATATTCCAGCACTATGGTCTTTTACCTCATCGAACTGTCATTGATAATGTGGCCTTCGGCCTTAAGCTCAAGGGGATTTCCAAAGAAGAACGATACAGCAAGGCCAGAGAAATGCTGGATACTGTAGGCTTGCAGGGCTGGGAAGAATATTATCCTGGATCCTTAAGTGGCGGTATGCGCCAGAGGGTAGGAATTGCCAGGGCCCTGGTTGCCGATCCTCCTGTTCTTCTCATGGATGAACCTTTCAGCGGACTGGATCCCCTCATCCGCAGGGAAATGCAGGATGAATTGGTGAAATTACAGCAGAGCATGAACAAAACAATATTCTTCGTTACCCACGACCTGGATGAAGGTATGACGTTAGGAGACCGGATGGCAGTAATGAAGGATGGGAAGTTCGTCCAGGTAGGAAAACCTGAAGAAGTTCTGGCAGACCCGGCTGATGATTATGTGGCCAGATTTGTCCAGGACAAGAAAAAGCAGATAGAAATGGCTGATAAAGAGCGATCAAAAAAGGATGAGGAGCTGAGCCGTAATGTTTCCTGAAACATGGCAATTCAATATAGCAAACCACATTAACAATTTCGTTAACTGGCTTCTGGACACTTTTGCTGTCTTTTTCGATGGTTTATCCAGCGTTGTACTGAATCTGCTCATGAATATCCATTCTGCACTGGATGCCATCCCGTGGTGGATAATCATACTGACAATCGCTCTTTTTGCCTGGTTTGTATCTCGAAGCATTGTTACGGTTACAATCCTGGCCATTCTACCCGTATTCATCGGCTTGTTCGGACTCTGGCCCCTGGCCATGGAAACACTGGCCATAATCCTCACTGCCGTTGTCATTGCCCTGATTATTGGCATTCCCATAGGAGTGCTCATGGCAGAATTCAAACCCATAGAAGCCATAATCAGACCCATACTGGATGCCATGCAGACCATGCCGAGTTTTGTTTATCTCATCCCAGCTCTTATGTTCTTTGGTCTGGGTAAGGTTCCTGGAGTGCTTGCCACTGTTATTTATTCTACTCCACCGGTTATGCGTTTGACCTGCCTGGGACTAAATCAGGTGCCTTCTGAAGTGGAAGAAGCAGCTCTGGCCTATGGAGCAACCCGCTGGCAGCTTTTAAAAGAAGCCCGGCTGCCTTTGGCCATGCCCTCCATACTGGCAGGTGTTAATCAGACCACAATGATGGCATTGGCCATGGTAGTCATCGCTTCCATGATTGGAGCCGGAGGCCTGGGTTATGAAGTTCTCATATCCATCAACCGGGTTAATGTGGGCCGGGGCTTTGAAGCAGGTATTAGTGTGGTCATTCTGGCCATAGTCATTGACCGCTTGACCCAGGGCTTTGCCAAAAGATTTGAACCCCCCACCACATAAGTTTTAATTAATCCTTGATTCAAGTGAACAATCATCAGGTACCCGGAGGTGGTTCATGTAGCTAGTATATGTCTACTGTTGCTAGATTCTTAGCAGGTAGCAAAGCTTGTCAGGCACCGATCCATTATAGACTACACAAAAAGGTGCCCAAAAATACTAAGGAGGTTTTCTAGATCATGTTAACAAGAAGTTCTTATCTTGTCTTAGCTCTTGTCCTGACCCTTTTTGTGCTCACAGGTTCAGTTCAGGCAAACACCATAGTCTTCGCTGATGGCAGCTGGGACAGCATTCAGGTTCACAGCCGGATTGCAGGCTTTATCCTGGAACACGGCTATGGTTATGATGTTGACTACATGTTCGGTGACACTATTCCCCTGCTTGTAGGTTTACAGAGAGGGGACGTGGATATCTACCTGGAAGTATGGGTAGAAAATATTGAAGATGCCTACCTGGAGGCACTGGAATCAGGGGAAGTCATTGACCTGGGAACCATTTTCCCCGATTCTCCTCAGGGCTGGTATATTCCCACCTATCTGGTGGAGGGTGATGAAGAACGTGGTATTGAAGCCAAGGCTCCGGACCTGGAATCAGTTTTTGATCTGCCCCAGTACTGGGAACTATTCAAGGACCCAGAAGTTCCTGACAAAGGGCGCTTCCTCAACGCACCTTCCGGCTGGGTAGCCCACAGCATCAACCTGGATAAATTTGAGGCTTATGGGCTTGATGATTATTTCAACCCCTTCGATACCGGGTCAGATGCTGCCCTGGTAGCTGCCATGGAATCTGCCTACCGCAGGGGAGAACCCTTCGTAGCCTATTACTGGGAACCTACCTGGGTAATGGGAATGCTGGATCTAACATTGCTGGAAGAACCAGAGTTTGACCCTGAAGTCTGGCGGAAAAATCATGGATGTGCTTATCCGGCCTCCAGGGTACAGATAGCAGTAAATAAAGATCTTGCTGCTAATTCACCACGCATCTTAACCTTCCTCACAAACTATAAAACAACGCTGGAACAGAACAACGAGGCACTGGCCTATATGCAGGAAACTGATGGCTCTACCGGCGACGCTGCCCTGTGGTTTTTGGACAATTACCGGGATGTATGGCGTGGCTGGATCATTGAAACAGAGATAAGAGAAAAGGTAGAAGAAGCTCTGGATGCTAAACTGGGCAACTAGATAGTTCAATAAACAGCTATAAAGGGAAGGGGTTTCCGGTTATATGCCGGAAATCCCTTTTTTATTTTTTCGATCCAGATCCTTTTCTAAATCACTGCTTCCAAGAATACTTATTTCCATTCATGCCACACAATACAATTTTAGCAATACTCTAAAATTTACTTTTTTGAGATATGTTTTTGCCGGTTTTTTCAAAAATCCGGCTATTTCATTAAAATCTCCCGACCATTGACACACATTTATATGCGCATTATAATGTGTTTAAAGGAGGGGTGCCAGATGCGGACCAACATAGAAATTGATGATAAGTTGATCCAGCAGGCTAAAAAAATTTCTGGATTGAAGACAAAAAAAGAAGTAGTAAACAAAGCTCTAAGAGAATTTGTCCAGAAACACAATAGAAAAAATCTAGCCGAGTTAAAAGGGAAAATTGCTTTTACTAAGAATTATGATCATCGCGCTTTGAGAAAGGAAAAATCGGATGATACTTGTTGATACCTCTGTTCTAATTGATTACTTCAAAGGGCAAATAAATCAAAAAACAGATTTGTTTGAATTGGTCCTAACTCAGGATCTCCCTTTTGGAATTGCCAGCTTTACCTATCAGGAAATTTTACAGGGAACCAAAACTCAAAAAGATTTTAAAAAACTTAAGGAATATCTCGAAACCCAGAGAATTTACTTTCCCCATCCCAGCTTGCACTTTTATACAGAGGCGGCAAAACTATATTTTGATCTACGAAAACAGGGGATTACCCCTCGAAGCACAATAGATATGCTAATTGTGCAAATATGTCTTGAAAAAAACCTTGCATTGTTACACAATGATCGCGATTTCGATTACATTGCTCCCCACGTAAAAAAGCTTAGGATTATGGAGAATTTGTTTCCCTGATTTTACAATTCAATTGCAGTTCTAAACTCTTTTTTGCCTCGTGATTATTTTTCCGTTCATTACCTTGCGACTATCTACTTTAAACTTATTCCTTTATATGGGATAATTTTTTAGAGGGAAGTGGCGGCCCTTTCCAGAATAATGTTCTGAACTGGGCACCAGCCATTATTAAAAGTGGACACCGTTACCTTTCCCGGATTAATTCCGGGCTTTTTCTTTTGGCTGATCTACCATGGAGCAAGAACATCCCTGTGCAGGGTTGTTTGTGGCAAAATAAAATACACAGAGTGGCAACGAAAAATACATAAGTGGGTGGAAAAAGAAGGGGCCACCCCAAAGCCTCCTGAAAACAACCTCTACTGTGCTATTCTATCCCCGGGGCGTAGGCCCGGAGCAAACGCAAAACCTTTATCCTAAATCCCAGTTTTTGTTAAAGTTTTGGTGCGGGATGGAGGTCCTGTGGCTCCCCTTGGGAGTAGCCCTTGAACATGTGTGCTCCATTCTTCTTCTTTTTGGGGTTGGCCTGGAGATGAGCAAGACAGAAACTATCCTTGCGGCTCTGCTTTACAGAAAAACACTTTTTGTAAGACTTCCACCCATTTCATCTCATCATCAGTGATGGTAAACTGGATGATGCGGTTTAACAATCCGACAATAGGGAACACCTGATGATGAATATAATAACCTAAAGGAGCTGAATTGCTGTGGATCATTTGAACACCAGCAGCTGCTCTTGTCAATTATAAAAATTCCCTATAGCGACAGTTAACTGTTTTAAAGCCCGATTTACTTCACCAGGAGAATAGAAAAGTCCTTCTTTTTTTCCAACAAGAAGAATGGAGGACTTTTTTTTAAAATTCAAGCCTTTGGTGCCCTTTCCTTCTCTACCTAACCCTCTAGCAAGCTATTTAGAAGCTGATTCGTCCCCACTTTAGGCTTCAGGGTTGACAAAAAAATAATACGTGCTATACTTGGAGCACAAATGAAGCACATTTTGGGGGTAGTCCATTATGAGAAGAAAACAGCTCACCAAGAAGGAAAAAATAGCCCTGATCAATGCAGTGGAACAGGCTATTCAGGAGCTTGAAGAAGCTGGAGAAAAGGTTGATTTTCCTGCAGTTGCCAGAAAATTGAACATTGCCC
>PUNT01000113.1 GCA_003551905.1 Halanaerobiales bacterium
CCGGTGAAGTCATCGTTGCTCAGCACGTCGATGACCACGCTCTGGCCGCTGGTCGTGCTCGCCGCATCATCGAACGCGTTCTGCACCGGATCCACGGTGATGCTGATCGTCTGTTCCGTGGCATCGCCCAATGCATTGGTCACCGTGATGACGAATGAATCGCTGCCATGCCAGTCGGCATTCGGGGTATACGTCCATTCACCCGTAACTGGATCAACGCTCGCACTTCCGTTGCTCGCTGAAGTGGTTACGGCAAAAGGTTCCGCAGGCAAGCCATCCAGATCATCAGCCGTAAGCGTGCCGGTGATCGTGGTGTCCTCATCGCCGCTGCCGCTGATGTCGCCGCCGATGAGCGTCGGATTGGCATCGACCGTGATGGAAACCGTGGCGGTTTCCGCTGTGCCATCCGGCGTGTTGGCGACATAGGTGAAACTGTCCGCACCCACGAATCCCGGGTCCGCCGTATAGGTGATTGTTTGATCCGGATTGATGACCACGCTGCCATTGGCCGGAGCCGTCACTGATTCGATGGTGACGGGGCTGCCATCGAAGGTATCGTTGGCGAGCACATCGACCACCACGCTTTGGCCGCTGGTGGTTGATGCTGCGGCGTCAAAGGCATCCTGAACCGGATTTACGGTGAGGGTGATGATTTGTTCGGAAGTGTCACCCAGCGCATTGGTTACGGTGACCGTGAAAGCATCGCTGCCATTCCAATCCGCATTCGGCGTGTAGGTCCACTCGCCGGCATCGTTGATGCTGGCGACGCCATTGGTCGCCGGGGTGGTGACGGCGAACGGCTCTGCCGCCAGGCCGTCGAGATCATCAGCCGTCAGCGTACCGGTGATCGCGGTGTCCTCATCGCCGCTGCCGCTGATGTCACCGCCGATCAGCGTCGGATTGGCATCGACCGTGATGGAAACCGTGGCGGTTTCGGCCACGCCATCGGGCGTGGAAACGGTGTATTCAAAGGAATCCGCACCCACAAATCCGGCATTCGCAGTATAGGTAATGGTGTTGTCC
Source organism: Halanaerobiales bacterium (assembly GCA_003551905.1). Lineage (GTDB taxonomy): Bacteria > Bacillota > Halanaerobiia > B1SED10-174 > B1SED10-174 > B1SED10-174. The sequence goes on from PUNT01000113.1 coordinate 1,024, forward strand.
GGATTGATCACGGCGGTGCCGTTGGTCGGGACGGTCACCGCGTCGACCGTCACCGGCGTGCCGGTGAAGTCGTCGTTGGCCAGCACGTCGATGATGACCGACTGGCCACTGGTGGTCGACGCTACGTCATCAAAGGCATTCTGGACGGGGTTTACCGTGACGGTAACCGTCTGATCGTTTTCATTGCCCAAGGCATCGGTCACGGTGACCGTAAAGGTATCCGTGCCGTGCCAATCGTCATTCGGTTCGTAGGTCCAATCGCCGTCCGAGTCAATGGCGGCAATACCGTTATTCGGCGGGACAGTGACGGCGAATGGTTCGGCCGCAAGCCCATCCAGATCGGTGGCGGTCAACGTCCCGGTGATCGTCGTGTCCTCGTCGCCGCTGCCGCTAACATCCCCGCCAATAATGGTGGGGTTCGCACCCACCAGGATGGAAACCGTCGCGGTTTCGGCTATGCCGTCTGGCGTGGACACGGTGTACTCAAAAGAGTCGGCGCCCACGAATCCAGCATTCGCCGTATAGGTCACGGTCTGATCCGGGTTGATCACCACGCTGCCGTTGGCCGGGGCCGTTACGGCATCGACCGTCACCGGGCTGCCGGTGAAGTCGTCATTGGCGAGCACGTTGATCGCCACGCTCTGGCCGCTGGTGGTGGTCGCACTGTCGTTGAATGCGTTCTGCACGGGGTCCACGGCGATATTGATCGTCTGCTCCGTGGTATCGCCAAAGGCATCGGTGACTGTCACGACAAAGCTGTCGGACCCGTGCCAGTCGGCATCAGGCGTATAAGTCCACTCGCCGGCATCGTTGATGCTGGCGACGCCATTGGTCGCCGGGGTGGTGACTGCGAAGGGTTCCGCCGCCAGACCGTCGAGGTCGGTCGCGGTCAGCGTACCGGTGATCGTGGTGTCTTCATCGCCGCTACCCGTGATGTCACCGCCGATCAGTGTCGGATTGGCATCGACGGTCACATTGACCGTGGCAACTTCTGCCGTGCCATCCGGCGTGTTTGCGGTGTAAGTAAAGCTGTCCGCACCCACGAACCCAGGATCTGCGGTGTACGTGATCGTCTGATCCGGATTGATCACTACGCTGCCGTTGTCGGGCTGCGTAACCGATTCGATCGTGATGGGAGCGCCATCGAAGCTGTCGTTGTCCAGTACGTCAATAATGACCAACTGACCACTCGTCGTGGTTGCGCTGTCATCGAACGCATCCTGCACCGGATCCACGGTGATCGTGATCACCTGATCGGTCGAGCTCCCGAATGTGTCGGTCACGGTCACGGTGAACGTATCCGTGCCATTCCAGTCCGCATTCGGCGTGTAGGTCCACTCGCCGGCATCGTTGATGCTCGCGCTGCCGTTGACGGCCGGCGTGGTCACGGCAAAGGGCGCCGGACCCAATACGGCTGGGTTCTCGACGGTCAGGGTGCCGGTGACGGTGGTGTCTTCATCGCCGCCGCCGGTCACATCGCCATCGATCACCGGGGCGGGAACGTCCGTGAAGGTGGCATCGGCCAGGGCTTCCACGCCACTGGTGGTCTGGGCGCTCAACTGGAAGGTTTCACCGTCTTCTGCATCGGCGAGCACTTCCACGCGCACCTGCACTTCGCCTGTGGCCGGCAGGGCGAACGGTCCACTGTAGACGATCCAGGTATCGCCATCGAAGGAGTACTCGATGGTCGAATCAATGGATGTACCTTGCTGTGCCGTGCCGTCAATCAGGGACAGCGATACGATCTGCCCATCCTCACCGCGAACCTCGAAGTTCGCGTAGGGATCACTCACACTGACCTGGATGTTGTCGGTCGCCAGGGGGCGGTCATCGTCCAGGTCAAGGGGATCGGATTCGGTTTCCGCGGTGGCTGTACTTTCATCCACGACCCCCGTATACAGCGCGCCACGACCATCATCGAAGATGGTCGCGGTTCCCGTAACGGTCTTATCCACGGTCAGGACGTTCTCAACGAGAATGTCCATGCCGTCGAAGGTGATTTCCTGCGTTGCCAGCGTGGCACGCAGCTCAAAGGTCTCCGGGCCCTCCAGCACCATGTCCTGTTCATTGGTGATGTCAACCTTGACGAAGATGTTGCCACGCGTGCCGCCGAAGTCCTCGAAGGTGGGCAGCGCGGCATTTTCGTCATACGGGATCCAGATGGGATCGCCCTCGCTATCGACGCCGCCATAGATCTGGATGCTTGGCGTGGGGCCAAGATCGATGTCGTTCCCCGGGGTGTTCTCCACGATCAGTTCGAGCACCACGGTCTGACCCAGATCCCCCTCCAGGGTGAAGATCACCGTGTCGGACGCCTCGTTGACCTCCGGACTGTTCATGCTCAACGTCCGGTCATCGGACAAAATAATGCCCTCGGCTTCCGGATCGTCCGGCGTGCCGGTCGTGTTGCTCTCGACAAAGACGTCGCCCGTACCGTCATCGTAGATGCTGGCCGTGGCGTAGATCACGTCACCCTGACTGACGCGGGTGATACCCAGCGAGAAGGCTTCCTGGCCCTCGAACACACTGTCGTTGATGATCGCGGTGCGGGCGAGCAGGGTGTCGCCATCGAATGCCACGATATCGCCCGGCGTATAGAGCACCCAGTCGGTGCCATCGAAAATCTCGATGTCGGCCCCGAAGTCTTCCGTTTCCTCGATTTCGGTGTTGGTGCTGCCGACGATGCGCGCGGTGCCCTCGATCAGTTCGAGTTGCACCAACTGCCCGTCGTGGCCGTCAATGGTGAAAACTGCGTAGGGCGAGGCCTCGTTGACCACGATGTCGTTGGCGGTGATGGGGCGATCGTCATCGAGGTATTCGGGATAATCCGGACCATCCGGGTCGGTATCACCGGGATTGTTCGCCGTGAACGTCGTGTTGTTGCCGAGGAAGATGTCACCGGTGCCGTCATCGATGATGGTTCCGATGCCGGTGTGTTCATCGCCGTTGGTATTGCGAGCCACCAACTCGATGGTTTCAGCGCCCTCGCTGACCGGGTCTTGCAGGACCGCCACGCGCACGAGCAGGGTGTCGTCGCCGGATGGGATGTTTACCAGGCTGTCCGGGGTGTAGGACACCCATTCGGTACCATTGAAATACTCCAGTATCGGCAGCAGATCCTCGCCGATACGGGCGTGGCCGGTAATGTCCTCAAGGTCGCCGGTCACACCGGTTTCGCGCAGTTCCAACGAGACGGGTTGATCCTCGGCGCCGTTCACCTCAAAGACCAGCCAGGGTGAGGCTTCGTTGACTGTCGTGCCGATGACGTCCAGCGAACGGGTATCCGCGGTCACCTCGATGGCCAGGAAATCGGTGCTGCTGCGGTCGGTCTCGTCGACGCTGTGCATGCGCAGCGTGTCCGATCCCACGCTGCCCGTATTCGGCGTGTAGACCAGCGTGGCCAGCATCGCGTTGATCTCGGCTTCGGTACCGGTCAGCGTGATGTTCAGTGTGCCGTTGCCGACGGCGCCGCCGCCGCCACTCGTGTCCACGTTCAGGATGCCATTGGCCACGGACACCGTGACCGACTCGAGATCGCCATCGGCATCCGTCACCGACAGGCCGGGAATGGCCAGAGTCTCGAAATTGGGCACGGTCTGGGGACCGGGAAGCGTGTTTTCCGGCGCCTCGCCAAGCGGGATCGCCGGTTCCTGCACGTCCACGGTCAGCGTGTAGCTGTCCACGCTTTCGTCGGTGCCGTCGCTGACCCGGAACCCGAACACGGCGTAGCCGTTTTCGGTGGTGGCACCGGCATCCGCCGTATAGCGCAATTGTTCCATGGACAGATCGAAGGCGGTGAAGGTGTCATCCACCTCGACCGGTACCCAGTCAGCGCCGTCCCACTTCTCCAGCAGGCCTTCCAGCGGCAGAGTGATGATGCGCACACTGTCGAGCGGGTCGCCGTCGGCGTCGCTGTACTCCCCGAAGTCGCCCGGCGTCAGGGTCACGGGCACGCCCGGTTGCACCAGGATGGTGCTGTCGGTGCTTTCGGGTGGTGTGTTGACCGGGTCAACCGGGTCCACCGGATCGGGAATGTCGGCCCCGTTCGGATACAGCGTTACCGTCAGCGTGGCGGAATCGGTCGCGCCCAGCGGATCGATGGCCTCGTAGGTGAAGACCTCATCCACCGAGTCGTTGGGCCCGCCCCAGGCCGGCGGGTCGATCAGGGTGTAGGTGAAATCGCCGTCGGCATCGATGCGCAGATAGCCGTAATCGCCCGTGATCAGCATCTCGCCCGGTCCCGCGACCGGACTGGTCGGCGTATCGGGGTCGGTAAAGGTCAGTTCGATGTTGTCG
>PUNT01000227.1 GCA_003551905.1 Halanaerobiales bacterium
AACTATTACCACCATGGGGGAAACCAGGCTGGCCTGTATGGCCGCTTCTCCCAGAATGAGAGCCCCCACTATGCTGATGGCTGAACCAATTGCCCGGGGTAACCGCAAACCTGCCTCCCGGAGCACCTCAAAGATCAGCTGCAGGAAGATAACCTCGAAAATTACCGGAAAGGGCACTTCCTGCCTGGTGGCCACAATACGCAGCAACAGGGCAGAAGGTAGCAATGCTGGATGAAAATTAACTACCGCCACATAAAGCCCCGGCAGGAGTATTGAACTTATATATGAAAGCATGCGTAAGATGCGGATCAGGGAGCCAATATAGGGGTTTTCATAATAATCATCCGGCGACTGCAGCATGGCTTCAAAAGCCATGGGCACTAAAAGAGCAAAAGGTGTGCCATCAGTTAGGATTGCTACTTTACCTTCCAGGAGCCCGGCTGTGATAATATCCGGCCGCTCGGTCCGGAAGATCAGGGGAAAAGGGGTAAAGTGATCATCGGTGATGAATTCCTCTATGGTTCCACTCTCTAAAATTCCATCTATATTTATTTTCTCCAGCCGGGTCTTAACCTCAGCAATCAGTTCTTCCCGGGCTATCCCTTTCAGATAAACTATTGCCACATCCGTTTTTGTTATCTTCCCTAGTGAGGTGGAATCAATCCACAGGTGAGGAGAACGAATCCGGCGCCGGAGCAGGCTGGTATTTATACGGAGATTTTCAACAAACCCTTCTCTGGGGCCCCGGATATTGGTCTCCCCTTCTGGCTCGTCTATGGCCCTGGTCTTGGGCCCCCTGCTATCACACAGTAATCCCTGTGCTACTCCATCAACGAGAATCAGAGTTTCCCCGCCAAATAACCGGGAAAAGATTTTTGCCAGCCTGTTCTCCCGGGAAATTTCTCCCACCAGCAGAAGTCTTTCAGTTAAAACTTCCAGGGCTCTTTTTACCGGCACCTTTTCCAGGTTTACTTTCTGAGGCTCATGGATAATGGACCGGAGAATATTTCCCAGGGTTTCTGTATTCACCTGGCCATCTAAAAAAACACAAGCAGCAGGCATTCCAGCAAAAGAAAGAGTCCTGATGATTATATCCACACTGCCACCACTGTATTTTTTTATGAGGTCAATATTTTTATCCAGGTCTTTTTTTAGAAGCTCCTTCTCCAGGATCTCATCCCGTTCCCGCAGGGGAGCCAGCTGAAACTGGAAATCATCTCTTCGCTTCTTTTTGAACAGGGACTTAAATTTGTTAATGAAACCAGTCATTTTTTCTCTCCAGAATCGTTTTTACTTATAGTTTAACCTCACTCCCCCTAGATATTAGAAAAGGAACCTCTTTAGAGGTTCCTTTTAACATAAAATATTGACAATTGAGAAAGAAAAAGGCTCCAGCGCCCTACTTCAATCCTGCACCTTCCCCCGGCATAAGGGGCTAGGTTTAGACAAGACGCATTAGACCAAATACCAGGACAAAAGGTACTTAAAACTTAAACCTCCTATAACTCCATGCATTCCTTTTCCTTTTTCTCCCCAAAACTTAATATAGGTTTTAGATACTGACCTGTGTAGGACTCTTCTACCTGGGCCACTTCTTCGGGAGTGCCCTGGGCTATTACCCAACCTCCCCTTTCTCCGCCTTCAGGACCCAGATCAATAATATAATCAGCTGACTTGATAACCTCCAGATTGTGCTCTATGACCATAACAGTGTTGCCTCCCTGCCGCAGACGGTGCAGAACACTCAAAAGCTTCTTGATATCATCAAAATGGAGACCGGTAGTTGGCTCATCCAGAATGTAAAGAGTTTTACCAGTGCTCTTCTTGGATAGCTCAGAAGAAATTTTTACCCGTTGAGCTTCCCCGCCGGAGAGAGTTGTAGCTGGCTGTCCCAGCCTGATGTAACCAAGGCCAACATCATTTAAGGTTTTCAGCCTTCGCTCCAGGGGCGTGATATTCTGGAAAAATTCCAGGGCTTCCTCTACAATCATGTCCAGGACATCAGCTATGGTCTTACCCCGGTACTTTATTTCCAGGGTTTCTCGATTGTAGCGCCGACTCTGGCAGATCTCACAAGGCACGTAGACATCGGGGAGAAAGTGCATTTCAATCTTAATAATCCCATCCCCCTTGCAAGCTTCACAGCGACCACCCCGGACATTAAAACTAAACCGACCTTTGTTATAGCCCCGGCGCCGGGCTTCCGGCGTCTGGGCAAATAGTTCTCTTATATGGTCAAAAACCTTGGTATAAGTGGCAGGGTTGGAGCGAGGAGTACGGCCTATGGGGGATTGGTCAATGGTAACCACCTTGTCCAAATTCTCCAGGCCCCTGATCTCCCTGTGGGCTCCGGGTTGCTCCACGGAACGGTAGAAATGGCGCATGAGAGCCCGGTGTAATATTTCCCCGATGAGTGTTGATTTACCAGAACCGGATACACCGGTTACACAGGTAAAAGTACCCAGGGGAATGGCCACATCAATATTCTTCAGGTTGTGCTGCCGGGCTCCGATTATCTCCAGAAATTTCCCGTTGGGCTCATAGCGGGTAGCAGGTACAGGGATCTCCATGCGGCCAGCTAGGTAGGCGCCGGTAAGGGAGTTTTTATTGTTTTCAATCTCTGCCGGAGTTCCTGTAGCCACCAGCTCTCCCCCCTGCCGGCCGGCCCCGGGCCCAATATCAATCACATAATCAGCACTCCTGATTGTTTCTTCATCATGCTCCACCACTATAACAGTATTGCCCAGGTCCCGGAGTTCTTTCAGCATCCTGATGAGCCGGGCATTATCCCGCTGATGCAATCCAATACTGGGTTCATCCAGTATATATAAAACTCCCACAAGCTGAGATCCCACCTGGGTAGCCAGCCTTATACGCTGGGCTTCTCCGCCGGATAGGGTGCCGGCCCGCCTCTCCAGGGTTAAATATTCCAGACCTACATTCTTCAGAAAAGATAACCGGGCCCTGATCTCTTTTGTGATTTCCCGGGCTATCATCTCTTCCCGGGAACTCAACTGCAGTCCGGAGAAAAAATCCAGAGCTTTCTCAACAGAAAAAGCAGTAACCTGGGCTATGGAGAGACCATCAACGGTTACAGCCAGAACTTCTGGCCGCAAACGAGCTCCCTGACAGCCTGGACAGGCCACTATGCGCATGAAACGTTCCAGAGAATCCTGAACACCTTCAGAGTTGGTATCCTGCAGGCGCCGCTCCAGGTAATTGATTATGCCCCGGTAGCGGGTGGTATGCGTTCTGGTTCGGCCCCAGCGATTGGTGTATTCAAAGGAAAGTTTTTCATCATAGCCGTAAAGAATTATATCTATAATATCCGGGTCCAGTTCCTTTAAAGGGGTCCGGGTTGAGAACCCCAGGGCTTTTGCCAGGGACTCTTGCAATTGCCAGATATATCGACTGCTGGAAGAGCTCCAGGGCCTGATAGCTCCCTTTTCCAGGGAAAGGTTTTTATCCAACACCAGTTCAGGATCGAATTCCTGCATCTCACCCAGGCCATCACATTCCGGACAGGCTCCATAGGGGCTGTTGAAGGAAAACATTCTAGGTGTTAGTTCTTCAATATTGATGCCACATTCTATACAGGCAAACTTCTCACTGAGAATGATATCTTCATCATCCCTTACAATCACTACCATACCCTCTCCTACCTGCAGGGCTGTTTCCAGGGAATCGGTGAGGCGGGTCCGGATACCCTCCTTGACAACCAGCCGGTCCACCACCAGTTCTATGGTGTGTTTTTTGTTCTTCTCCAGCTTTATCTCTTCTCCCAGATCCCTTATTTCGCCATCCACCCGAACTCTGACGAATCCGTCCCGCCGGGCGCCAGCCAGGACCTGTTGATGCTCTCCTTTTCTGCCCCGGATCAGGGGTGCCAGGATCTGAATGCGGCTTTTTTGGGGAAAGGACATGATCCGGTCCACCATTTCATCCAGCGTTTGAGATGTTATGGGTTTTTTGCACTCAGGACAGTGGGGTTTTCCTACCCGGGCAAAAAGCAGCCTGAGGTAATCATATATTTCCGTCACCGTCCCCACTGTTGAACGGGGGTTGCGATGCGAGGACTTCTGATCGATGGAAATTGACGGTGAAAGACCTTCAATATATTCCACCTGGGGTTTTTCCATCTGCCCCAGGAACTGCCGGGCATAGGCAGAAAGGGACTCCACGTACCGCCGCTGTCCTTCGGCATAGATGGTGTCAAAGGCCAGCGATGATTTGCCGGAACCGCTAATACCGGTGATAACTACCAGGTTGTTCCGGGGTATTTCCAGATTTATATTCTTCAGGTTATGCTCTCCTGCTCCCTTGATAATAATCTTCTCTTTACCGGGCCTCACGGGCAGTCAACTCCTGTTCCAGTTCTTTTATCTCATCCCTGATCTGAGCAGCAAGCTCAAATTCCAGGCGGTCTGCGGCGGTTTTCATCTCCTTCTCCAGCTCCACCATCAATGCATATATCTCAGCAGAACTTCGCTTCTCATCTTCCTCTTTTATTTTAGCATGATCTTCTCTTAATTTATCAGCAACCATATCTACAGGCCTGATAACCTCCCGTACTGCCTTGACAATTGTTCGGGGTTCAATGCCATGTTCTTTATTATATTCCAGCTGTATGGCCCGCCGTCTCTCGGTTTCCCCAATGGCCTGCTTCATAGAAGGGGTTATCTCCCGGGCATACATTATTACCCTGCCGCTTACATTCCTGGCCGCTCGACCAATGGTCTGAATCAGGGCCCGGCTGGAGCGGAGATAACCTTCCTTGTCTGCATCCAGTATGGCTACCAGGGAAACTTCTGGCAGGTCCAGCCCTTCCCGTAGGAGGTTTATTCCCACCAGGACATGAAAGTTACCCAGCCGCAGGTCCCTGATTATCTCCAGTCGTTCCAGGGTATCTATTTCCGAGTGGAGATAGCGGACCTTGACACCCATATCCGCCAGATATTCAGTTAGATCTTCCGCCATCCTCTTGGTAAGGGTTGTTACCAGCACTCTTTCCCCCCGGTCAGTCACTTTCTCAATTTCTCCGTACAGGTCTTCTATCTGCCCTTCCACACCCCGTACCATTACTTCCGGGTCCACCAGGCCAGTTGGTCTGATAATCTGTTCCACAATCTGCCGGGAATGTTTTTCTTCATATGGACCAGGAGTAGCAGAAACAAAGAGAACCTGGGGAATCAATTTTTCAAATTCCTCAAAGTGCAACGGGCGGTTATCCAGAGCTGAGGGCAGACGAAAACCATACTCCACCAGTTTTTCCTTCCGAGACCGGTCCCCGGCATACATAGCACCAATCTGGGGCACAGTCATGTGGGATTCATCGATGATGACCAGAAAATCATTTTCCGGAAAATAGTCCAGGAGAGTCTGGGGGCGAGAACCTGGCGACCGCCCATCCAGATGGCGGGAATAGTTTTCAATGCCAGTGCAAAAACCCATCTGCTCCAGCATCTCCATGTCATAGCGAGTTCTCTGTTCCAGGCGCTGGGCTTCCAGCAAGCGATCATCCTTTCTCAACTCTGCTAACTTTTCCTCCAGTTCCTCTTCAATGGTTACTAAGGCTCTTTTTATTTTTTCCTCCGGGGTAACAAAATGGCTAACCGGGTATATTGTTACTTCCTCCAGTTCCTTCAAGACCACCCCAGTTAACGTATCCACCCGTGTTATCCGTTCCACTTCATCCCCGAAGAATTCCATCCGGTAGGCATTGGGTTCATAGGCTGGGAAAACTTCCAGCGTATCCCCCCGGACCCGAAAACGTCCAAAGGTCAGGTCCAGGTCATTTCGGGAATACTGCATGATGGTCAGTTCCCTGAGAACCTTCTCCAGTTCCCTTTCCTCACCTTTGCGCAGCTGACAGCTCAACTGCAGGTAATCAGCCGGTGACCCGAGACCATAGATGCAGGAGACACTGGCCACAATTATAACATCCCGGCGTTGCAATAGAGAGCTGGTAGCTGCCAGGCGTAACCTTTCAATATCCTCATTTATGGTGGCATCCTTTTCAATATAGGTATCGGTCTGGGGAATATAGGCTTCAGGCTGGTAATAATCATAATAACTGACAAAAAATTCTACAGCATTTTCAGGGAAGAACTCCCTGAATTCGCTGCAGAGCTGTGCTGCCAGTGTTTTATTATGGGCTATGACCAGTGCGGGTTTTCCCAGTCCCTGGATAATATTGGCCATGGTAAAAGTTTTACCTGAACCGGTAACCCCCAGGAGAGTCTGACCCTGATAATCTCTATTATAACCTTCCAGGAGTTCATTTATGGCTTTGGGCTGATCACCAGTCGGCGCCATATGCGTTTTTAGTTGGAATACATTCACAGATTGTACCTCCAGAAATCTATTATAGAACGTATATTCGCCATTATTATCTTTTTCCCTGCCTGCAGGGAAATTTCTTTTCAGAAAAAGCTCACATTAAGCCTGGCTTCCCTGCTCTTTACTCTGTCCCCCTTTGCTCTCCAGAAGCTTATTATAGATACCTTCCAGCCTCTTTGCCATCTGAACACAGGAATACTGTTCAGCCTTCTTGAAGGCATTTCCCCTCATCTCCTGGCGCTTGTCCTCATTTTCTACCAGAAAACGCAGCCCTTCCAGAAAATTTTCTTTTTCCGGCTGGACCAGAATACCGTCAACACCGTTATTGACAATGGAGGCTGGACCTTCCCGGTCCATGGCAATAACCGGCAGGCCGGCAGCCATGGCTTCCAGGATTACCAACCCTTGAGTTTCTGTCACCGAAGGAAAGGAAAATATATCAGCACCCAGGTAATAATCAATTACTTTTTGGGGGTTAACAACGCCAGCAAAGATTATTCTATGTTCTAGATCCCAGTCAACCACGACCCTGCGAAACTCTTTTTCATCAGGACCGCCTCCCACCAGCATGAGGTACAGGTCAGGGAATTCAGCCATTAATTCCTTCACCACACCCAGGAGGAAAAAGAGATTCTTCTCTTCCCCCAGGCGACCAACATACAGCAGGATCAGGTCTTCATTATTGAATCGGTACCGCCGGCGCATCCAGGTGGAGCTACCATCCCCATATTTCTTTATATCAACACCGGTAGGGACTACTTCCATGGGGGTTTCTATGCCATCTTCTTTGAGCATTTCCTGCACATGGGCGGTTGGGGTTATAACCATGTCGCATTTCTTGCAAAAATCCCGGGTAAGCTTTATGGTAATCCTTTTTGCTGTTTTCCGGGCAAAGGGTACATAATGAACATACTCTTCATACTTGGTATGATAGGTGAAAGTCAGGGGGAGGGAAAGTCGCCTGGCCAGGGCAGAAGCTAACCGGCCCATGAGAAACGGCGAATGGGTATGGATGATATCCAGGTTTAAGGATCTCATCTTCTCAGTAATGTTGGGCATTAGAGGTATGGGTATTCTGAAGCCGGGCGCATTGGGTGTAGGTACTGATGAAAACCTGTAAACATATGGATCATCATCACAATCTGGATAATCAGGCGCAAAGATATACACCTCATGCCCCAGAGCTCGCAGCTCCCTGCTGAAGAGATCAATTGAGCGAACAACTCCGCTGATATAGGGGTAATAACTGTCACTGAAAAAACCTATGCGCACTGTTTTTACGACCTCCCCCTGGACAATTATGAAATATTACAAATTATTTTTATTATCCAGAATTATCAACTGGCATCAGGCAAAGCCCGGTCTAGCAGATATTTTATAGCTGCATCCAGTTGCTCATCTTCCTCAGTTTCATAATCCTGTTCCACCTGAATGTCAGGGAGTACTCCTTCTTCATGTATGGAATTTTCCATGGATGTATAGTACTTGGCTGTGGTGAGACGGAGGGCAGAACCATCAACAAGAGGAATTATGGTCTGCACTGTCCCTTTACCAAATGTTGTGCTGCCCATCAAAATGCCGGTTTCATGTTCTTGAATAGCTGCTGCTACAATTTCTGAACCGCTGGCTGTTCCTTCATTGACCAGCACAACAAGGGGCAGCTTTACCTGCTGATAGCGAACATTGGTGTTCAGAGTTTCCACAACACCGCTCCGGTCTGCAACATGAACTACCGGTCCCCGGGGAATGAAAACACTGGAAACATTCACAGCCTCCCTGAGCAAACCACCAGGGTTAAAGCGAAGATCCAGGATAATGCCTTCCGCACCCTGTCTCTCCAGGGTTCTCATGGCATTGTAGGTTTTGGATCCTACATCCTCAGCAAACTGGGTAATGGTAACAACTCCTATCTTATCATCTCTTAACTGGTATTCTACATAGGGAATTTCTACTATGGCCCGGACCAGTTCCACCTCAAACTCCCGGTCCTCATCAGGCCGGTACATGGTCAGGACCACCCTGGTACCTTCAGCTCCTCTGATCATGTCTGCCACAGCATCCAGGGCATATCCTTCTGTTTCAGTACCGTCAACTTTCCTGATTATGTCGCCGGGTTTAACATCAGCATCATAACTGGGAGTACCCTTGAAAGTAGAGACAACTGTGGTCTTGTTATCCCGGATGGTTATAACTATACCTACACCGCCATATTCTCCCTTCATCTCCATCTGCATCTCTTCATAGCGTTCTTGGGAAAGGTAAGAAGAATACTTATCAAGGGAATCTATCATCCCCCGGATAGCACCGTCAATGAGTTTATCAGCTTCAACATCTTCCACATAGTACTGCTGAATGTGTTCATAAACCCGGTGGATCAATTGGAACCGGTCTCCGGGAGCTCCGGCAATATTTTCCTGACTCTGTCCAAGGATAAAACCAAAACAACCGGCAAAAATAATCAATGCCACAACAAAAAGCTTTTGCCTCACAATATCACCAGCCCTGTTTTCAGAATTGGTACCTTCTCACAATCACTCAAAAACTTCACTCATCATTATTATAACATAAAAATGAAAACAAATTGTTAAGAAAATATGAACCATCATGACCGGCGTGCAGGATATGATGACGAAGGAGGGAATATACACGGGAAAAACAGTACGCTTCAAGAAAGAAACGGAAAAGGGTTTGAAAAAAATTCTCTACCCTGAAAGAAACTTAATTTTTGCTCCAGTTCTCCTTGAATCCCTCTCCCAGAACTTCACTGACACCGGTTATTATAACGAAGGCTTCTGAATCCGTTTCGGCAACAATATTCTTCAGGCGAGAAACTTCAGCCCGGGAAATTACACAGATAACCACGTTAGTATACTGGCCGGTATAGCCGCCTGTGGCCTGCATTATGGTAATGCCCCGACCCAGCCTGGATATTATGTTTTCCCGGATCTGCTCTCGCTTGCCGGTTATGATCAGAGCTGCCTTAGCTATACCAAGGCCTTCCTGTATAGCATCTATAACCCGGCCGGCAACAAATATGGCTATGGCCGCGTACAGAGCCAGCTCTGCCCCAAAGAAAATACCTGCTACCACTACAATAACAATATCCACCATTATTAATCCCTGACCCACAGAAAGACCGGTGAAGTGATTGATTATCCTGGCTGCTAGATCTGTACCCCCTGTGGTCCCCCGGTGGCGAAAAACCAGGCCCATTCCCACTCCACAAACAACCCCTCCATACAAAGTAGCCAGGAGCGGATCAGTAGTTAAAGGGTACAAATAAGGAGCCATTATTTCCAGGGAAACCCCCAGTATAATGCTGGCATAAAGGGTTCGCCAGCCTTCCTGCCACCCCCATAAGATCAAACCAAAAATGAACAGGGGAATATTGATGAGCAGAACCATGGTTCCTACCGGGAAGCCCCACAGGTGATATATTATGGTTGCCAGGCCGCTGGCACCTCCAGCGGCAATTTTGTTGGGGACAAGAAATACCAGGAGGCCTGCCCCGGTTATTACACAGCCTGATGTTATTATTATAATGTCCAGTACCAGCCGGTACAGCGGATGATTTCTCACTTTTCAACCTTTCTCCTTCTAAATTTTTCCCTCAACACCATTGCCATAAAGAGGGGTATAACTATAATTCTCCGCCATCTTTCTGGTTGTTTTATCAACCTGTATAACCATTCCAATCCCACCTTCTGCATCCAGCCTGGAGCTCTTTTGACTTCACCGGCCAGGACATCAAAAGCACCGCCTACAGCAATGCTAACCGGGATACCCAGTTCCAGAGCATGCTCATGGATAAACTCCTCCTGCCGGGGAAAACCCATGCCAACAAAGAGGATATGGGGCGCAGCCTTTTTTATTACTTCTTTAATTACCCCTATTTCTGCCGGCGAAAAGTAGCCATGCTGAATACCTACAATATCAATATCCGGGTACTTTTCCCGGAGCCGGGCAGCAGCTTTTTCTCCAGTGCCCGGCTCACCTCCCAAGAAAAACAAACGAAAATCTCCCTGTCTGGAAGCCTCTACAAGGTTGATCATGAGGTCATATCCAGCAACTCTTTCCGGGATATAATAGCCCAGAAAACGCCCGGCCCAGACTACACCAATTCCGTCGGGAATATTCAGGGTGGCTTCCTGGAGGATCTTCTTGAAGTCATAATTTCTGCCGGCTGCGTAGATTACCTCCGGGTTGATACTGTAAATGGAAACAGGCCTCAAGCCGGCCTTTATAAATGAAAGGATACGCTCACGAGCACTGGAGAGAGTCTCCGGGTGCACTGGTACCCCCAGGATATCAGCTTTGTTCAAAACCAACACCTCACAAGAGTTCTTTTAGCCTGGAAAAACCCTGCCGGGCTTTTTGTCTCAGGGGAATAACTTTTTCCTCAACCCTTTTTCCCTCTTCTGCCAGGTTTTCCTTTACTGCCAGGACCCTCCTGATGACTGCTTGTGGGTCCAACCCTTTCAAATAAAGATCCCGGGGCAGATCAAAGGTCTCCAGGAAGGAAGAAACCTTGGGATCATAGGAAACTCCTACCAGGGCAGTGCCGGCCACTGCACCCATAATCAAGGAATGCAGCCTGACTCCCAGTATTAGATCAACAGACCTCATAAGATCCAAAAGTCGTGGGGGGCTGTAATGGGCTTCAAGTATATTAACTCCCCCGGTTCCCCGGGCAATCTCCTGGCATAGATTCATATCAGCTGGACGGTCCAGGGGCCAGAGAATTATTGCAAATCCCTCCCTTTTCAGACCATTGATTATCTCCCACCAGGGGCGGATATCTTCTTTCTGGCCGGGCATATTTCGGGGAGCGATCATGAGCCGGGGTTTATGCCCATCAATTCCTTCTCCAGCCAAAATCTCATCTCCCTTCTCCTGCCCGGGAGGTTGCAGGGAGAAAACCGGATCAGGGATAATATCCACATCTATTTTCAATCCCCATTCCTGCAGATAGGAGGAGGACATTTTATCTCTCACTGATATGAAATCCATCCCGGCCAGGGATCTGACCACAACCTTCCTCTGCCAGTTACGACTAACAGGTCCTATGCCACAGGCAAAGAGGGCTGTTTTGGCTCCCAGGCGCCGGGCCAGGTAGTTCAAACCCAGGTAATAGGGGATGGAGCGAGAGCTGGTCTTATCCTGTATGAGCCCACCTCCGCCGGTGACAAAAAGATCACAATCCTTGCATGCTGCCAGGACTCTGTGCAGAGGCCACCTGGGAGAGCTCTCCACTCCATAAGTGGTGGAGGTTTGCAGGGGGTTCTCAGAAAGAACTAAAAGCTCCAACCCTCCACCATCTTCTTGCAAACCTTTTACCAGAGCATATAATATGGCTTCATCGCCAAAATTGTTAAAACCATAGTAACCGGATAATATTACTTTTTTCTTCATTCCTTCTGCCTCCCTGGTAAAATACCGGATAACCTGCTTCCCAGAATAAGGGCATATCCCAGGACTCCTCCCAGCATAAGACCTATAAAAGTACGCCATAAACTCACCCAAAGGGGGGTATGAAAGTGGATAAAGGAATTAACCATGGTAATCTGTCCCATGCACCCCAGGAGCAAAAACATACCTGCCAGCAGGGGAAATCTCTTCTCCTGCCAGAGAAAAAGCCCCAGGATCAGAAATGGATGCCCCCACAAAAACTCTTTGAAACGAGGTCTCACCAGAAAAACTCTCTCCAGGAATTCCCGGAATGCTATCTCCCATTCTGGCACCGGTAGGAGCGGTATATTACCAGAGCGATTTATATAGAAGAAGAGGGCCAAAGCCAGGGCTCCCAGGATTAATATCATGGGAAACTGCAGTATTTTCCTCATAATTTTTCGCCACTCCCTGCCGCTGCCTGCCAGAATATCCAGCTGCCAGTGAAAAATATATATAGCCAGGAGGGTCAGGGGCAGGATGAGGGAAATTTTAACCCCCTGAAAATATTCCAGCCCCAGAAGATAAGCCCTATCAGAAGCTAAACCTATGATGAGGATAACTCCTATCATGGTACCTGCACTAACCAGAAGCCAGCCCCAGGGGTGATAATTCCCAGAGGATTTGTCCAGGAGCAGAAGGAAAGGAATAACCGGGATAACAATTGCTGCTGTTAGCATCCCCAGCTGCACCACAAATTCAGGGTAACCTGAGAAAATGAGGATAAGGGCTGTGAAAAAGCCCAACCCACCCACAATACAGTACCACTGCCACTGCATCTTAATCAAATAGGTGAGCATAAGAAGACCTAGAGCTCCTACTCCCATGCTAAGGATCAATATTTCCCATTTAGCAAGCTGCAGTGGGTTCATGAAAGGAGCACTGCCTACACTATAACCCCTTTCCTGCAATTTCTCAATAAGCTGGCCAATCAAGAACTTGTTATTCTCCAGGGGGGTCTCTCCTACCAGAACCGGCCTCATGTACAGGAGCCGGGCATTTCGTTCCTCAACAGCTCTAATATACCGGTTGATAATTCTTTCCGGAGACAGCTTATCCATTTCTCCCTGTTGAATGCTGTGCACCCTCACCAGCCGGTCCTGCACCATTATACCCAGTTCCCGGATACCTCGTTGATGGGCCAGAAAAGGTTCAATGAAACCTAAAACCATATCTCTGTTCTCCAAAATTTCAGCTGTCCTGGCAATATCATCAGGATAACCCCAGACTTCAGATCCGGAAAAGATCACCGTCTGAGAATCCGGAAAGGAATCCAGGAGCTCAGCAGGACTCAATCTTCCTCGGTCCTGTTCAACATGGGGTCGCAAGACAATATCCCAACCAGATTCTTTAAAAATTTTAATATCTTCAGGAGCAAAATCCAGAGGGGAGGTAATGAAATTCACTTTTTTATCATAAGCCACCAGGAAACTATCTTTATTGTCCCAATCTGCTGGCTGAAAGGGATGAAAATCCAGGGCTAGGGTGGAGAGGAAAAATTCCCGATCTTCTGCACAGGGTATAAATACATAATAGCCCAGGAAACCCTCCATAGAGCCACTGCCCAGATCATATGGGGTTAAAAACCGGCTCTGACTGGGTGCAATTAAAAATAGTGATAGCATGCCCCGGTCAAACATTTTTTTTCGGGGTCAAGGGACTTAGGGCAATAGAATCCAGATAACCGGTTTGCAATTCCTCCAGGACCAGATTCAGGGGAATGTTCTCTTCATAGGCCAGTTGTGCCAGTCCCTGATCATCAAAAACCAGTTTCACTTCCTGCATTTCACCCTCTACAGCCCAGCGGCGAACAGCAGGATATATAGCCAGTATAAGGGAGATGATAATCATCACCCAGAGAACTCTCCTCAGACCACCCATATTGTCCCTCCTGTTTGGACTTGCTCTTTTTTATTTTCAACTATAAGTACAATTCTCCTCTAAATAAAAAAGACTTCTGCCTGCTCTAACAGAAGTCCTTTTAGCTTGAAAAATTCAAGAACGAATCATGACCAGGAGCATCTTGAACCTCTGTACAGCTTTTAAAGCATGGGGTTTGTCAGCAGGCATGATAATCATCTGCCCCTTTTCTAGCTTGTGAATTTCCTTCTCAATCTTAATTTCTGCTTCTCCCTCTATTATATACACCAGGGCATGGAAAGGAGCTGTATGTTCACTTAACCCCTGACCGGCATCGAAGGCAAAAAGGGTTACAGTGCCAGTTTCTCTTTTTAATATCTCCCGGCTTACAACGGAATTCTCCTGATATTCCACCATTTCCCCTAGATCTCTCTTCAGACCAAGAAGCTCATCCATTTGTTTCCCTCCTAATCACCGGCCAGTAACATGATTTTTCCTTCCCCTACTTGCACCTCTTCAACCTTGAAGGGGAAAGGCATCCTGTTCAGATCAATGCTGAAGCCAGCTTCTTCTAATAGTTCAGCAGTGAGAAATGCCGGCACCTGATAATCCTCCACTGCCACCCGCTGGGGATGGAAGACCAGATATCTCTCTTCATGCACCTGGAAAATACCTTCCAGGGAAAGTTTAACTTCTCTCCCCATGATCATGAATGGGCCCTCAATATAGGTAAGGCCGGGCTCTAAAACAACTTCCAGAGGGAGATCCTGTCCCATGGTCAGCTTAAGATAATCATTGATATGATCCTGGGTGAGGACCATTCGCAAGCCGGTCATTTCTCCTTGCCGGAGAATATACTCTCCCTCAATGAGATCAGCCTCAATATCATCTATTATTGCTGTAATGCTCTCGATGATGAGCCCTTCAGTATTGATCATTTTCCCCTGCAGAGCAAATCTATCCACATTGCCCCAGAGAAACTTCAGAGATGGACGGCTCTTCACCTCTACCCTCAATTCTTCATAGCCCTGCAATTGATTCTTAATCTCCTCTTCAATCCCCTGGCTGACAATCCCGGGTAGAACCATCTCTGAAACCATGAAGGCTATTGCCAGAAGAGCCAGAACACTGAGAGCTATAACAATAAAGATCTTACGCATGAACAGAACCTCCTGTGGCCTGCCATTTCAGGTAGGCATTTATAAAGGGGTCCAGGTTGCCATCCATAACTCCCTGCACATTACCCACCTCAGCACCAGTTCTCAGATCTTTTACCATGCTGTAGGGGTGGAAAACATAGGAGCGAATCTGGCTACCCCAGGCTATATCCTTCAGCTCACCCCGGATTTCATCCAGTTTCTTCTCCTGCTGCAACCTTTCCAGTTCGAAAAGGCGCAGCTTGAGAATCCGTAGAGCTGTTGCTTTATTCTTGTGCTGGGACCTTTCATTCTGACACTGAACCACAAGGCCGGTGGGAAGATGGGTTATCCGCACTGCTGAATCAGTCTTATTCACATGCTGTCCGCCGGCCCCGCTGGCCCGGAAAGTATCTATTCTCAGGTCTTCATCATTTATCTCCACCTGAATATCCTCCTCCACATCCGGCACCACGTCTACAGAGGCAAAAGAGGTGTGCCGACGGCCGGAAGAATCAAACGGGGATATGCGAACCAGGCGATGAACCCCTTTCTCCCCCTTGAGCGTCCCATAAACATAATTCCCTTCTATGAGCAGGGTAGCATTTTTAATGCCTGCTTCTTCACCTACTTGCAGATCCAGGGTTTCCACCTTCCAGCCCTGCTTTTCACAGAACCGAGTATACATGCGCAAAAGCATGCCTGCCCAATCCTGGGATTCTGTTCCACCAGCCCCAGGGTGCAGAGAAATTATGGCATTCTTACCATCGTATTCTCCACTGAAGAGGGTTTTCAGGTTGAGACGATCCAGGGCTTTCTGCGCTTTTTTCTGCAGCTTTTCCGCCTCAGCCAGGAGATCCTCATCATCACTATTCTCACCATTCTCTTCATTGAGTTCCAGAAATACTTCCTGTTCCTCCAGGAGTTCTTCTATGGTTTCAATCTCATTCAACTGCTCTCTAAGCCTTGTCAATTCCTTATTTACTTTTTGCGCTTTTTCTGGATCATCCCAGAAGCCTTCCTGGGTCATCTTTTTTTTGAGCTCTTCTTCTCGTTTTTTCAGTTTTTCCCAGTCAAAGGGAGACCCTCAAATCCTGAAGTGATTCTTTCTGGGTCTCCAAACCCTTTTTCAATTCGTAAAGCATTTTATCACCTTCCTGTTCTTAGCCACAACATTTTTTATATTTCTTGCCGCTGCCACAAGGGCAGGGGTCGTTGCGGCCAACTTTTTCACCTTTGATTACCGGTTGGCGTACCGGTTTTTCTCCTTCTCCACCAGCAGCCCGAGCAGCAGATAATCTCCTGTTAGCTTCCCGGAAGGTCCTGTTCAGATCAGTCTCTTCCGGTCCCTCCACAGAAAACTGACGCCTGGAAAGCTTTATACCTTCAGGTCTGGCCTGGTACTTGCAAAGAACCCTCACCAGGTCTTCCCGGATGCTAGCTGTCATATTGTTGAATATTTCAAAGGATTCAAATTTATACTCCACCAGCGGATCCCTCTGGCCATAAGCCCGGAGTGAAATACCCTGGCGGAGTTCATCCATGGTATCCAGATGATCCATCCACTTCCGGTCGATTATTTGCAGGGCCAGGAGTTTTTCCCGGCGGCGCATTATCTCTTCTCCCCACTCTTTTTCCCGGCGATGATAGGTGGTATGGGCTTTTTCTTCCAGCTCCTGGCTTATTTCTTCCCTGGCCCAGCCCTGGAGCTTTTCAACTGTCAGGGTGCCGGTTGGCAGATAAATCCTTTCAGCAGCCTTTAGCAGCGCCTTTACATCCCATTCCTCTGGATGAACTCCTTCCGGCAGGTACAGGTCAATCTGATCCTCAATAACCTGCCGGATCATGTCCAGTATCCTTTCCTTTATGGACTCGGTGAACAACACTTCCCGGCGCTGATTATATATTATTTCCCGCTGCTTGTTAAGAACATCATCATATTCTAAGACATAGCGGCGGATCTCAAAGTTTCTGCTCTCCACTTTCTTCTGGGCGTTTTCTATTCCCCTGGTTATTAGAGAATGTTCTACTGGCACATCCTCTGCCATGCCCATGCGATCCATTATCTTGTAAACAGTGTCAGAAGCGAAGAGACGCATGAGATCGTCTTCCAGGGAAATATAGAACTGGGATGATCCCGGATCTCCCTGACGTCCAGAACGACCCCGGAGCTGATTATCAATACGCCGGCTTTCATGGCGCTCAGTTCCCAGAACATGAAGTCCACCTTTCTCTATTACACCAGGTCCCAGAACAATGTCAGTACCCCGACCGGCCATGTTGGTGGCAATTGTTACAGCTCCTTGCTGACCAGCTCCTTTGATTATCTCGGCTTCTTTTTGATGGTACTTGGCATTCAAGACTTCATGGGGCACTCCTTCTTTTTTCAGCATGCTGCTTAAAATTTCACTTCTTTCAATTGATATTGTGCCTACCAGGACCGGCTGTCTCTTTTCATGCCTCTCAACTATATCTCGCACTATGGCCTGAAACTTACCAGACACAGATTTATAGACCAGGTCAGATGAATCCTCCCGAATCATGGGTTTATGGGTGGGAACTACAACTACTTCCATGTTATAGATTTTGATGAATTCCTCTTCTTCAGTTTCTGCAGTGCCAGTCATGCCAGCTAATTTCTCATACATGCGGAAGAGGTTCTGATAGGTAATGCTGGCCATGGTCTGGCTTTCCTTCTCAATTTTAACCCCTTCCTTGGCTTCTATGGCCTGATGCAATCCATCACTGTAACGGCGCCCTTCCATTATTCGACCGGTAAATTCATCAACAATATTCACCTGGCCATCGGTAACCACATAATCCCGGTCTCGATGCATGAGAGAATGGGCCTTCAGGGCCTGATTCAAGTGATGGGTGAGACTTACATGTTGGTCATCATAAAGGTTCTCAATGTTTAAAAGTTCTTCTACTTTCTGAACTCCTTCTTCGGTAAGAGCTACAGAATGGGCTTTTTCATCCACTGTATAGTGCTCATCCTTTTGCAAGCGGGGAACCAGCCGGGCAAACTGATAGTAAAAGGCAGGAGAATCTTCACTGGGTCCGGATATAATCAGGGGAGTTCTGGCCTCGTCGATGAGAATACTATCCACCTCGTCCAAAATAGCATAGTGCTGTTCCCTCTGTACTACCTGTTCCGGAGAAAGAGCCATATTGTCCCTGAGGTAGTCAAATCCGAATTCATTGTTGGTACCGAAAACAATATGGCAGTTATAGGCTTCTTTTTTCTCGTGGTACTCCATACCATGCAGGGTAAGGCCTACAGTCAAGCCCAAAAACTCATATATAGGTCCCATCCATTCAGCATCACGCCTGGCCAGGTACTCATTCACTGTTATGATATGAACTCCGCGACCGGTGAGGGCATTAAGATAGGCAGGAAGTGTAGCAACAAGAGTTTTACCTTCACCAGTTTTCATCTCAGCAATTTTGCCCTGATGAAGAACAATGCCTCCTAAAAGCTGAACATCAAAGTGACGAAATTTTTCTGGGGTAGACCGTTGAGCAGCTTCCCGCACAACAGCAAAAGCTTCTACCAGCAGGTCATCCAGGGTTTCACCAGCCTCCAGCCGGCTGCGAAACTCATGAGTTTTTCCCCTGAGCTCGGCGTCGGTAAGCTTTTTCATATCCGCTTCTAAGTCATTGATCTCGTGCACCATGGGCCAGAGGCGTTTCAGTTCTTTTTCACTGGGGTCTTTAAAAATTTTGCTGAGCAAACCTTTCATTAAATTTGCCTCCTTGTTCTAAAAAGGATGTCAGGTAACCCTGACATCCTGACAAAAACTATTATACCACCGTTTTTTTTTATTGACAACAGCCCCCTGGCCCTAGAAAATATTCTCCTCTGTCCAGTCCCCCCGGTAATTGGGGTATTCCAGGACTTTTTTCTCCCAGGTACGAATCAGCACATGATCTCGCCCCCAGGAAACCAGGTACTCAGGCAGTATTGGGGTTTTACCCTGACCTTTGGGAGCATTTATTATATAAGTTGGTATGGCCAGACCAGAGGTATAGCCCCGGAGCTGTTCCATTATTTCAATTCCCCGCTCAACCCTGGTCCGGAAATGGGTTGTTCCCCGAACACCTTTAGCGTGGAAGATATAGTAGGGTATGACTCTAATTTTCAACAGTTCGTGGTTGAGCTTTTTGACCACAAAAGGATCGTTGTTAATACCCCGGAGAAGAACCATCTGATTGCCAATAACAACACCAGCCCGGGTCAGGCGATCACAGGCCTGGGCAGCTTCTTCAGTAACTTCCTGGGGATGGTTGAACTGGGTGTTGACATAAACCGGGTGGTACCTGGCTAAAATTTCAACCAGTTCCTCATCCACCCTTTGGGGCATGGTAACCAGAGTCCGGGTACCAAGTCTAATTATTTCCACATGGGGAATATCTCTCAAGCTGGATAAGAGCCACTCAATCACATCATTGCCCAGGAGAAAAGCATCGCCGCCGGTCAGCAAAACATCCCGGATTTCTGGGTTCTGCTTTATGTATTCAATTGCTGCTTCCATATCTTTCCGGTCAGCAGGACGATCCACTTCACCTATATAACGGCGTCTCTGACAATGCCGGCAGTACATGCCACATTGATTTGTCACCTTAATTATCAACCTGTCCGGATAGCGTCGGGTAATGAGGGGGGCAGGTGATGTATCCTCTTCAGACATGGGGTCAAGGCTACCCCGGGTATCCAGTTCCAGTTCACTGGGCACCGATTGCATTTTAACCGGATCTATGTGGTTATCAGGATCGATAAGGCTCAAATAATAGGGTGAAATAGTCCAGCGGTACTGTTCTCCCACCTTTTCTATTTGCTGGCATTGTTCTGGCGAAAGTTCCAGCACCTGAGACAGTATGCTGGTATGGCTGATGCGATTTTTAACCTGCCACTGCCAGTCATTCCAATCCTGAGGGGTAGCATCCAAACATTCCATTATTTTTCTTTGTTGCTCTCTTATGGCTTCTTTTCTTTCCAACCCGGATGGGATTTCTTCTCTGGCCTGCAGATAATCCTGGATTTTTCCCTTTAGCTCTTTACTTCTTTCCAGGGCCATCTCTCTTCTATAATCTATATTGTTTTCCATTCCACTTCACCTCCCGAAAAAAATAGCGAAAAATTAAGGGTACTATCCCCTTTTCGCCAGCAATACCAGCTTCTTTGTTTAATTATAGCATTAAACACAGGCCAAGTCAAAACTAAGCCTTGTGCCCCTGAAAACAAACCTTACCCAATTATTAGGCAGCTTACCTTTAATCTTTTTGCCAATATTGTTCAGCAAGTCCATTAATTTCATAAAATTGTAAAACACATAGAGATCTATTAATCCTTAGGTTTTTTCCTGCTGCAGAACAGCATCAACAGGAAAAAAGGAGGTCAGCTCTATATGGAGAAAATAGAGATAGACATCATTGAATAAAACTACCTCCCGGGTAACACCCTAAAGGTAGTTTAATATTTTGTGAGAAGAAAGGAGTATCCTTGATGTACAGAAAGTACCTCTTTACTGTCCTCTTAACTATTATAATCATATGTGTTTTTCCAGTAACAGCTGAAAGCCATCTGCTCTGGGAGGTGAGTGAAGGGGATAATAAAATTTATCTCCTGGGCTCCTTCCATCTCATGCCCCGGGGAAGTTACCCCCTGGCAGACCCAGTAGAAGAAGCCTTTGCCAGCGCCCGGTGCCTGGTAGTTGAAGTTGATGTCCTGCATATGGATCAACTGCAGCTCCAGGTATTAGTGCAGGAACTCGGTTTTTATGGGCCGGAGAACTCACTGGAAAACAAACTGACAGCTGATCTCTATGCTAAAGCGGTAGATAAAGGAAGAAAATATGGAATCCCGGCCAATCAGATTGACCGGTTTCAACCCTGGTACCTGGAACAGGTTATTGCTGCTTCCATGCTGGAGAGAATAGGCCTGAAATATGCCGAAGGTATTGAAATGCATT
>PUNT01000258.1 GCA_003551905.1 Halanaerobiales bacterium
CCTACGGCAAGTCATTATTTAAAGTTGGTTCTAGATGCAGTGTTTGGCCATACTAATTTTCGCAACGAAATCATCTGGAAAAGAACTTATGCACATGGATCTTCAATAAGGTATGGACCTGTTCATGATGTTATTTTTTATTATTCAAAGAGTGATACATACAACTGGACTAATTTACAGGTACCTCCCGATTCGGAATACATAGAAAAACATTTCACATTAAAAGATAGCAAAGGTCGACGTTTTCAGCCTATTTCCTTGACTGGAGCAGGAATAAGACATGGTGAAAGTGGTCAGCCTTGGCGAGGTATCAACCCTACAGATGTTGGCAGGCATTGGGCATTACCAGGTAAAGTATTAGAGCGTTTCAATATTAAGCAGGGAACAACCCAGGATAAGTTAGATGCACTGGATAAGGTGGGCATGATCTATTGGCCCAAAAAGCGAGGAGGCGTGCCACGTTTAAAGTGGTTTGCGGATCAAATAAAAGGGACCGCTCCTCCTGATGTTTGGACTGATATTAATCCAATTTCACCACAAACAAAAGAGCGCCTTGGTTATCCCACCCAAAAACCCGAAGCTTTGCTGGAACGCATTATCAAAGCCAGTAGCAACGAAGAGCAGCGGTAGTATGTCAAGAGCTAATTGGAAATTTTTTAGCTAGGACGCTATTAAAAAGGGGGTGTTTCCTGAAAAAAAAGCATCACCAAACAAGCCCTACCTTTTTGAGTAACAATAGATACCAATATTACAAGAAAAAGGTAGATAATGTCTTGCTACTTTTACTAATTAATTTTTTATCGGTATCCTCCCCTCGGTTGGTATAGTTGATTGGTCTTTAGCAGGGTATAGACCAACCGAACCAATTTACGGGCAGTAAGCGCAAGGGCACGTTTATGTGCAAACTGCTTCGGCTCAGCGCTTTTTTTGGCATAATACTCGGCAAAAACAGGGTAGTGCACTTTGACACTGTTAGCCGCTTCAATTAAGTGGTACCGCAAAAAGCGATTGCCGGAGTTAATAAGTCTGGTCCTTTTAGCAGTAAAATTTCCCGACTGATGCTCTGTCCAGGCCAGACCTGCTAATTTAGCTAATTGTTTATGGCTCTTAAACTGGTTTATATCAACAATTTCTGCTACTATTCCTGAAGCAAAGATAGAACCAATACCAGGTATAGAATCTAAAGTCTGTGGGATCGTGTCGAGATGATCTTGAATAGCTTTTTTCAGAGATTTAATCTGCTCCTGAAGTGTCCTGATGACCCGGATACTAGAAGCCATGGCCAGATTGACAGTGTCAGTCATAGCTTTGGGCAAACGGTAAGAAGAACGAGCGGCCTTTTTAAGTTCTTTAGCCACAGTTTCCGGGTCACTAAAACGGTTCTTGCCATGAGCAACCAAAAACTCAATAAGCTCATCAAGAGGGATCTCGGCCAAAGCCTCAGCAGATTCGAAGTCTTCCATAACAGCCAAGGAAGTAGCTGAAAGCTTATTATTAAAAACTAAAGTGTAATCACGCATTTGAGGTACATATTAGACATCAGAACATTACTTTCACGAACTAAATTTTGTATCAGATGATACCTGGCTCGAGTTAATCTCTGCAGAGCCAACAAAGGTTCACTCCAAGTGAAAGGATGGGGTAGATGTCCGCTCTTAAGCCTTGCAGCAATATACCAAGCATCAATCCGATCATTTTTAGGTGCATCCAGAAAATGAGCCTTTTTAAACTGCTTAATAAGACCAGGGTTAAACTTGTATACTTTCATATAAGGGCAGTTGAACTCCAAGTGTTGCTGCAGATACATTGCAGCATGAGTAGAATAACAGCCAGTATGTTCAAGACCAAACAGCAAACTATCAAAGTTATGCTTTTCTAGCAAGCTGTTAACCCGATCTCTAAGCTCAAGAATGCCTGGTCGATTATTCATCACACGAAAACGAGCTAATGGGCGTTTCTCATCATCATTAGACAAACAACAGACCGTATTCTCTTTGCTGCTTACATCAATACCGATAAATAAGGGGCAAGACATAGGGATCACCTCCTTTGGGAAAGGATGTAGTGTCTACAGTCCTGGGGCATCCCTGGGAAACCCATGAACGACAGCCTTGCGATTTATTGGAATACACCGTGTCCCCTCAGTGCACAAACCTCCTTCTGCTAGTGGGAGGGAGAGGGCTTCGGGAAACAGTCAACGTGTAGGTCTATAGCATGGGGCCAGGGGAACACTCTTTGCTCGGAAGACACCCGATTAACGGGGCAACAGGAGATAGCGGAACTTTCCCTTGGTAGACACCTATGGCTCTATTTTCCCAAAGATGCCTCAGGACTGCAAGCTTAATTTAGAGGGCTGTGGATATGCCGCAGCTATGGATTTGCTGGATAACTCCTTACGGAGTTACCCACAAGCTCCACAACTGCTTGGACAAAGCTTCGCTTTGCCCACATATCCACAACCTCTACGGCTAATACTGATAGATTTTCAAAGACCATAAATTGAGCAGCTTAAGAATTGGAAATTCGGGCCTAAAACCTTTGCTGCTTATATTATACAAGGAGGTATAAATTGTGAAGAAATTGTTTGCTGTTTTAATGGTTGTATCTCTAGTAGTAATGTTGACAGCAGCAGTAATAGCTTATGAAAAACCTCAGGATGATATTGTCCTTACAGTTAAAGGAGATACAGCTGCTGCCAATGTTGAAGGCAACTTTGCCTTTGACCTGGAGATGCTGGAGAAACTGGGTACAATTTCCTATGATGTTACTGATCCCTGGATGGGTAAGCAGGCCTATGGAGGTGTGCCTGTCAGCAAGGTCCTGGATCATGTGGGAGTTCCCGGGGCAGCGGTAGATTCAATATCAGTTGTAGCCAGCGATGGCAAGAAAGTGGAGCTGTCCCTGGAAGACGTCTACAATTATGATATTATTTTTGTGACAAAGCTAGGAGATGACCACCTGCCCGGCGGTCAGGGTGGACCGGTCAAACTGGCCTTCCCCTATGACCATCAGGAAACTGTCAAGGAAAAGTATGATGAAGACTACTGGTCCTGGTGGGTGGAAACTGTAGAGGTAACTGCTGGTACTCCTCCTGCACCTCCTGAAGATATCAAGCTAACTGTAGTTGGAGGCGCTATTAACAATACTGATGATGGATTTGCTTTTGATGTGGCAAGCCTGGAAGCTCTTGGTATTGTTGAATATGAAGCCAATGATCCCTGGTTTGGATCCAGGAAATATGGCGGACCCAGGATTATAGATGTTCTCCGCCATGTGGGTTATCCTGGTGTTGCAGAAGAAGTTATTCTTGTTGCCAGTGATGGCTGGGAACGCACTGTATGGTTTAAAGATCTGCAGGAATTCCCAATTATACTGGCTACAATAGATAATGAGAGTCCTCTAGCTGATGGCCGGGGAGGCCCCATTAAGCCAGCTTATCCCAATGTTGATTATCCTGAAGTAGAAGAAACATATGATCAGGACAAGTGGTTTTTCTGGATCGAAAAGATCATCCTTCCTGAATAGGTAAATAGCAGGCGGGGCTGCCTTTCAATGTTAAGGCAGCCCCATAAAAAAAACAGGAATTTGTTCTCAAATTGAATTCTAGAGAGTTGGGAAAAAATCTTTTTTAAGATAGGTTCCAATTTTATTAAAGAAGGTGGTTAGCTTGTTTAAGAATCAGATAATGAATAAATTCGTTTTCCTGTCTGTATTGCTGGTTATAGCTGTTTTGGTTTTTCTACCTTCTGTGCAGGCCCAGATGCCATCTCTGGCCATTTTAATTGTTATTGATGGCTGGCGCGCAGACTATATCGAGTATCTAGAAGAAGATTCCACATTTAAAAAACTGGCTGAGGATGGTGCCTATGGAGTTGGTTCTGTTACATTTGTTTCCAGCACTTCCAGTGCTCATGGCTCAATATTCACAGGGGTTTATCCGGACCGACACGGCATTACCGGCAAGAGATATGTGGATGATTTTGATGATGGTCTGCAGCGGTTTGATGGTTTGTCCTTCGTCCAATCTCCCACTTTGCTGGATATAGCCAGCGACAGGGGAGAGAAAACTGCATTTGTTTCCGGGAAGAGTGGCATAGGCCATAGGATCTGGACAGATATTAGAGTAACCTATGATAACTATCCAGACAGCCTGGAAGAATATTTGCCGGAATTGCCACCTATGACCTTACGTTCAGATGACTTTGTCAAGTACTATAATCTCCACGACAATTGGATTTTCGCTGGTCTGAAAGAAGTTATCACAAGAAAAGGTGCTACCAGCATTTTTGTTAATATTGCTGGCCCGGATGTTATAGGGCATGCCTATGGTCCCTATGCTGACGAAACTAAAGAATCAGTATTGAATTTTGACCGGGATCTGGCAGATTTTGTTCAGTTTCTTAAAGATGAAGATCTTTATGATGAAACACTGCTGGTCATTACTGCTGATCATGGCATGTCTTACGTTGATAAGCCTCTCCTGATAAATGACATATTGATTGATGAAGGATACGAGATGCGAGAGGATTTTCTATGTGCCATGGATGGTAATGCGGCCTATCTCTGGTTTCGTCATGAGATAACAGAGGAACTTTTGAGTTTTCTGGAGAATATTGAAGGTGTTGAACAGGTGCTGACCCAGGAAGATATGCATGAGCTCAGATTGCTGCATGAAAGGTCGCCGGATGTCATCCTGATTGCTGAAGAAAGATACATGTTTCAGGCAGCTCCTTTGCTGGTAGAGTTGGGTTATACCCGGGGCAGCCATGGTTCATTAAGAGATGAGGACATGCTGGTACCAATTCTTTTCCATGGACCTAATGTTCCCACCACTACCATCAAAGAATCGGTAGTTGTGGATATTGTCCCTTCAATCCTATTTCTCCGGGCCTGGTCAGAAGTATTCACTTTAGATTTTGATGGAATAGTATTACCAGAATTATACAAATAAGTTTCCAGCCGGCAATCAACTGGTCAAAAATATTATCTCAGCAAACACAATGATTCTGTGTTATTATGATAGGATAGAAAGAGGAGCTCACCATACTGGAAAGGGCGATTAGTATGGATGGCAGGATAACATGCATGGGAGCTGCAGCTCTGGATATTATTGTGGAAGTTGAAAATTTCCCCCGGGAGGATGAGATAGTTTTTCCCTGCCGGGGGCCTCAAAGGTTGCCAGGGGGTTCTACAGCCAATATTGCCGTGGGAGCAGCCAGATTGGGTTTGAAAAGCTCTTTTCTGGGGAAGCTGGGCTCTGATGAGGCTGGTGAGCTCCTCAAGAAG
>PUNT01000131.1 GCA_003551905.1 Halanaerobiales bacterium
CTTTTTCCCTGGATCAATTCTTGCATCTGATATTGATATTTATCCTATGGTAGTGGTTTAGGCTAGAAGCCTGCCCTTCTATACTTGATTTTTACAGTTCTCTCCTCACACCGGCAGGTAAAGAATTGACAGAACAAATCTTCATGGGGTTTAATCTTGATCACTTTTTGCTCGCTGCTATCGTTTACCTGTACACACTGTTAGGCGGTTCTGTTCTGGTGCGGGGTGTTCTGGACCTGAAATATCTGGCTTTACCTGAGAGCCAGGCCGGAGGGGAGGAAACAAGGCAGGCAGGCCGCTATATTGGTATACTGGAGCGAGCTATAATTCTGCCCCTGGTTATGGCAGGAGCCTTTACTTCCATTGCCTTCATACTGGCAGCAAAATCTGTGGCCCGTTACAAGGAGCTGGAAAAGAAAGATTTTGCTGAGTACTATATTGTGGGAACATTGCTAAGCACTCTTATAGCAATTGTGGGAGGTTTAGTGTTGTATTATTTCTTCGCAGTGATAAGTTGACACTCCCCATACCTAAAGGCGGCAGGGGATTCTTGGGTGATTAAACCGAAGTGCATTTCTGCTATCGGAGTGTAAAAATAAGAAGGAGATTGACTGGTTTTGTAAAATATAATATTGTTACTAAAAATGAATGGAGGGATAAAATGAAAGAATTTGCAACCATTGAAGAAGCACTTGATTTTGCCATAGAAAAAGAGGAAGAAGCTATGGAGTTCTACAGAAATCTGGCTAAAAGGATGGAAAGGCCGGCTATGAGCAAAGTCTTTGAAGAATTTGCCCGGGAAGAGGAAGGGCACAGGAAAAAACTTTTGGCAGTTAAGAGGGGAGAAAATAAGGGGTTTTCTCCTGGCCAGGTAGCAGACTTAAAGGTTGCTGATTATCTGGTTGATATAGAAGAAAAGCCAGAGATGGATTATCAGGAAGCCCTCATTCTGGCAATGAAACGGGAAAAAGCAGCTTTTATGCTGTATATGGATCTGGCAGAGAAGTCTCTTGATGAGAATCTGAAAGAAGTTTTTAGCAATCTGGCTCAAGAAGAAGCAAAGCATAAGCTAAGATTTGAACTGGAGTACGATGACTATGTGCTGACAGAGAATTAAAAGAGCCATTGCTGGCTCTTTTTTACTATAGTACACAGCAATGGTAGGAGGAAAAAGATGTGTGGCAAAAGGAAAGGAGGGTGTGAAGTGCTGGAGATCGAAAACCTTACTGTTAGTGCCGAGGGTGAAGAGATACTAAAGGATATTTCTCTAGATATTCCAGGAGGCCAAATTCATATTCTTCTTGGCCCTAATGGTTCAGGGAAAACTACCCTTCTCCGAACCATAATGGGGCTTGGAAATTTAAGGGTGGAAAAGGGTAGAATAATTTTTAAGGGGCAGGATATTACTCATATGCCAGTAGATCAGCGGGCTCGCCTGGGAATTGGTATTGCCATGCAGAAGGCACCAGTTATTCCAGAATTAACTCTAGGTGAACTGACAAATATGATGGGTGAAAAGCATGGAGGAACTAGAAATGCTTCCCAGTATTCTCAACAGTTGAATTGTGATTACCTCCAGAATAGACCTTTTAATGAAAACTTTTCTGGAGGGGAAATGAAGCGGGGAGAACTTCTGCAACTACTTATCCAGGATCCTTCATTGATTCTGGTAGATGAGCCGGAATCAGGGGTTGACCTGGACAACATTTCTGTTGTTGGGGAGGCTTTACGCAATTTATTGAAAGCCCGGCGAGAAGTGGAAAAGGAAAGATCCGGTCTGGTCATAACTCATACCGGCAATATTATGGACTATTTGAATGCTGACCGGGGATATGTTATGTTAAAGGGTAGAATTCTCTGCAGTGGTAATCCCAGGGATTTATTTGAGGAAGTAGAGAAGCATGGTTATGAGGGGTGCAAAGAATGTCAAAAAATTCTTCAGAAACAATAAAGGATAAGCAGAAAAAACTTAAGGATAGAGCATTGAATGCCCAGAATAAAAGGGCTATCTACGGACCGGATATTGATATTTCACCTCCATCTGAAGCTACAGATGAAGCCAGTCTCTCTTCACTTAAGGATCTGGAAAAAAGATTGGCAGAAGCTTCGCTTCTTGCTGGCATTGATGTAGATGAGAAAAACCGTTCCGGCTCTTTTTTCCAGAGAGGTAATTCAGTGATTTATGAGGGCATAAAAGACGCTTATCAGGGGAAAATTGAGGTGCTGACAATTGAAAATGCCCTGGAAAAATACTCCTGGCTCTGGGATTACTGGTGGAGCCTGGTTCCTGTTGACATGGATAAGTACACAGCTCTGGTGGAACTCTATGGCCGGGGAGGTTACTTCATTCGGATACTGCCAGGAGCAAAGATAGAAGAGCCCATTCAATCCTGCCTGCTCCTGCCTGAGAATGATTCCAGTCAACTGGTACACAACATAGTTGTGGCAGAGGAAGATTCCCAGGCTCAAATCATTACTGGTTGCACAGGTGCCCCTACCGTGAATAAAGGTTATCATCTGGGGATTTCCGAATTTTTCATTAAAAAAGGAGCCAGTTTGAGTTTTACAATGGTACACAACTGGGCTGAAGATTTTCATGTTCGGGCTCGAACCGGTGTGCAGGTAGAAGATGAAGGTACTTTTGTTAATAATTACCTGCTTCTACAGCCGGTCCGCTCGATTCAGGCTTATCCCAGGATTATGCTGACAGGAAGAGGGGCCCGGGCCCGATCCAATACGGTGGTCTTTGGCCAGAAGGAGGCAGACCTTGACCTTGGCTCTCTCATTGAACTGAATGGCGAAAATACCAGTGGAGATGCTATTAGTAGAGCCCTTTCTACAGACTCATCCAGGGTGATGATGCGGGGACGATTGCTGGCCCGGAGCAATACCTCCAAGGCCCATTTAGAATGCAAGGGCATGATTCTTTCTCACTCTTCCTGTATGAATGCTGTGCCTGAACTTTGGGTAGAAGGGGCTCCCCAGGCGGATATGACCCATGAAGCAGCAGTGGGGCCTGTAAGCCAGGAAGCAGTGGAATATTTGATGAGCAGAGGGTTTACCGAAGAAGAGTCTGTTGCTGCAATTTTGCAGGGTTTTTTACAGGTTGACATGGAGGGCTTACCAGATATCCTGGAGGAAATGCTGCAGAAAACACTGGGAAAACTGGTAAAATCATCTCTTTAGACCTGTTCAGGACAAGAAATTATTAAAAGGATTAAGCTAAACCACGGCGAACTAAGAAACAAGGGACAATGGATTTTAAAGGAGCTGGTAATGGTGAAGGGAAAAAGGTTTATTTTAGTTCTTCTGGGTGTTTTTCTTTTTGTTTCCCTGCTTTCTTCAGCTGTGCTGGGATTTGGTTACCTGCTTCGGTATCGATTCCAAGAAGATGAGGTTTTGCTTTATCAGGATACTGTAAAGGTAGATGCTACAATTAAAGAAGATAGAGACACTATGCGTAACATAGTATCTGTAATTGTTGATTACCGTCAGAAGATGCTGGAGGTCAAAAATAATCAGTATAGCTTTGAGATTACTTTTGATAAACTGGATATACCTGAAGCTATACTGGAAGTTTCTGCTGGGGGCAGAGAACCCCGGGCCATGGATATGAAGAGCAGAACCATGTCCACTTACAAGGCTCTGCTTGATGATAACTGGTTGAGAATAACTATAGATAACCGGGGAAATATCCTTGAAGAGGATATTTCCAAGGATATAAAGGAACAGCTGCAGGGTGATATCTTACAAGTAGGTCAGAGACTTTTTCTGCCCATGCCAGCTGATGTTTTAGATAAAGGTAGTTCCTGGGAAGAGGAGTTGATTTTCGAAGTCCCTGAAATTGGAAAGGATATTAAAATTACAGTCACTAACAAGGTTAAGGATGTTAAGATGGTAGAAGGTCGAGAGTGCTTGATAATCGAAACAACTATCAGCGATTCATTCGAGATAGAGATGGAAGAAGGGCAAAAAGCCAGGTTCTCAATTGAAGGTTCCCGGGTTCTAAGTTTTTCTCATAGAGAAGGCCGGGTTATAGCTGCAGAAGAAGATCAATGGTTTTCCCTGGAGCTAATGGAAGGTGATAAAATGCTTTCCTCAGCTGAAGCCACTATTATTTCCGAGACCATCTTTCTAGGGAAAGAGTAATGGGGAAAATACTGTAATGCTGGCAGGAATTGATGATGCAACTAACGAATTAGTACCATGAAAGGAGGAGGTAGAATGAAGGGCAGGGTAAAAGATATTACTCTATTTTTACTTATTCTGCTGCTTATTTTCTCTGCGACTGTCATTGCGGATACAATAGTCCTTCGTTATTCTTATGAGGAAGGTGAAGAGGTTATCTACCGCCACCTTTTCAGCCTTAAGAGTTCAGTTGAGACAGGAAAATTATCTGTTGAAACAGTAATCGATGTTGTCAGCGAATTTACTCAGCAGCTACAAGCAGTAGAGGGAGAAAACTATAAATTTGGCATCTTATTCAATGCCCTGGAGGTAAATCGTTTTGACCGCGATATGGCCGTTAAAGGTGAAGAAAATACGGCAACTCCTCTCAGTTTCAAAGAAGACTTGCAGGAAAAGCTTGATGGGGTTATTGGTCAGGATCTGGTCCGGTTAACTATTGACAGTAAGGGTAAGATAATAGAGGAAGAAATTGATCCAAAAGTGCAGGAAATTACTCAGGTAAACCTGGCTTCTTCAGGCAAACTGTTGGTTCCAGATTTGCCGGAAGAAGAAGTTTATGTAGGCTATACCTGGACCGGGGAACAGGAATTTACTCTTCCCCAGGCATCAGTGGGAGAACCACTTGTTGCCAATGTAAATTATGAGGTTGTAGGCTATGAAGAAATTGGTGGAATTGAATGTGTGAAAATAAGGGCCTCCATGCGTTTCCAGGAAACAGTATCCTTTGAGGATGAAAATGAAGAAAAGGGGTTCATAGAAGTTTTACACATAGGAAGCAGTTACATGTATTTTTCTCAGGAACATAACCGTTTGCTCCGTAGCATCACCAGTCAAACAATGGATGTGAAGGTGTACTTAGCTGCTGACGGTAAAAATCCGGAAATAGATAGCAAATTGCGAACGGAAATGGACAATATCATAACTTTCGTCAGTGTTGAATAGGGGGCTTTGCCCCCTTTTTTATTGTCCAACAGTTTTGAAAAAAACGGTATTGAGAAGATAATATTTTCGGAGGGATATTAATGACAATTCTCAGGAGTGTGGGAATCTACGTATTGGTAGGTCTAACAGGCGGTATTTTTGCCTACATATTGTTTCTTGTTACAGAATTAAATCCTCCTGTGCTTGTTGGTGTTGCTGTTTCAGTTACTATTACTGTTACTGTTTTACTTCATGGGGGCTTTTTATCTATTGTGAAAATAAAAGGCCTCTTCAATTCAGTGGGACGATAAAGGAATATTTCCAGCTTCCTTGACTCCTGCCATCTTTTCTGGTAAAATAATTGCAATTTACTCGGGAGGTGAGGGCCTGAGTGTAGGGCCGTTTCTATGGAAAAGGAGTTTAGCAGAGTAGGTTTGACCTTTGATGACGTTCTTTTGCTCCCAAATTATTCTGAAATCATGCCTCGCCAGGCTGATGTTAGAAGTAGAGTTAGCAGGAATATTAATGTTAATATCCCTATTGTATCTTCTCCAATGGATACAGTAACTGCTAACAGGATGGCAGTAGCACTGGCTAGAGAGGGTGGGCTGGGTATAATTCACAAAAATATGTCCATAGAAGAACAGGCAGAGGGAGTAGACCGAGTTAAAAGATCAGAAAGTGGCATAATTGTTGATCCTTTCTATTTGCATCCCCAAAACCATCTTATTGAGGCTGAAAAGCTTATGAGTAAATACCGAATTTCCGGGGTGCCCATAGTAGATGAGAATAAAAAGCTGGTAGGCATTATAACCAACAGGGATCTCCGGTTTATAGAGAATTATGATCAACCTATTTCTCAGGTTATGACAAGGGAAAATCTGATAACTGCCCCCTTAGGTACCACCATGGAACAGGCAAAAACAATTCTTCAAGAGCATAAGATAGAGAAACTGCCTCTGGTGGATGAAGATTTTGTTCTGACTGGTCTAATAACCATCAAAGATATTGAAAAAGCTAGACGATATCCTCAGGCAGCAAAAGATGCTAAAAAGAGACTCCTGGTAGGAGCAGCAGTTGGAGTTACACCTGATAGCATGGAAAGAGTAGAGGCACTTTTTGATGTAAATGTGGACGTGGTGGTTTTGGACACGGCACATGGTCATTCCCGTATGGTCATGGAAGCTATAAGGAGAATTAAAAAAGTATATCCGGATCTGGAGCTCATTGCCGGTAATGTAGCAACAGCAGAAGGGACAAAAGCCCTTATTGAAGCAGGTGTTGATGCAGTCAAAGTGGGAATTGGACCCGGGTCCATCTGTACAACCAGGGTTATTGCCGGAATAGGAGTTCCTCAGCTCAGTGCTGTGTTTGAATGTGCCAGAGCAGCTCAGGGCACCGGTGTTCCCATAATTGCTGATGGTGGCATAAAATTTTCTGGTGATATTACCAAGGCTTTAGCTGTAGGAGCAGAAACTGTTATGCTGGGCAGTCTGCTGGCTGGGACTGAAGAGAGCCCTGGCGAGCTGGAGATATACAAGGGTCGTAGTTATAAAGTGTACCGGGGTATGGGATCCCTGGGAGCTATGAGAGAAGGAAGTGGAGACAGATATTTTTATGATAACAGGGAGGAAACTAAGTTGGTGCCGGAAGGGATAGAGGGACGTATCCCTTATAAAGGGGCGGTTGCTGATACGCTCTACCAGCTCGTGGGAGGACTCAGGGCAGGTATGGGCTATTGCGGTTCTGCCAGTATCAAGGAATTACAGAAAAAAGCCAGATTTGTCCGTATTACCAGTGCTGGATTGCGGGAGGGACATCCCCATGACGTTACCATAACTAAAGAGGCCCCTAACTATATGGTGGAGTAACCTGGAGCAGGACCCCGAATAAGCTGGCATGACAACAAAAAATATTTTTTCAGGGTAAAGTTATAGATTCCCGGAAAGAGTTTTCAAGAAAAAAGGCAGGTAATACCTGGCCTTTCCTTTTATTCGTTACTTTTTTTCTGCAGATCCCAGCGAACTTTCTGGAGGGTGTTCAGCTTTATCCCCAGCTGACGAGCGATTTCTTCTTCTTTTTCTTTAAAATCCCACTTTCGCCAGAATTCTTCCGAATCTTTACTAGTCACACCTCCACCCCCTCAATATTAAGTTATCCTACCTGTTAGTATCCTATTCCCAATAGAGGAATTTACCCGTTAAGGAGAGAATAATTTTTAATATAGGGATAGGAGGAGGAAAACTTGATGGAAAAGGGTGTTCTCATAACATTTGAGGGGCCCGAAGGTTCGGGAAAATCCACCCAGGTTGCTTTACTAGCCCAGGAGTTGGAGAAGAGGAATTTTAAGGTGCTGTGCACACGAGAACCGGGAGGGACAGCCCTGGGTGAAGAGGTAAGAAAGATTCTCCTGAACAAAGTTGAAAAAATGGAGCCCTTAAGCGAACTATTTCTCTACGCTGCAGCCAGGTTTCAGCATACTGTAGAGAGGATCAAACCCGCTCTGGAAAAAGGACAGGTTATTATCTGTGATCGATACCTGGACTCTTCAATTGCTTATCAAGCTTATGGCCGGGGCCTTGATCTCCAGACAGTGGAAATGGTTAACAATCTGGCCACAGACCTTATAAAACCGGATATAACCATTCTCCTGGACCTTGATCCTGAAGAGGGACTGGGGAGGTTCAAGGGTAGAGAACTTGATCGTATGGAAAAAGAGAATCTATTATTTCACAGACGGGTCCGTCAGGGATATTTGGAATTGGGCAACAGAGAAGAGCGTTTCTTAGTTTTTGAAGCGGATCTGGATGAAAGAGAACTGCATAGCTTGATTCTGAGCAAAGTTTTATATTATCTGGTAGAAAGAGGGGGTTGAGTTGAAACTTATTATTGCTGTTGTTAATGATAAAGATGCCATTCCCCTTATGGAAGATCTGGTGGAAAGCAATTTTCAAGTTACAAAACTGGCCAGCACAGGTGGATTTTTACGGGAAGGCAATACCACGCTTCTCATCGGATTAGAAGATGAAGCTGTAGAGCAGGTCAGGGAAATTTTACGTAAAAATTGTAAGTCCCGGCGCAAGACTGTGACACCTGTGGCACCTGTTGGAAATACTATGGATGTTAGCATGTCCTATCCCACCGAAGTAATGGTGGGAGGGGCAACAGTATTTGTCGTGAAGGTGGAGAAGTGGGAGAAAATTTAAGCTATGAATTTCTGTAATGTTCTAGGGCAGGATAAGGTTATCAGTATACTTCAAAGTCACTTGAAAAAGAAAAGGGTTCATCATGCTTACCTGTTTTATGGCCCAGAAGGTGTGGGGAAAACTCTCACAGCAAGGGCTTTTGCTGCAAGTTTGCTCTGTTTAGAAGAGGAAACTGATAGCTGTACTCATTGTGGTGCCTGTCTTCGCTTTGCTGCAGGAAGCCATCCGGACTATACAGAAATTCTTCCTGAAGATGGTTCCATATTAATAGATCAGATGCGGGAAATGCGCCGCTCTGTAGCTTACAGACCCTATGAGTCTTCCTACAGGGTTTTTGTTATTCAAGAGGCTCATACCATGACCAGTGAAGCAGCAAACAGTCTACTCAAAGTATTAGAGGAACCTCCGGCCTATGTGGTAATAATACTAATTACTTCCAATCAGGATTTGCTTTTACCTACCATTCGTTCTCGTTCTGTTCCCATTGCTTTTTCCTATATTCCAGACGATACCTGTAAGAATGAATTGAGGGGAATGGCAGATGATGAATTAATAGAGGTGGTTGTTGGTCTGGCCCGGGGAAGCCTGGGGTTGGCCAAAAGCTATCTGCAGGATGAAGAATTATTGAACAAAAGGCAGGATTTCTTAAGAAAGTTTATCAACATGAAAAAAGACTCCTTCCTGGCAATATATCAGTTGTTTTCCTGGATGGAGAAAGAGGGTAAGGAATTTTTTCAGTTTTTTCTTCAGGTCCTGCACCTGTGGTTCCGGGACCTGATATTGATAACCCAGGGGAGAAAGGAGGGATTATACAACGTTGATTTTGCTTTAGAGCTGGAAGAACAGGCTCAAAACTGGAAAAGCAATGGCCTGGAAAAGTCTATTGCAGCAGTTGAGGAAACCAGTGCCCAGCTAAGAAAGCAGGGTATTAACCAGCAGCTGGCCATAGAAGCCCTGCTGTTAAAAATAAATGGTTGGAGGAAGTGATGGACATGCCGACAGTTGTTGGAATAACATTTAAGTCAGCAGGCAAAGTATATTATTTTGATCCTCAGGATATACTTTTAAGTTTTGGAGATTATGTTATTGTGGAGACTGCTAGAGGCATAGAGCAGGGGCAGGTAGTGATTATCCCCAGGCAGGTTAGAGAAGAAGATATAGTGCCACCACTTAAAAAGGTGCTGCGTAAAGCAACCCCTGAAGATATCAAAAAAGTAAAAGAGAATAAGATTAAGGAAAAAGAAGCTTTCAAAACCTGCCAGGAAAAAATAGTTAAACACAACTTGCCCATGAAACTCATAGATGTGGAATATACTTTTGATAATAATAAAATAATTTTCTTTTTCACTGCAGAAGGGAGAGTGGATTTTAGGGAACTGGTGAAGGACCTGGCCAGGATCTTCCGAACTCGCATCGAATTGCGACAGATAGGTGTAAGAGATGAGGCCAAGATGATGGGAGGTCTGGGGCCATGTGGAAGGAATCTATGCTGTCAGACTTTTCTCCGAGATTTTGAGCCTATTTCTATAAAAATGGCCAAGGCTCAGGACCTGGCCTTGAATCCGGCCAAGATTTCTGGCATTTGCGGCAGACTCATGTGTTGTTTGAGGTATGAGTGTTCTGCATATGACAAGGAGCTACTAGAGGTAGAGATTGCGGAAAATGATGACGGTGATATGGATATGATTGGTGAGGAGAAGTCAGGAGAAAATCAGGAGGGCAGTAACTGATGGGGGATTTTTTCAAGTCCCTGGCGGAATTGAACGAGAAAATGGGTGTTATGATTGAAAAATGGCAGGAGTTGAAAGAAGAAGGCCGCCGTCTCTACAGGGAAAATCAAGAACTAAAGAGAGAAAACCAGGAACTTAAAAAGGTAATCAAAGGTGGAGATCCTGGCGATGGGAAATCCTTTTTACCAGGTCTTCGCAACCTCCTGGAGCTCTATCAGGAGGGGTATCATATCTGTCCAGTGGAATTTGGTGAAAGACGCAATGGCGATTGTCTTTTCTGCCTGGAATTTCTTAAAGGCACCTACGAGGAGCGTGACAGCGTTGGATGAGGAAGTAT
Source organism: Halanaerobiales bacterium (assembly GCA_003551905.1). GTDB lineage: Bacteria > Bacillota > Halanaerobiia > B1SED10-174 > B1SED10-174 > B1SED10-174. Next base: position 10,383 of record PUNT01000131.1, read on the forward strand.
ATCCCCTGGTAGGGAATGATCTAAAAATATTGCAAAAAAAAAATCTTTACCGCTTTGGGCTGGAGGCAGTTCTCTTAGCAGACTTTGTCCAGGGGAAAAGAGGACAGAAAGCTGTTGACCTGGGAAGCGGTGATGGAGTTATCCCCCTGCTTTTAGCTTATAAAAAAAAAATTAGGGTGATGGGTCTGGAACTGCAGAAAGAACTGGTTGATCTTTCCCGGCGAAGTGTTGTCATGAATGGCCTGGAGGACCTGGTTGAAATCCGCCAGCTGGATATAACCGGGGTAAGCCATTATCTGGATGGCCACAGCTTTCATATAGTTACTGCCAACCCACCCTTTTTTCCCCAGAAGGAAGGAAGGCAGAACCCTGACCCCTCCCTGGCTGTAGCTCGTCATGAACTAGCTGCTAACCTAGAGGACTTCATTGCTGCTGGGGCATTTTTGCTCAGGGCAGGGGGTTCTTTTTATCTGGTACACAGACCAGCCAGGCTGCTGTATATTTTCTCACTATGTGAAGAGAATCAGCTTGAACCGAAGAAGATGCGGCTGGTATATCCTCGGCAGAACAAAGAAGCTAATATAGTTCTCTTGAAATGTGTTAAAGGAGGCGGAAAAGGTCTCCATATTATGCCTCCTCTGGTGATTTATGAGGGAAATGATTATTCCCAAGAGGTGCAGGAAATATACCTGGGAGGTTAGAAATAGAGTGAACTGGATTGTATATGTGCTGGAATGTGGTGACGGTACTTTTTATACCGGTATCACCAGGAATCTTGATAAAAGATTGCAGGCGCACACTGAAGGGAAAGGGGCCCGTTATACCAGGGGTAGGAACCCCTTTCGCCTGGTATACTATGAAACACAGCCTGATAAAGGAGCGGCTCAAAAGCGGGAAATGGCCATAAAAAAAATGAGCCGGAGGGAAAAGATGACCCTGGTGCTTGATAGATGAAAGGTAATGGAAAACTCTATATCTGTGGTGGACCTATTGGCAATCTGGAGGATATAACCCTGCGGGCCTTAAATGTTTTAAAAGAAGCAGATTTTATTGCCTGTGAGGATACCCGAAGGACCAAGAAACTTCTGGCCCACTACAATATTCCAGGCCGCCTTTTTAGCTGCCATGAACATAATGAAAAAAAACGTTTGAACTATATCAGGGAGCTGATAAGAGAAGGAAAAACTGTAGCCCTAATCACCAATGCAGGGATGCCTGCTATCTCTGATCCTGGTTCTATTATTGCAGGAGTAGTGGCCCAGGAAGCCCCTGTTATTATAGTGCCGGGAGTAAGTGCAGTTACAGCAGCCTTAAGCATATCTGGTTTTAGCGGGGATGAGTTTTATTTCGCTGGTTTTTTGCCTCGAAAAGGTAAAGAGCGAGAACAAAAACTTAAAAGGATGGCCACCTTTACATGCCCCATAATCATATATGAGTCTCCCCAAAGAATCAAAGAAACACTTCTTGATTTAATAGAAATATTGGGAGAAAAACATGAAGCTGTGCTAGCTCGGGAACTGACCAAAGTCCATGAAGATGTTCTCCGGGGCAGCCTTGGGGAAATACACGAAGTTTTACAAGATTATCCTGAGATAAAAGGCGAGATTACTCTGGTGATGGCAGGAAAACAGGAGGAAAAAGAGGAACTGCATCTGGATGAGGTTACAAGACTGATTTCTTTTCTGTTCTCATGTGGCTTTAGCAGCAAAGAAGTTATGAAGGGTGTTCAGGTGGTGTTTCAGTTGCCGCGTAATCAATCTTATGAGCTTACCCTGCGCTGGCAGGATGGGCACCTGGAAAAGTAAGGAGGCTTACTTCCCAAAACCGGAGGTTATTATGAAAAAGTTAAAAGAAATTTATAGGGAAGTAGTATCATTGCAGAGGCAAAAGGGAAGAGGTGTGTCTGCTCAGGAAATTAGTAATGCACTGAATATAAACCGGGCTAATGCCAGCCGCTATCTTAACAGGCTTTCTGATAAAGGATGGATAAAGAAAATCCAGGGTCGGCCAGTTCTTTTTTGCTCAGAAGATTTGCAAGAGTTCCCAAAAAAAGATGAGGATATTTTTTCGTTTATTGTGGGCTCAGATTTCAGTCTGAAGGTTCCCGTTCAGCAGGCTAAAGCGGCTGTGCTTTATCCGCCCTCAGGTCTTCATACCCTAATATTAGGGGAAACAGGAACAGGCAAGTCCATGTTTGCAGAACTGATGTATAAATTTGCTGTTACCTCAGATGTTTTGGAGAAAAGTGCTCCTTTTATCCGCTTCAATTGTTCAGATTATGCTGACAATCCTCAACTGCTTGTTGCCCAGATTTTTGGAGTTAAAAAAGGTGCTTTTACTGGTGCAGATAAGAGCAGACAGGGATTATTAAAAAAAGCGGATGGAGGAGTATTATTTATTGATGAAATTCACCGGCTACCTCCTCAGGGCCAGGAAATGCTTTTTTTATATTTTGATAAAGGATATTTCCGTCCTCTGGGTGATACAGAGGGGGAGGAAAAAGTTGAAGTGCGAATTTTTGCTGCTACTACAGAAAATCCTTATTCTTCCCTTCTGAAAACCTTTATGCGTAGAATTCCCATGGTTATTACTCTTCCACCCCTTGGGGAGAGGGGATTAGAGGAGAGATATAACCTCATTGAACTATTTATCAAGGAAGAATCCCAGCGAATTGGTAAGGATATTTTTATTGACAAGAATGCCTTCATTTCCTTTTTGCTTTATGACTGCCCCAATAACATTGGTCAGTTAAAAAATGATATTCAACTGGCTTGTGCAAAAGCATTTTTGAAATATAAATCCCAGAATAAAGACTTCATACTTATAACTGGAAAGGATATTCCCCAGCATGTGAAGGCAGGTTTAATGATGATATCAGAATATCGGGAAACTTTAGAACAACTCCTGCAGCAGGTGGGGGAAGTACTTAAGTTCCAGGAAACTTATCCCTCTGTTCTTCCAGCAACTCCGCCGGAGGAAAAGTATTTTTATGATATCATTGAACAGAAACTTGTAGAATTAAAGAAAGAGAATAAAAGCGAAGAGGAAATTAACCAGATTTTACAAATGGACATTGAGATGAATTTCCAGGAATATCTGGGTACCGTAGAAAGATATGGCAAGGAAGAAATAGGAAAAATTGTTAGCCATTCTGTAGTGGATATGGTAGAAAAAATTCTCAGAATTGCCCGGCAACGTCTGGGAAGGGAATATGACAATAAAGTTTTCTGTGGCCTATCCCTTCACCTTCAACGAAGTATAGAACGAATACGTAACGGGGAGAGAATATTCCACCCTCGCCTCAACCAAATCAGGGTTGATAACAGCCAGGAATTTCTGGTAGCCCTGGAGGTAGCCAAACTAATAGATGAGGAGTTTGCAGTTGAAATACCACTGGATGAGATTGGTTATTTGACAATGTTTCTAGCTTCTAAACCTTTTGAAACAAAAAAGGAACAACAAAATAAAGTAGGCATACTGGTAATTCTCCATGGAGATTCTACTGCCAGCAGCATGGTCCGGGTAGCCAATGCTCTGGTTGGGGTGGACCATGCTGCTGCTCTGGACATGCCTTTGCATATGAAACCACAAGCAATGTACAGCACAGCCAGGGAAAAAGTTCAGGAGTTGGAGCAGGGGAAAGGGGTTTTAATGCTGGTAGATATGGGTTCGCTGCTAGTATTTGGGGATATGATGGCTGAAGATATAAATTGTGAAGTGAAGACAATAGATCTGGTAAGCACACCTATGGTAATTGAAGCTACCCGGAAAGCTGTTCTTGGGGAGAACCTGGAAGAGATATATAAGGCCTGTAAGAATATAGCAAATCTTGCAGGCAAAGATAAGGAGACTGGGGTACAGTTGGTTGAACAAATTTCTAAAAAGAATATTATAGTAACGGCCTGTTTTACAGGGCAAGGCGCCAGCCTGGAGTTGAAAAAAATTTTGGAAGAAAACCTGATTTCTGATTATGAACTGGAAATTATTGCTCTGGAGATTCTAGACCGGGAGGATTTTCTAGCAGAACTACAAAAACTACAGAAGAAGCACAGGATTATTGCAGTAGTAGGGACAGTGGACATTCCAACAGCTGATCTACCAAAGGTATCAGCCCTGGATGTCATGGAGGGGAAAGGGATTGCAGCATTAAAAAAACAATTGGAGAATGAAGAAATGTATAACAATATGGTAAAGTCCTTAAGAGAGCATCTAACGGAAATAGATAGTGAAAGAGCAGTTGCAAATTCCAGGAATTTTATTCAACTAATGGAGGAGAAGTTGAATTTGGTGATTTCTGGAGATGTAAAGGTTGGTATTACGCTGCACATCTGTTTTCTTCTGGACAGGTTGAGAAAAGGCAAAATGATAGCGCCTTTTGCAGGTATAGAAGAATTTCGCCAGAATTACCTGACAGAGATGGAGGAGATTGCTGCAGGCCTGAAAGACATTGAGGCAGAGTACCAGGTGAAAATAGGCGAGGATGAAAGAGCTCACTTGTGCAGGTTGTTTTTACAGGAATAGAGCCATAGTTGAGAAACTGTGCAAATGGAACTGGTTAGTGTGCAGTCAAGCTGCACACTTTTTTATTGTGATGTTATAGGTAAAGGTCATATTTCAAGGTAGTTTCCTGGGGTCGGAGGTTTAAAAAAATGTGGCACCCTTTTTGCAATATAAAAGATACAGAAGGAATAATTACTGCCGGGAGGTGATTGAGAGTAAATCACTCAAAGCAAGGAGGGATGGAGGATGGCCAAAAAGGTAATGCTGGTATGCTCAGCAGGGATGTCAACGAGTTTGCTGGTGAAGAAAATGCAGACAGCAGCTATTGAAAGAGGACTGGAAATTGATGTTTTCTCTGCCTCACAGGCTGAGGCTAAAGAGTATTTTGATGAGATTAGTATCCTTTTATTAGGTCCCCAGGTCCGTTATCTGGAGGGTGAGTTGAAAAAGGTCCTGGATTCAATGGGAATTCCCATGCTGATTATTGACAGCAGGGATTATGGGACCATCAATGGTGAAAAGGTACTGGATGAAGTATTGGCGGAGCTCAAGAAAGGGGAACCCCCAGGTTTCCACGAAGAAAAGGAGGATAAACCATGAGTAAAGTTATTGAGTTCCTGGAAAAGTATTTTGTGCCTGTTGCCGGGAAAATAGGTGCCCAGAGACACTTGGTAGCTATCCGGGATGGATTTGTTGCTATCATGCCTTTGATTATTGCTGGTTCACTGGCAGTTTTAATCAATAATATACCTATTGATGCTTATCAGAACTTCATGGCCAGAATTTTTGGTGAAGGGTGGACAACATTTGGTGGTTATATCTGGAATGGTTCTTTTGCAGTTATGTCTCTATTAATTGTTTTTTCTGTGAGCTATAACCTGGCTAAGTATTATAAGTCTGATCCCATGGCAGCTGGTGTAGTAGCTTTTGCCTGTTTGATGACAATAATGGAGTCAGCGGAAGAAGCCTGGGCTATTCCTTATACCTGGACAGGTGCCCTGGGTCTATTTGTTTCACTGATTGTTGCCCTGGTTGCAACTGAAATATTTGTGCGTCTTTTGGGCAATAAACGCTTGATAATCAAAATGCCGGAAGGAGTCCCGCCGGCAGTGGCTAAATCCTTTGCTGCCCTGCTACCAGCACTGATCACCATAGTTATATTTGGTCTGTTTAAAGTTATTACTGTTGCTCTGGGAATGATCAATATCCACCAGTTAATTTATGATGTCATACAGGCTCCCCTGACAGAAATGGCAAATACCTTAAGTTCGGCTGTTGTTATTGTTTTCCTCACCCATTTACTCTGGTTTTTTGGGTTGCACGGAGCCAATATTGTAGAACCTCTGGTGCAAACAATGTATCTGCCAGCTCTGGAGGCTAACATGGCAGCTCTTTCAGCAGGGGTTTCTCTGCCCTATATAGTGACCAAACCTTTCCTGGATGCTTTTGTCTACATGGGAGGAGCAGGAACATCTATTGCCCTGATAGTTGCTATCTATATAGCTAGCAAACGAAAACAGTACAGAAGTCTGGCCAATTTATCAGTGGCTCCAGGTGTTTTCAATATCAATGAACCAATAATTTTTGGATTGCCCATAGTTCTCAATCCTGCCTTTATCATTCCATTTATCATTGCTCCCATTATATTAACCATCTTCAGTTTTCTGGTTACTGCAGCAGGAATAGTTCCAAGAACAGTAGCCATGATTCCCTGGACCACACCTCCCATTATAGGTGGGTTTCTGGCTACAGGGGGATCGGTAATGGGAGCACTCTTGCAGATTGTCAATCTCCTTATTGCCATACTCATTTACCTGCCTTTCGTGGCTCTGGCAGGGAGAATTGAAGAAAAACGGCAGGCTGAGATAGAGATTGACACCTAAGAATAGGAAGCTTTTATATCAATAATAGGTAATGGCCTCTCCCCGGAGAACAGGTGAGGCCATTACCAAAAACATAATCCAGTAAATCAAAAAAACTGGACCATGATATTTCCCCCTATGTTTGCAGGTTATCTGCAGTAAGCTGATGAAATAGAATTTAATGCCCCAGCTAGTGGCAAAAAATTAGATAAAATAATATTGAGAGGGATAAGGAGAGAATTCTATGGATCTTGAAAAAACAATTGTTACAATAATTACCCACAGTGGAGATGCCAGAAGTCTTTTGATGTCAGCTATCAAGTCTGCAAAAGAAGGTAAACATGATGAAGCAAAAGGAAAAATCAAGGAAGCTTCGGAAAAAATACACCAAGCCCATAAAGTGCAGACCAGTTTGATCCATAAAGAAGCTCAAGGAGAAGAACTACCGGTAACACTGCTTCTCGTTCATGCCCAGGACCATCTAATGACAGCTGTGACTATCAAAGATCTGGCTACAGAACTTGTTGATATATACAGAAATGTAGTTAAAAGCTAAGGGTTTTAATTTTGTTTGAGGGGTAAGTTTTCCCTGGATATTTATATTCTCTGGTTCAGGATGGTCATTTGCCTCGGGTATATTACCAGGGTAAATAAAGGAGGTAAATAAATGAGGGAACTTGGTGTTTCCATTTACCCCGGTCACGCCAGTGAGAAAGAATATAAAGAGTATCTTATGGAAGCCAGTCAAGCCGGGTTTACCCGGGTTTTTACCTGTTTGCTTTCTGCCGGGGAAAAAAATGGAGAAAAACTTGCTGCATTTAAAAGAATCTGTGAATATGCTGGCACACTGGGGATGGAAGTCATTGCTGATGTGAGCCCGGCCGTTTTTCAGGAACACAAGTTGAGTATAGAAGATTTGAAATTTTTTTCTGAGCTTAATCTAAAGGGCATCAGGTTGGATCTAGGTTTTTCCGGTAATGAAGAAAGCCTCATGTCCTATAATCCTTATAATTTAAAGATAGAACTTAATATGAGTGGAGGAACTAAATATTTAGATACAATCCTCAGTTATTGTCCCAACAAGAAAAACCTGTATGGTTGTCATAATTTTTATCCCCACCGCTATACAGGTCTTTCCCGAGAGCATTTTTTTAATACCTCCCGTTATTTCAAGGAGAGGGGAATTAAGACTGCTGCGTTCATTTCCTCTCAAAATGCCAGTTTTGGCCCCTGGCCAATACATGAGGGTTTATGTACCCTGGAGGAACACAGAAACCTGCCTATAGAAGTCCAGGCAAAAGATCTTTTCAATACCGATTTAATTGATGTTGTGATTATTGGCAACTGTTTTCCTAACCGGAACGAATTGACAGCACTTTCCCATCTGGATAAGGATATATTGACTCTAAAAGTTGAGCTAATTGACCAGTTGCCTGAGGTGGAAAAGAAAATTATTCTGGAAGAACTGCATTTCAACCGTGGGGATGTTTCTTCTTTTATGATTCGTTCCACACAGAGTCGGCTTAGGTACGAGGGACATGAGTTTAAACTATTTAACCCCCAGCCTATCAAGAGGGGAGATTTGCTCATGGAGAGTTCTCTTTACGGACGTTATGCAGGAGAGGTCCAAATTGCCCTGAAGAATATGGAAAATAGCGGGAGAACAAGTGTAATAGGCAGAGTTGCTCCTGAGGAGATGTTTCTAGCAGATACTCTTCGACCCTGGCAAAAATTTCGATTTGCACTGCTCAGCTGAACACTGGGTATCAATGGTAAGGACCGGTAAATGTACATAAAAAAAGGGGGTTTGAGTACCCCCTTGATGTTCTTAGCTGGAGCTTTTCATGAGGTCAATGCATTCTGGGCAGACATTTTTGTTTCGGAAAATTATTGTATTGCCGGCTGTACCACAGAAGATACAGGCAGGCTCATATTTTTTCAAAATAATTTTTTCATCATCAACGTAGATTTCCAGAGCATCTTTCTCAGCAATACGAAGTGTTCTCCGCAGCTCTACTGGCAAAACTACTCGCCCCAGTTCATCCACCTTGCGAACAATACCTGTAGATTTCATACGTTTGTCCCCTCCTTTTTAACTATTTGGCTGGAACCAAACAGCAAAATTCGACATCCTTGTATGCAAATTATACTTGAATTTCCACAAAAAGTCAATACTTGAAATAATGTTTTTTTCTTGACAAAAATAATAGTGTCAAGTATCATAGAGGAAAGGCAAGGATGGGAAGAGTAAACCCGGGAAAGAGCTTCAGAGAGCCGTGTTGGTGGAAGGCGGTGTTCGGAATCGGGTTGAAGATGGCCCCTGAGCTTTGCAGTTGAAATGATAGTAGGCTGTAACGGCTGGGCTCCGTTAAGAGTCCGGGGTATGAACAGGTAGTAAAGCCTGCAAGTACCTATTGAGGTATCTATTGTGAGATAGATGCGAAAAAGGGTGGTACCGCGAATCCTCGCCCCTGCTGGTGGGGTTTTTTTATTTAACCATGGCATAAGGAGGAGATAATATGTCCAACAAGTATTATGTAACGACACCCATCTATTATCCAAGTGGAAAATTGCATATTGGCCATACCTATACCACTGTTGCTGCTGATGCTATTGCCCGCTACAAGCGGTTGCAAGGGTATGATGTCTTTTTTCTAACCGGTACCGATGAGCACGGACAAAAAATTGAGCGAAAAGCCAGAGAAGCTGGAAAAGAGCCTAGAGAATATGTTGATGAGATAGTAAACTGGATTATCAAGCTGTGGCAGCGCTTCCACATTTCTTATGATCATTTTATCCGAACTACTGATAGAGAACATATTAAAGGAGTGCAGGAAATATTCCGGCGTCTGCAGGATAAAGGTGATATTTATAAGGATAAATATGCTGGTTGGTACTGTGTTCCCTGCGAAACATTCTGGATTGAAAGACAATTGGTGGAGAAAAAATGCCCTGATTGTAATCGAGATGTTGAGTGGACTGAAGAGGAAAGTTATTTCTTCCGTCTCTCCAACTATGCTGACGAACTTTTAGATTATATTGAAAAGAACCCTGATTTTATACAACCAGAATCCCGGCGCAATGAAATGGTAAATTTCATCAAGCAGGGACTGGAAGATCTGTGTATTTCCCGTACCATCCTGGAGTGGGGTGTTCCTCTGCCGGGAGCACCGGGGCATGTGGCCTATGTGTGGATAGATGCCCTTTCTAACTATCTTACAGGTATTGGCTTCCCCGAAGGTGATTACAACCGCTACTGGCCGGCGGATCTGCATCTGGTTGGAAAAGAAATTATGAGATTTCATACCATTATCTGGCCTATTATGCTCCTGGCCCTTGATCTACCCCTGCCTCGCCAGGTATTTGGTCATGGTTGGCTGGTTCTGGGGGAGGTCAAGATGTCAAAATCTCTGGGCAATGTCATTGATCCCTTTGCCCTGGCAGATGAATTCGGTGTGGATGCCATACGCTACTATCTCCTGCGAGAGGTGGCATTTGGCGCTGATGGTAATTATTCGCTGCCAGCACTTGTCAAAAGGATTAACTCGGATCTTGCCAATGACCTGGGCAATCTCCTGCACCGAACTCTGACCATGATTGAAAAATACTTTGCTGGAGTAATTCCTGAATCTGCAGAAAAAGGTGAATATGACGAGGATCTCAAGGAGAATGCTCTCGCTGCAGTTGGGGAAGTGGAAAAGAACCTGGAAAAACTGTACTTTCATCAGGGCCTGGAAGTGCTCTGGCAGTTTATAAGGCGCAGCAACAAGTACATTGATGAAACCACCCCCTGGCTTCTGGCCAGGGATGAGGGACAAAGAGAAAGATTGCAGACTGTTCTCTATAATTTGAGTCAGTCTCTGTATGTTATTGCTCTGACCCTGCGGCCTTTC
>PUNT01000139.1 GCA_003551905.1 Halanaerobiales bacterium
ATACACATAAGCCAGAAGATTCCCTTCCTCATCCTCACTAACTTCATCGAATCGCAGAAAAACTTTCTGCCCTTTTGTCTTAGCTTTCAGGAATAATCGGGCTGCTTCTTCTTTTCCCTCCCTGATTTTTATCCCTAATAGCCTGACAACCATTCCTCCTTGCAGCTCCAGCAAGCTGGAGGAAATAATTTTTTTCACAGAATAATATTTTTCCTCTTGCTTATCACTCAGGCTTACCCTGGAACCAAAGAGTTTCTCCTTAGGATCCTTTTCCCTGGTTAAACCCATATTATTCTGCAAAACATAAGGAAGTGCTTCAATTTTCTCCTGCAGGCATATACCTTTAATATCCTGTTCTCTGAATATAATCTCAGCCTCTTTAAACAGCTGATTTTCCCCTGCCCCCAGCTTTTCTTTTATGATGGGCAGGAAGTCCCTATTAATTTCATAGCCAATTGAATTACGCTGCAGGTTTTTTGCTGCCAGGGAGGTGGTACCACTACCCAGGAAGGGGTCCAGAATAGTTTCTCCCTGGAAGGAAAACATCTTTATCAGCCTGCGAGGCAGTTCATCTGGAAACATGGCCAGGTGTTTTTTCTGCTTTGTTCCTCCAAAAGTCCAGTGACCGGCAAAGTATTCCTTCCATTCTTCCTTGCTCAGCCTTGATTTCTCCTTTATATCTTTGCTCACCGCCGGAGGTGAGCCAGGCTTTTTGAATATGAGAATGAATTCATAATCCAGTTCAATAATGCCGTTTCTGGGATAGGGATATGATCCCATGACCTTTCCCCCACCACTGGTATTCATGGTGGTTTTTTTCTGCCAGATTATGGCCCCCATGTAATCAAAACCCAAAGCTTCTGAACACTTAATTATTTCCGTCCTGATAGGTATGACCTTATACCTGCCGTAGTAAAAGGCCCGGGCGAACTGATCACCAATATTTATAGCCATGCGACACCCTGGATGAAGCACCCGGTAGCACTCCTTCCAAACCAGGTTCAGGTTATTGATGTATTCCTGATATGTATTGTCAAACCCAATCTGATCTTTTACCCCATAATCCTTCAGCTGCCAGTACGGGGGAGAAGTTATTATGAGGTGAGTAGACTCATCTCCCACCTCCTGCATTGTTCTGGAGTCGCCGGCTATTATCTCATGTCCTGTCACTCATCTCATCTCCTTAACCACTGAGCTGCCCCTGATTTAACCTGTCCAGAGAAATAGCCCTATTTTGGACAATCCCCCGGAGAAGTCTGCCCAGAATATCTGAACCGGTTACAACCCTTTTTTCCTCCCTAGCCCACAGGAGAATTATATCTTCATCAATAACATCATCATTACTGTGCTGGGGATTAACCTTTAAACGGGGAATAATCTGACCCAGGGGGGTCTGGCCATCTTTTATGATAATTGGCCGGTGACAGTGCCAGTAAGGATTGAAGCTATCCCTGTTGAATAAGGCATTACGGATAAATTTGTCAGAGTTCATAACCATCCTGGGTAAACCTTCTTCATCAACCATGATAATCCACTTTTTCTGTGACTTTTGAATCTCTCCAAGAAACTCATCAGAGCTTGAAGCCCTTATACGGGGAAAGACAGGACGATCTCCTTTAAATTTCAGGCTGATTATACTATCAGGGTCGATTATTTCACCCTCTTTTTTTATCGGCAGATCATCTAGGGCAAGAAAATTAATTGCCCCTTTTCCTTCTACCCGCTCAATATCCGTTTCTCGCGATTTCATGTGCATTTTTATCAATTCTTGTAAATCCTGTTCCTCCAAATAGGGGATAGCTTCTCCACCTAACCACCTGTCCAGAATAAAAGCTGTAGGCCTGGCTATGGGATACAGAATAAATTGATAACAACGAAGCAGGGGAGAAAGAAATGCACCTACCCTTAAAGCATGTCTGGAAAAATAAGCCTGGGGAATTATCTCCCCCACTATGGTAATCATGACTGTAGAAAAAAGAAAAGCCATAATACCGGTGAGTACTGAACCGGACAGCAAAGCTAGCAAAACATTCACTGCTACATTTGCCCAGAGTATGGTTACCAGCAAAAAATTAGAATCTTTCCTAAGAGCTAGAACCTTCATTGCCTGCCTGTTGTTCTTCTCTGCTTCCAGCTCCAGGCGTAGTTTGCTTATGCTAAAATATGCTAGATTCAATCCAGATAATGTGGCTGATTGGGATAGGCACAAGCCAATCCCCACCCATATAAAGAGTTCCATGTCCTGTCCTCCAGAATATGAATTTAGCCCTATTGCCAGGACCACTAAAAGGTGCTGATACAAGCCTGTTTTTACCTTATTTTTCTCCTTTTTCTTCCTCTTTTTCCTCTTCTTTCTCAACCCGGTTATTGACTATCATGTTCTCCTGCATGATTATTTTTATTTCCTTTTCTTCTTCACTGCTGCTGATGATGTAAATATCAGCACCATTATTGGTTGCTACATTGTCCTCAATAGTATTTTTGAAGATATTGTGCTTGCCTCCTGTTATGAAGAGACCGCCTCCACTCAACCGGCACCAGTTCCGGCAGAGGGAATTTCCCCTAACAGCAACACTACCCCGGTCAATGTAAATTGCACCTCCCAGGGTTGCATTATTATCTTCTATCTTATTGTCAGCAGCCAGCCCCAGGGCCTCATGAAATGCCATACCACCGCCGGCTTCAGCAGCATTTCCTGAAATCTCATTGTCCTGAAAGGAACTGCTTCCTCCCTGCAGGATGATTCCACCGCCGGATCTTTCACAAATATTAGCCTGGATAAAATTATTCTGCAATTGATGCTTTCCTCCTATGATACAGATACCACCACCATTGAGAGTGGCATAGTTCTCCTGTACATGATTCTCCTCCAGCTTGTGGGCTCCCTCCATGAGGGTAATGGCACCTCCGCCCTCAGCCCTGTTTTTACTGAAATGGTTATTCTTAACTTCATGAACTCCACCGATAAGGCTTATTCCACCGCCAAACCTGGCCTGATTATCTATCATCTGATTGTCTTTAAGAATGTGCTTGCCACCATTGAGGAAAATAGCACCACCGGTATTAGCATTGTTGTTGATAAAAACATTGTTGGTGATGGTATAGGAGACCTCCTTTTCATCCTGAACCAGGCCGAATATGCCTCCGCCCATGGCCTCTTTTCCTTCAGCACTCTGCCCACTACCATTGGTTATGGTAAACCCGGCAATGGTTACCTCAGTTTCATCGCTGAGCAAAGAAATACAGGCACCTTTGCCTCCGCCATCAATTACTGTTTTTTCCACCACTCCCCGGTCCTGGGGATCAGAACTCCTCAGGCATATATTTTTGCCGCTAAACACAATATTTTCATAATAGGTTCCCGGCCCCACAATGATTTCTGTACCATCTTCTGCCGCCTCAATAGCTTCCTGAATAGTTGTGAAATCCTTCGGAACCTGCAGTTCATTGTTAAGTTGCATTTTCAACATCCCCTTCCTCTTGCAAAAAATCATTTCTCCTTGCCATCCAGCCTGTCTTCTCCCTTTTCATTGCAGATTATCCAATCCTGAATCCACCTTTTCCATCCTTATACTGATAACAGGGAAAATTTCCTTCCTACTTAATAGATTATTCCTGTTCCCCTCAGTTACCTGCCTGTATTTTAAAAAACTCCTTGCTACATTAGCGTAAGCATCAATAAAAAATTATCCCAGAAAAATGGAGAAAAACCTGAAAAAGCATTTCTCTTTATGCTATAATATTAGTGTTGTTCTGAGAAGAAAAATGGAGGTACAAAATGAAACTCGAGAACACCAAGAGGCAGGAAATTCTACATGGTAATATTAGAAAGACATTGATAGCTCTAGCCTTGCCCATTATTCTAGCTAACTCCATGCAAACAATTTACCAGGTTGCTGATATGTTCTGGGTTAGTCGCCTGGTCGATGGTGATAATGCAGTGGCGGCAATAAACCTGGTATGGCCAATAATTTTCGTAACCATTGCTTTCGGTATTGGAATGAATATTGCCGGAATTAGTATTATCTCGCAGTTCGTAGGGTTAAACAAGAAAAGAGAGGCCAACAAAGTAGCCGGGCAGCTGGTTTCTTTTTCTTTTGTATTCTCCCTGCTTCTGGCAATTGTTGGGCTCCTCCTGGGTAAGAAGTTGCTCTCCGTCCTGGGAGCTGACGGAGCCATACTGGAATACAGCTGGGAATTTGCCAGCATAATCTTCGCCGGGATGCCCACCATGTTTGTCTTTTTTGCCTTCCAGTCCATAAGGCATGGCCAGGGAGACACCTTCACACCCATGTTGCTGGCTGGTGCTTCCACCATCTTAAACATTATACTGGATCCCATTTTCATGTTTACCTTCAATATGGGAATTGCCGGCGCTGCCTGGGCTACTGTTGTGGCCCGGGCCCTTAGCACCGTGGCCGGATTGTATCTGCTATTTTTCACCCGGGGTGGCTTACAGCCCAGAATTCAGGACCTCCGTTTTAATCCCCTGGTCCTGAAGAAAATAATCAAGGTAGGGTTACCTGCTGCTTTTGGTCATTCCATTGAAGGCATGGGTTTCATGATCCTCAATGCATTTGTCCTGGGATTCGGTGGCTACACATTAACTGCCTTCGGTATAGGCAATAAGATAATATCCCTGATACTCATGCCAGCCATGGGTATCGGTATGGCCCTGGCCACCATGGTTGGCCAGAACCTTGGTGCAGATCAAACCCAGCGGGCTACTCAAGCAGTGAAGGAAAGCATAAAGCTTTCTGTTCTCATACTGTCCCTGGGAGGCTTGGTGCTCTTCTTCCTGTCACCACCTATAGTTGGCATTTTTAGCAGTGAGCCTACTGTCCTGGAGCAGGGCATCTATTTCCTCCGCCTCATAGCCATAACTGTTCCTCTCATGGGCATATTTCAGTCTTATGTTGGAGCTTTCCAGGGCTCCGGTCATACTGTTACTGCCATGCTCATAACTACTGGTCGGTTGTGGGGTTTAAGAATACCTTTGATTCTCATTCTTGGCAATCTAACTGCCCTGGGAGAACGAGCTATATGGTTTTCCATGGCACTGAGCAACCTTATCATATGCCTGGTGGCTTTTGGCGTATTTTCCCTGGGTTATTGGAAAGAAAAAATAGTTGATGAGAAAGAGGACTTTACCCAGGAATTGCAGCTGGAAAAGACCTAACACTTGCAAATCACATACTTCTATTAAAAGTAAGACCGCAGCAGTGCCGGTTTAA
>PUNT01000019.1 GCA_003551905.1 Halanaerobiales bacterium
CCTTCACTAATAATTCTATATGCAAATATTGTTTCACCAGGTAAAACAACATTTATATCAAAAGGATGGCCGTCGATGGGTTCCAGCTTTATTGCCAGCTCCCCCGCCAGATAGTCTCTCTTTTTTTCATTAATTTTTCTATCAATGAAAACACCAATATCTATATCACTATCCGGTCTGCATTTCCCCAGTGTGGATCCAAATAGATATGCACCAACAATTTGGGGATATTGATTAAAAACTGTGGTTACTTTTTCCTTAATTTTGGATTTATCTACTTGAACCAGTTTCATCTTCTTTTACCCTCCAGGGATCGTTCTTTTAGTTGTAATTATACCATGGGATTTTTTGGCAAGCAAAAAACATTAGGAATCAATGATAATGGTAGCTTGTTCCGGATTACAAATTCCGTTGCTATCTTCTTTCAGGTATAACAAAATAGTTTGCAGGGAGCACCTGTTCTTGTTTCTCCTGCTGTTGACATTTCCACGCTGCAGTGGGTTTAAGCTTTCAGCAGGTTTTCAGTATAAATTACTTCTCGCTGGAATTGATTAAGAAAAACTGGCACGATTTCGTTCGGAGCGAAAATCCTGCCACTCTAGCTGTGTTTGGCAAAATAGAAATACATAGTGGATGGAAACAAAAATCACCGTGAGTCCTTATCCTAACTACCTTACCAAGTAATGGAAGGCACTATGCAAACACTGTCGGTTATGGCACAGACAGTTTGATAACGAGGTCTCCCCATTTTACGCAATCTCTACTCTTTCTACCGGTAACATACTGCAAAAACGTATAAATATCCTGCAATAACTCATTTGGGTTTGATATGACAATAGGCGACTCTGGGCAAACCTTCAGCCCGAATTGGCATATAACGGTAGTCGAAGTTAAACACAAGAACTCTTTTTGCTTCAAATAATTTTCTTCATGCTTCAGCTCTGCAGTTAACAGCTATCAGTTGAAAACCCACAGTATCTATAGTACAATTAAAATAAATTCATCCAGTTTCTTTAGAATCAGCCAATAAGCTGGAGGTGCTATGATTGAAAAAAGTTCCCAAGCATTTTAAAGTATTTTTTTGGGATGTTGATATATACAGTTTGGACCTTAAAAAAAACAAATTTTTCATTATTGAAAGACTTCTTAACGAAGGAGATCATCATTCTTTACACTGGTTATTTCAAAACTACACCGTCAACGAAATTAAAGAAGTTGTAAAAAAGAGCAGAGAACTGTCTGCAGAAGTAGCCCACTGCTGGAGAAGCTACTTCAACCTAAAAGAGGAGGAAATGCGGTGTTTTGGGAAGTCATAAATTCCGAGGAAGAAAAAGTTCTAAAACGGATTGTGGCTGACCTTCCAGTAGATGAAAGCTATTTGGCCAGGTACCGGCTTAGCCTTGCTTTTAGGACACAGAAAATCAATTAATTTTGATTGGTTTACACCGGCAGAATTTGAACCGGCTGAACTTGAGAATAAATTGGCCTCTATAGGAACCCTAATGGTCCTAAAATCAAAAGCCGGAACCTTTCATACCCTCTTAGATCAAATTCGAATCACATGGCTTCATTATCCATATCCTCATATCCACCCACCATTAAATGTTTCTCAATTACCCGGATTAAAAATTGCTTCTTTAACAGATATTGGAATTATGAAATGGATTGCAATTTCCCAGCGTGGAACAAAAAAAGATTTTATTGATTTATATTTTACCCTCCAGGAAGGACTATCACTGGATGACCTTATGACCTTTTTTCCAGAAAAATTCCCCCAGAAAAACTTAAACTTTTATCATCTTATCCGTAGCCTCGGTTACTTTGAGGATGCTGAAAAACAGGAACACCTGAAAATGCTCAAACAAGTCTCCTGGCAACAGGTAAAATCTTTTTTCACCACAGAAAAGAACAGATTGCTAGAAGTTTTGATAAATAATCCTGGGAAAAACGACCCACTTTTTTCGGGATTATATGATGGGTTCTTAAAAAAATAAGTTCAGGAACATACTCTTTATTCCAAAATGACTCTAAGATTTAGCCTCTATTTTTGTTAGGTTCATGAGCTTGCTAATGTATTCTCTTCAATGATTATTCTCTTTATCACTTTAAACTACATAGCTAAAAAAAGCCCACCCCCCATCCTGTTTACGTTTTCAGGCTAGGGGGAAGGGTAGTAAGGCTACACCATACATTCCCTGAAACTCTGGGGGATGTATTTTTTAAAACCCCTCTCCTCTCCCTTCAGGGGAAGAAGGGTAAGGCTCTTTTTGCAGAAATAAAATGGAAAAGTACAAACACCTTTTAGGCGTCCTGCTCTGTCAAGCCAGACCTTAACCGCAGCAGTTGTCCGGGTAGACAAGCTGCTCATATTGGAAATCCAGTTACCTAAGGAATAAACAATCAACCGGGGAGCACCATCCAATCCAGGCCATACTTCAAGTGGCTGAAGAACATGGGGGTGATGACCGACAATCAGATCCACCCCATTTTCTATGAGAGTATGGGCCATAGCTACCTGATTGGCGGTTGGAGCAAGTTCAAATTCCAATCCCCAGTGCATGCTCAGGATAACTATGTCACCAACCTTTTTCATTTCTTTCACCAGTTCAACCAGTTTATCAAGGCCGTTCATTTCTCGATTCCAGGAATTCAAGCGAAACATATTGACTCGGTTATCAGAAGGAATCTGCCGGCGATTTGTGCTGTGGGTAAAACCACCTATGGTCAGGGTAATATCGCCAAGTATTTCTTTTATGTATTCTCTCCCCTCAACCTCCACTCCTGTAAAAGAAATCCCTCTATTTTCCAGCAGTTCTAGGGTACTCTCTAGACCCTTCGGTCCCATATCCAGGCAATGATTGTTGGCAATGTTAAGACAACTCGGCCCTAATGGTGTCACGACCCGGTCAAAATATTCGATACTGCCATTGAAGTTTGGAAAACCACGCGGTCCTTTCTCTGGATAGACGGGGAATTCAAGGTTGGCAAAGAGCCAATCACACTTTCTCAACAGGGAGGGTAGATTTGCATATAATGGGGAAGATTTTCGCAAAACTCCCTTATTGAGCATTATGTCTCCCAGGAGTGTGAATGAAATAACATCACCAACAGCAGGCCCCCGTGGAGGAGGTTTGCTGTTGAATTCCGGAGGCAAGACAGGCCGGAAAGGACCAAACATTAGCTTCCCAGCATAATACAGTGCATCCCAGGCTGTAAAATGTTCCAAGGTGCCTTCTAACTTTAACTTGTGCATACTAGTGTCTCCTGCTCCTTTTTTCCAAACTATTTCTATTTGAAAGCTGGTATAAATCTGTACAGCCAAACTGGAATAGTTTTAATATTCCCCAAACCCAAAAAAGCAGCACCGGTGATCAGGCATACAAAACAAACTGCACCTATAAATAGCAGTACATAAATCTGTCTTCTGGAAAGCCCCATGGACCTGGCAATGAAAGGCCCAACCCATATCCCGATAAGAGGGCCCAAAAATACCAGAGTCCAGTGGGCGTGCTTTCTGTAGTACAGCGAAATACGACTTCTCTGCCCCTTTTCTAG
Source organism: Halanaerobiales bacterium (assembly GCA_003551905.1). Lineage (GTDB taxonomy): Bacteria > Bacillota > Halanaerobiia > B1SED10-174 > B1SED10-174 > B1SED10-174. The sequence goes on from PUNT01000019.1 coordinate 3,556, forward strand.
CATCTTACAGAACCAGTTCACAATTAGAAGCCTTTCTATGAATCTATCAACAACAGGAACAGCCATGTAATATCCAACCAGGACCAGGACATTGTGGAGAAGATATCGAGCCCAATCAGTAACATTCAGTACATTGAAAATAACCGCATATACACTCAACCAAGGTCCTCGAGAAGAACTCCTCTGGCCTTGAGATGCTCTGCTCAAGGCTCCTGTGGGGGGAAATAGCTTGTTAGAAATTTTCAATAAATATCTGTATGAACTTAAGAAGAACGGGAAACTATCTGCATCCATACCCAAAAAATTTAAGTGGTATACTTGAACTAAGTTGAGTATCCAAACAGACAAACTTTTAGGTCCCGATATAGTATTGTCAGAAATTCAAGCGGGTTGAAAGTCAGCAGGAGTTAAAATGGAATAAATTATGGACCCTTTAAAATTTAGAACAATCAATAAACGAATAGAAGAAAACCAAAAAGACCAAAAGTGCTGCAACGTAAACATTTGAAAAAGCTAGTTCGTTTGTGTCCTTGTTAAAACATAAATATGGCCTGAATAATAAACTTCAAGCATTACAAACAGAATTGAACTACTCCCACTTGTGCTACCAACCGGGGTTGATATGTACACTCCCAGGTAGGGAAAAAAAGCAATGAGGCAAATGAATAAGGATTTCAGCAGATAATCCATAACAACAACTCATCCTTACCAAGAATCGGCGTAAAACTCCTGCCTTTAGGTATGGGGAGTATGTCAATTTGGCACTGAACAAAGGGAAGGCAAATTGTGGCAGATGCCAATTAGTTATTTGATCGGGTGGGGGGGCCATTTACAGTAGGATCCGGGAGTTGATAAAGCTTTTTCTCATGTCAGTTGGGTTTTGTTGTCAATACTTGACTGTAGTTGGTATTCGGGGTATAATTGATAAGGATGGAGGGGATTTCAAATGTCAAAAGAAACAGAGCTAATTACAGCCCGAGATGTTGCCCAGGCCCTGGATATTTCTGTAGAAACCGTGTGGAGGTACACCAGGGAGAAAAAAATCCCCTATCTTAAACTGGGAAATAGACAATACCGTTATATCCTTGCTGAAGTCATGAAAGCTTTAAATTATTCCGATCTTGTTTGGGAAGAAAATACCAAATATCCTAAAGGGAAACCGGGACCATTTACTTATCAAGATTACTTAAAGCTTCCCGATGAACCTGGCTACCGGTTTGAAGTCCTGGAAGGAGATTTGGTAAGTGAACCATCACCAAATGTAATTCATCAACGGGTCTCCCGCCGTCTACAGCGAATACTTGAAGATTACTTTAACGAAACAGATCCGAAGGGCGAGGTCTTTAACGCCCCCCTTGATTTAAATCTGACTGTGCATACCGTAGTACAGCCTGACTTGATGTACTTACCCGGCAGCAGGCCAGCCCGCAATGACCCGGTGGACACCGTTCCTGAATTAGTAGTGGAGGTTTTATCTCCTTCTACCGGCAGAAAGGATCGGGTATTGAAGCTAAACCACTATCAATCATCTGGAGTTCCGCACTACTGGATTTTAGACC
>PUNT01000122.1 GCA_003551905.1 Halanaerobiales bacterium
GGTTTAATGTTTTTTTCCCTTTAGTGTTGCTTTTAGGGTTTTTGATTTTAACGCTCCCACTTAGCGCGGCAGATTATTTAGATTATAAAACAGTAGAGGGAACTATATCCTTAAGAGGTTCTGAACCTTTTGTTGAATTGATAATTTTCACTGAGGACAGGGATATATATACTCTTACCGGAGAGAAGGAAGGAATTTTAAAGAAATTATGCGGGGCGGAGGTAAGAATAACTGGGGGGTTAAAGGGATCCAGGTATTCCAACTCCAAAGGACATATAGAGGTTGACTATCTTACTATTTTGGATTTGGGTTATGATCCCGAGGTTGAATGGGTTTATGGGAGAGTTGAATTTACAAAAAGAGGTTATCTCTTAATTGGTGATGATCAAGTAATATATGAGATAGTTAATTTAGACCCTGGTTTTATTGAAGAGCGATTTTTAAATTCTCTGGTAGTTTTAATAGGAGATATTGAAAAGGAAGAGAAATTTTTAGGGAAAATTAAGGTAAAGGGGTTTAAAGTTTTAGGAAAAACTACTGAATAAGAAATGGGGGCCGTCTTTACTCAGTAGAGGCCGGACCTTTATTGTGCCCCCAAACCAAAAGCTGGGGACAGTTGTTCCCAGAACGCAGGTAGCAGCTTACAAAATTGATTCCCAACTAGATTTAATGCCAATTTGAAGTGGAAATCCCGTCTATTGTCAGCTTTTACTTTATTAGTTAGCAAAACAGGCCGAAACTTATAATGACAGGAGAAAACTTCTGAAAAATCTAAATCTACGGGGAGGGGATGATCCTGGAAGTTTAAGGGTAGGGACAAGATTATTAATACCTGCAGGGGAATTTCAGTGGTTAACACTTGAAGGGTAATACCTGAATATGGTGAATAGAAAAGATAATTGAATATAAATTGGGGAGCTTTGATGCCTATAAAACGTACTGAGGTTATGATATCAAAAGAGTCTTTCCGAGAAGAAGTGGGGTTACCTTATGGTACCTGATTAAACCTTTGGTTTATACCTATCCTGGATAATGAAAATAAAGATGAATATTTTGTGGAGTGGGTCAGGGATACCAATGTCTATATACTGCAAGTAAAGGGGGATTTACAAAAACTCAGTTGAAAACACTCCATATGTAGTTGCTCTCATATCCATTTGCAGGACATTATGTATTGCAGTGGCAGAGGATAATTTGAGAGTTTCCAGAGAACACTTCTTACGTAAAACAATTATTGCTCTAGCTTTGCATATAGAGCTCCAAAAGAAGCCGCAGTTGGCAAAGGTGGGCATGTGAAACCACTTTTAGGCCTTTAATCCGTGATATAATAAGACTGAGCGTCCTCCAACATAATTAGAAGGTAACGAGGTATTAAAGATTATGGGAATTAGAACATTTCTCAAAAAGTTTCTGTACCGAGAACGGTACTACAAAAGCAAAAGACACAGATTGCCATCCCTTGGCCTTATTCCAGTGGTTCTGTTTGTCATATTTGTGGCAGCATACATATTACCAATTTTCGGGGCAAGAGTTATGGAGGAAAAGGAAATCATGACCCGGGAAATGGTTGGAGTAGGTTTGAAAGTATTGGGGCATTACCGTGCCATGGAAGAAGAAGGACAGATTGAACAGGAAGAGGCACAGCGGCAGGCTATTGAAGCTGTCAAAGCAATGACCTTTGGTGACAAGGAACAGGACTATTACTGGATTAATGATCTTCATCCTCGGATGATAATGCATCCCTTCCGCCCGGATTTGGAGGGAGAAGACCTCACGGATTTCGAAGATCCAGAGGGCTTGAACTTGTTCGTGGGATTTGTCCATACTGTCAAAGAACACGGATCAGGTTTTGTGACATACAAGTGGCAGTACTACGATGATACCCAACGCTTGGAGCCGAAGCTTTCGTATGTGGCCCATTTTGAGCCTTGGGACTGGATTTTAGGTTCTGGTGTTTATATCAACGACATTGATGAAACAATTGCTGCTACCAGAAATAGCCTGCTCTTATGGGTCCTGGTTGTTGCTGCTATAACAGGGGCAGTCTTTTTATTGAAAGAACGGTTGCTGTGGGACGCTGAAAAAAACTTGAGGGAAAGCGAAGAACGTCTAAATACCCTATTGTCTAACACTCCAGCAGTAATCTATTCCTATAATGTTATTGATGGAATGCCTCGAATAAACTATGTTAATGAAAATGTAAAGGATGTGCTAGGGTTTGAACCAGAAGATTTTATAAATAATCATAATTTTTTTGTAGAATGTCTTCATCCTGAAGATGCTCATAAATTTTTTGCTGCTATACCAAAGGTAATGGCAGATGGCCGGGCAACCCTTGAAGAATATAGGTTTAATGACAAGGAGGGGAATTACCACTGGTTGCACGATAAACAGCAATTGATTAATCAAGGAGACGGTACCCCGGAAGTAATAGGTGCCTGGTGGGATATCACAGAACGTAAGCAAGCAGAGGAGAACCTTAACTACCGTTTCCAGTTTGAAAAACTGGTATCAGAGATATCGTCTAGATTTATAAGTATTTCTTCAGATAAAATAGATGAGGAGATCAATTACGTCCTGCAACAAACCGGTGAATTTTTCAATGTAGACCGCAGTTATGTTTTTCAGTTTTCAGCAAATGAAAAGAATAGGAGCAACACTCATGAATGGTGTGCTGAAGGCATTGAGTCACAGATGGATAAGCTACAAAAACAGCCTTTAGAGAGTATGCCCTTTTGGGCTGAGCAGCTTCGAAATCGTGATTATATTCATATACCCGATGTGAACAAGCTGCCGCCAGAAGCTGAAGCAGAAAGGAAGGAGTTTCAGCGCCAGGGTATTCAATCCCTTTTGACTGTATCTATACAAAGCAAAGGCAGAACCATTGGGTTTTTTGGCTTTGACTCTGTAAAAGAAAAAAAATCCTGGCCGGAAGAAACCATTTCTTTTTTACAAATAATCGCTGATATCCTGGCAAGTGCCTTTGAAAAGAGTATTGCTGAGGAAAAAATACGCTATATGAGTTTTCATGATAGCCTAACCGACCTCTATAATCGACGATATATAGAAGAGGAAATGAAGAGATTGGATACTGAAAGACAGCTACCCATCAGCATCGTTATGGTTGATATAAATGGTCTTAAATTAGTAAACGACACCTATGGGCATGAAAAAGGTGACGAAATGCTCAAGCGCACTGCAGAGATACTGAAGAAGTCCTGCCGGGAAGAAGAAATGGTTGCCAGGTGGGGTGGAGATGAATTTGTAATACTTTTTCCCAAAACAACAGCTTATGAAACCAATAAGGTTTGTGTAAGGATAATGAGAAACTGTAAAAAAGCTTATGTGAATGAGATTCCTGTTTCCATTGCTTTAGGGTTTGCCTGCAAAGAAAGCAGCGGAAAAGATCTTTCACAGGTTTTAAGTGAAGCAGAAGACAGCATGTACCAACACAAACTAACTGAAGACCGCAGCGCTAAAAATGCCGTCTTAAAAGCCTTCTTAAAAACCCTGGCTGAAAAGAGTTTTGAAACAGAGGAACATGTTTTGAATATGCAGAGAATAGCACAAGCCATTGGCCAGAAACTGGATCTTCCTGATAGTGAGTTAAATAGACTGGAACTAATAATAACCTTGCATGATATTGGCAAAATAAACATTACAGAGGAGGTTTTAACCAAGGAGGGTCCTTTGACCCAGGAAGAATGGGAAATAATCAAGAGGCACCCGGAAATTGGGTTCAGAATTGCCGGGGCAACAGAGGAGTTTGCTCATGTGGCAGAGGATATTCTGGCTCACCATGAGCGATGGGATGGTTCAGGCTACCCCAGGGGATTAAAAGGAGAAGATATCCCTCTGCTGGCTCGGATTACTGCTATTGCTGATGCCTATGAGGTTATGAGATATGGAAGGCCTTATAAAGAATCCATGAGCAAGGCCGAAATAGAGGCAGAACTCAAGAAATGTTCTGGTTCCCAGTTTGACCCGGAATTGGTGGCAATCTTTTTGTCAATACTGGCAGAAGGAGAAATTGATTAGAAAAAATTCCAGTGGAATGAAAAGTTGAGTTTTTTCTGTACCGGCAAAACCAACCAGTAAGATATATTTCCTAACATAAAAGCATTATCATATAAAATGATAATAACTTGTTTGGACTATTGCTCCTTTTCTAATAAGATTCTGGCATATCAAGAAAGCAGAGAATTGATTGTATAACTTACCTAGTAGCTTCTCAGGAATAATCCAGAAGTAATCCTCAAGATTCAAATGGCAAGCCAAAAAGCATAGTTGAATTTTTTAACTCTGTGTTTTCCCTTTGGGCCAGGGTTATTTGTTTTATTTGCTGTAAAGAATCATACCTTTGTATGATCTCATCTTTTCCTTACAGGTAGTATTCGAAAAATATAAGGTTCTCAGAAGGAGCTTTAGTTCTGCTTGTCTATACAGGAACAACGGGAAGAGCAGATGGTAACCATACTGGCTGGTTTCAGCTTGCATAAACAGAGGATTGACATGGTTTTTGCAAAAGATTGTGGATTTTATCTACATTTTGGCCCCTTGGCAAAAGTAAAAAGTAAATCACAAATAATTAGCATATGAATTTATTATAGACTCGTGGCTGGAAGATGATTTAGAGAAAGAAGGAGTGAAAATGAAAATAAGGCCCTTTTTACGGGCCTTCAGGTTTTTAAAGTTTTCCAACAGTCTTACTTGCCAGCAGCAAACCAATTTTTTGGTTATTATTGAGCAGTATACCCACCATCAACTGCCATGATGTGCCCGGTTACAAAAGATGCAGCAGGAGAGGATAACCAGACAACAGCTTCCCCAATTTCTTCAGGTTTGCCCAGGCGGCCAATGGGGTGAGCAGCCAACAGATTTTCTTCCATGCCTGATATCATCTCTGTCTCTATGCCACCAGGACACACGGCGTTTATCCGAATTCCTTTATCAGCATACTCTAGTACTACAGCGAAAGATAGCACTATGTTTTGCCTAACGCCAGTTTCTCTGCAGCTTTCTTTCGATGAGAACGATAAGCAATCATGTTTCGCTTAAGATAATACAAAACA
>PUNT01000094.1 GCA_003551905.1 Halanaerobiales bacterium
ACAAATCTCAAGTATTATTAAAATATATTCTTGTGATATTAGAATTATTAGATTTTTAGTAGAGAAATATTTGAGATATCACAAGAATATATTTTAATTTAATTTCGATGGGGGTTAAAAATCATTTAAGAATATCTCGCTTCACTTACCACATCATTCATTCGGAATTTCATATTTCTCCCCTATCCAATCTTCAAGAAGTTTTATTTTCTCTTTCATTTTTTCGTGGAGTTCTTGAATTTCATCTTTAAGTTCGTTTATATTACATTTTGATTTGATAATTAAATCCACAAATATAGTTCTTTTACCATAATATCGGTCATCTGGATATCGTTTTTCTAACTCAACGATAGCACTATCGTCATTATCAGATAAAATGCGACCGCTCTTTGGATTGCGGTGAAATTTATCCTGGTCATAGAAAACATCAAACCAAAACATCCTTTTATTAGTCATTCTAATATCCTTTCACATTGGGTGAAATAAAAATCATTTAAGAATATCTCGCTTCGCTTTCTAGAAGCATATTTTGATATTTCGCATATGGAATCAAATATAAAGAGAAATATTCGAGAGGGTATTAGGGCTGGCCCCCCTCTTTTTCCACTATATTAACAATAATTATTGACCCCTCTTTTTTCTTGCTGTCGCGCAAGAAACAGCACAATTTTCACTCTCTAATAACAAAAACGGGTCAAACCCAATTTTTATATCCCAAGTCATAACCTTATTTTCAGTGAAACGAATTACATCAAATACGCCATGTATCTGTTGTCGTTGATCTAGTGTTAGTTCATCATTAAATGGATGCAAATCACCCTCATTAAAAGTCCTCACCTCAATTATATGCAACTGCCCTAGTGGTGAAGACACAATTTGTCCTACATGATATCGACCACGTTCTGCAGATACCCTTGTTGTATATGTGGGCAAACCAAAATCTAATCTGTTTCTGTATGCAGCTAGTTCATTATTTGGAAAATTCATGTGCATTGTTGTTGAACCCAATTCTAGCGATGTGGGATCGACATCTTGCTGGTCCATGCGGATGTGATCTGACATCATCCAGCACAAAGCAAGAGGCGCAAATTGTCTTCGTAAACCGGTTACGTTACTCCGCAGAAAGGTTCTTGATAGTTGAAAGAATACTATCTTGTCTTTCTTTAATATTTAATATTGTACTCCAGTCAACATTCCCAATATCCGGTCTTTGACTCGAAATTGAAATAATGATTTTTAACAAATTATTTTGATTATTAATGCTATCTTTATTTCTTTGCCATTCAGCTAATGCATTATTGTATATATGCAGATTATTCCTTGCACGAAAGCCAGAACGCGTTTGACCAGAACGCATTTGAAATGTTAAAAGATTTTCTTTGTTATTTTTAAACCATTCTTGATATTCTGGCCAAAAACGACTTTCAACATGTGCTGTAAGTTCATTTACGATTTTAACTCGTTCTTCTCTCTTTGAATTTAATTCTATAATTAATTCTTTTATTTTAATTTGATTTTGTTCGAGATTAAATTTTTGTTTATCAAAATCAAACTGATTTTGTTCTGATTGTTCTTCTGATTCTATTGGTTCTATTTTTTCTGATTTGTGTATTCTAACTACCCTTCTGGATACAATATCAAATTCATGTGTGTTGATACTACCCATTATTCTTCCATCTGTATGTATCAAATCAATTATTAAATGTTGATGCCTATCACCTAGACGTACACGTCCTTCTAAAATTCTTCCGTCTTTAAGCCTAATTTCTTCAACATTAAATTCAGAAGCTTCTGCTCCATTACATAATAATGGAAACATTATTAAAATAGTTGTTAATATTTTCATGATTTCTCCTCATTATTTTTAACAGACTCTGATGAGCGGACCACTGATCGCTTTCATCGATCTTTCTTCCGTGGTCCATGGGTTTGGCTCTCCTCAAGCGGCATCACAGGGGATGCCAATGTTTTTGGCGGCATGACGGACATCAGAGTCGAAGCCGCATTGGACGGTGTGCTTGGATAGGACGAACCGATCCGGAATGAACCGATCCGGATTCCGATGATGAATGAAGCGCACGACACTGCCAGCGACCCATATCATGGGGAACTGACCCATATCGTTGCGGTGAGTGGTCCAGGGCCAGCCCGTAGCCTTGGCCAGAGCCTGAGCATCGAAGGATGAGGCAGCGACCAGGACCACTGCTCCAAACAGAGACTCCACGAACTGGGCAGTACCCTTGATGGGGTCACGACTATCAGCGGCATCCTGAGCGACTTGGACAGCCTTCCAGGCGGCATCCTGAGCGATCTTGGCGGCAGTCAGAGCGTCGATGATATCTTCGGCATTGTCTGAGTCCAGGAATGCCTCAGTGGCAGCCTCGCGGGAGGCATCGGTAGCGGCACGATAGGCAGCGACAGCATCGGCTACCCATTGAGGCATGGGACGCATGCCCTGATATGCGACCTCATTGTCTTCCAGCCACGCCTCGACCTTGGGAGGCAGGGGATCGACATGAGGAATCATCGAAGCGATCGCATCGTCCTTAGCCTTCTTGGCGGCACGATAGACGCTATCGGCACGATGAGCGTTGTCGATCAGGATGTTGATCTCGTTGGTGGCTGTGGCGATCCCGACATTGATGGGGTCACGGCCATGAACACTCGACTCATCAGCAAAATAAGCTTCGGACCAATCGCGTGAACTCATGGGGTGTCTCCTATCAACATCAGTTTATTCTTCCATTTCTTCAAGCCATTCATTGTATTCTTTGATGTTTCTCCAAATCATCAGGTCTGGTTCGGTGGCGAGGTTGACATCCGATACAATTGATAACCCATCTTTTGAGATCTTCACGAATTCGCCACCGTCATCATGGATAAGCTCAAAAGAATCACTGTCGGCTCCTTTTGGTAAAAAACCGACAGTGATGCCAATTGGCTCGTCGGTGACTATACGGTAAACTTTTGACATGTCATTCTTTCCTGCATACCTTATCCTTAATGAACCCAAAGGACAAGATCATTTTGCTAGCCTCTTTGGAAGGCTCAAAACCGTTTTCGTCAAAATCGGTAGGAAGCTGGAAAACACCACGACACATGTTTTCGTCTCCAGTGACTTCCAGCAGCGGAATACCAATGACCTTCTCAAAGGATTTGGCGTTCGAAGGATGATAGTAATATGCTATCTTCATGGATAAGTTCCTTGATAATCTTAAGATAAAATAGCTTCACATTTTACTGCCCCACAATGTGGGCAACAAAGTGGCGCTGGTCCATTAGTCATGGGAATGCATGAAATAGCAAATCCAGGTGGAATATGCGATTGACAGGTACACCCCCAACGAATTCCCATACTTATGCGTTCGACACGAAGAATATGTCGTTTATTTGGTTTCGTTAACAAACGCTCATAAAATCGCGAAGAACTTTCATGATTTTTAAACTCATATTTAAATCCAAACAGTGAATCAATTCGATTAGCTGAAATAGCTAAATCATGCATTTCATTAGTCCATGGCAATGTAGCATCATAACAATTGCGTGGCACTGAAACCACATTTCCTTTGATTGTAATAGCCATAGCCGTCTTTCCTTATCATCTAAAATAAATGGGGTGTTATGCGTGGGTTGTGGGCTCTGCGGCCCCCCGCCCCCCGCCGTAGCACGGTCCCTCAGGAGATTAAGGAATGCTACAAATCCTCAAATGGAAATTAGCCGTTCAATATCGTGCAGGGCTTGGTATTTGGTTGGGGGATTAACCAGCGCTAAAGTCTTACTAGTCTTCAAATTCTAGTTCAGTATCGCAACCACTAAGCCAGCCTCGGATCATTATGACCCCATCGTCGTTGTCGACTTTTAATTCAGAGTCGTCATCCGATTCTGCTGAATCAGCGCTCCATCCAACAACCACCTTAACTTCTAAGTCTTGTGGTTGAGTGGATAAAATAGAAATGAGATCACTTACAAGCATAGTGGCTCCTGTGGTAGATGTTGATTAACCAGCGGTTACTCAGGAAATTAAGGAGCAAACCAAATTTTCGGTGCTTGGAGGATTAAGAGATTAAGCGTAATATTCAGATGTAAAGAAATCCAGCCACGGCATTAGCTGTTAGCTCCAAATCAGATTTGTGATTGAAAAACACACTTCCAGTTTCTGATTCAACCACAAATCCATCACTTGTATGACCTATATTGCAATGGATTTTAACAACATCGAAAGTGCACATGCACTCTGCCATTACACCTGATTGTACCCCATCTATGGAGACAATCGACAAATTTCCATCAACTTTATCAAGACTGCCATTGACAATCTTAATAAAATCTTCTAAATCATTGGAATCAAGGATGCTATCTAAAGTTTTCATGGCCCCTCCAAATTTATTGTATGATCGTTTGCTACGTGGCAAAAATGAAAAACCATCTTGGCATAAGTTGCTTAAATCCCTAAAGATTTCCTAACTTCATTTTTTGCATCAGACATGCCTCTTTCGTATGCAGATTTTTCAATAGACTTAATTTTCTTCATTATTTGAGTCGCGCTCAAATGTGGCAATATAATTTTAAAAACATTCTCGTTAAAACTATCCATTTCTTTTGTCGAAATGTAATAAGTGTTATTTTTATTCTTTTTAAACTTATTTTTAAATTTCTCAATAAGTTTGGTGATTTTTAATCCAGCATCATGTTCAAAGTCAATCATTCCACCAAAATCATTGTCATCACTATACCAATAGCAACCACTGTCATCACTATACCAATAGCAACTACTAGATTTAGAAAGATGGCAACCCATTGATGGGAACAGATTATATGCCAAAGTTGACTTACAACATTTTCCAATTTTAAAGTCAGGCCACATGATATTATTCCTTATTCTATCGCCTCTCGGCGTTTAACCTAACTGTGCCCTTTTGGCTTGGTATTTACATCGCAACGCAATTATGCGACGGCGAATGAAGATACGAATTTCCCCGGCATTAATCCCGTGGCGATGAGGCCACCAGAAGCGGATTCCCCACAAGAGATCATCCACTGTATGCGTGATGTAAGTTAT
>PUNT01000175.1 GCA_003551905.1 Halanaerobiales bacterium
CCACCTGGCAGGGTGATATACAGTGGTTGGATGAAAAAGAAGGTGGCAAGAGGTTTTTTAGAAGTCTTCTGGAGATGATCGTTCTAATGGATGATGCTCTGGAAAGAGAAAAAGTTTAAATTTTTGTTAGAAGTGAAGGATGACAATAACTCTTTTGTAGGAGGCTGAATCAGATGAAGAAAAAAGCTCTGGATTCATCCTCGGGGTTGGAGAAAGTATAGATATCGGTTTTCAGCTAAATTATGAACCTGGTCCAGAAGATCTTTCCAGCCCAATTGTAAGTAAAACAACTATAGAGAACCACATTAATCGTGATAGTTTCTAACACTTGTTCAGGCAGAGTTAAGAAAATCAGGTAAGCGGAGGAAAAGGAGGTTTTTATGTTGAAAGCAGGTCGGGTAACCATCTTAATTCTTTTAATCGGTCTGCTGTTGCTGTCAGGGGGAGCTGCGGCAAAACCTGAATTATCTCTAATAAATTTTGGTTTTTTCACCGCTCCTGAAGATATGGACAAGACGGTAGTGATTAATTTTAATGTAGATCTGGATGCTCTGAAAAGTTTGGAAATAGTGGCGCAAACCAATCCTACCATCAAAAATCAGAATCAGTATATTCCCCTGAACCGCCTGCAGGTTCAGGTGGAAGATAGTTTTTATCAGCTCAAGCAGGGTAACACCATTATTGATCTGGATAGAATTTCAGGAGCCGGTTTAACTCGCTTGCCAGTGGTATTCACCTACACTGTTAAACCATACGATTTACCCGGCATATACGAAACAGTTCTCAATTTCAGGGAAATCGGTAGGGATGGTCAAATCTTAGATAGCTATCAGCTACCTCTGCGCATTGAAGTGGGGTCATGGATTAGAATAGAAACTCAGAGCCCCGAAATAATCATGGGGCCTTCCCGGGAAAGTTTCAACATATATACTCTGCTTCCAGGGGTAATAAAGGTTGCCGGGAATGTTAACTGGGAGCTTACAGGTTTTATGGCTCTTGAAGATATATTCCAGGGTGAAGAACTATATCTAAAAGCATTTCAGGTAGAGGGACAGGCCTTCCAGGTTGTCAATCCTCAGGGAGTTAGCATATCCACTCGTCCTCAGCTCCTGGCTTCTGGAGTTCCTACCATTCTCGGGGAAGATTACTGGGTGGAAGTACCCTTCACCATGGAGATCAAGGATTACACCAGAATTCCAGCCGGCAGGATAACATTTCCTTTAGTTTTCCACGCTTTGCCAGCAAGACCTTAAAGGGGGTATAACCCCGGCAGCTGCCGGGTTATACATAATGAGACCACAAGCTACTGAAAAAATTTTGCAGGAGGTGGTAGATGACCGGCATTGTAAATATGGTTGTTATGGTCAGGTGTTACATCTTTTCAGCGTATTATCTGACTCATTGGAGGCGTAGATCTGTAACCCTTTAACTGGTCACCAACGGGGTTATGGGGAGCCAATGGTGAAACCGGCCAAAACAAAAATCGGCTAAAAGCCAATGAGGAGGAAATTAATAATGAAAAAGCTTTTCGTAGTTACACTGGCACTGGTGCTATTGCTGGGCTTGACTGCAATTGCATCAGCCAACCCCTTCGGAGGGGATTACTGGGCTCCTTACAATCAGAGGGTCAATGTTTTTGATGCCATTGGCCAAATGCAAGGATTGATACACAAAGATTATAGGACAATTCACAATGCAAAAGTTACCGGTGGAATGGGTGAAATCATCTATGATCAAGGTGTTCAGGATGTTTCTGTTACCATCAACACCCGGGCCAACATCCCCTGCTACCTTGAGCTGGAGCTTATTGGTAATGCAGGTTATTCTAAAGTCAAGAGCATTGGCCCTGGTGCCGATGCTCACCTGGACCGGACCGGTGAAAGCCACTGGATGCTCTTTGACAGCAAGTTTGGTGGTATTGTGGATGCAGACTGGGAAGAAGTTAATGTCAGCGTATTCTCCAGCGTACCCGGTCAGAACCTTTTCATCCAGGCCTGTGATTACTGGACAGCAAATCTCAGGGCCAACATCCCCTTCATGTTCTCAGTATCTGCTACTGAAATGGTGCATGTAGATGATGATGAGGTAAAACTGAGTATCCTCATGCAGATCACCCCTGATGACCCATTTGCCTGGGAAGGAGATTATGAGCTGGGTTCCTTTACCACTGCAGAACTCACTCCTCTGGTGGATTATACCTACTACATGCGTTTCCGGGTTCCCTTCACTGGCATACTGGCTGGTGGCTATGAAGGGGATATTACCTTCGCTGCTGCTTCAGTAACAATTCCTAATTAATAAAGGAGTTTAGCAGGTAGTTTAGATCAAACAGAAACAAAACTGAATAAGGGCTGGTGCCAGCACCGGCCCTTATCAATCTATAAGGGGTGGCAATAGTGTATTTTTCAAGAGAAATTAGTAAAAACTTTATATGTATGCTTTTTGTAGTCTTAGTTTTCCTTGTTATATCTTCTTATGCCAGTGCCGGTATAAGGGTGGATCCGCCTGTGCAGCTTTTTGTCCTGGATGTGGGAGAAAGGGCTACCGGGACCATAGTTGTTACCAACACCTCCGACAGGGAGTTAAACTTCTTTGCCGTACTTTATGACTGGGCTTTCGATGAGGACTATGAGCTTGATTACATGGAAGGTGGCACCTTAAAGGAAACACTGGAAGGACTTATTAGATTTAACCCCAGGCAGTTTGATCTTGGACCAGGTGAGTCCCAAATTGTCCGATTTACCGTAACTGCTCCTGAAGAAGAAGCAGATAATGGTTTTGAACGCCGGGGCATTATCTTCTTTGAACATGAGGATGCACCTGGAGAAGGAGAGGTTGGCGCAACAGTCAAATACATGGTTGGTGCAACTATCTATGTGCAACCTCCTGTTTATGAGTTTGCCTTTTCATATATTGAAGGGTTGGTTCATGTGCCAGCACCTGGTCAGTACTGGGGAGCTATACTGGTGCGAAATGACTGTCAGGTGCACATAAAGTACCAGATAAATTATAAAGTTTTGGATAAGCAAAGAAGGATAATCGAAGAAGGTAAAGGGCCAGAAAATGTTGTTTTGCCAGGAAATGTGCGGGGAATATTCTTTCCTCTTAAAGGGAATTATCCTCCCGGTGAATATGAACTCATGGTTGAAATTGGCTTCCCGGCCATAAGAGATAAAATGATTGAATTGATTTCATTTAAGGTTGAGTGAACACGGGGAGTGATAAACTTTGCAGAAAAAACATGGCTACAAAACCCTAAGTATTATATTTTTTTTGTGTATTTTGTTGTGTATTCTTCTATTACAAGTCAAAGTTGATGCTTATTACCTTGATGTAATTTTTGTAGTTTTACATATTCGTTCCGAAGAAAGGATAATACACAGTGATTATTTCTTTGAGATAATCCAGATGCCTGATTATGTTTTAATTCCCGTTGGTCATCTTGCAGTCAGGTTGGAGCTGGAAACTACCTATCAGCGGGAAAAAAATGTATTAACTATTACCCACACCCCCAGTGGTCGAAGTTGTGACATAGACTTCAACCACGAAATTTACATTGAACATCCAGGATGGGCTTCTGAGCCCCCTCTTTTATATGAAGGTGATTTTTATGTAACTCCCAGGCTTATTGAGGCCTTAACAGATGTTTTTATTAAATGGGATCTCCGGCGTCAGGAAATAGTTATAACTGGTGACTGGCCTCTGGAGGATGATCTGGAAGAAGATCTGGATTTGACCTTGAGGAAAAGACCCAGAGTTGAGTTAGCTCCTGATATTGTAGGTCCGGACTATTCTTTGGGCTCTATCAGCTATCAGGTTTCTTTTGAAGCCAAGAGCGATATTAGAAAAGAGTTCAGCTATGGGAGCCGGCAGATTATCAATATTCACGGCCGGGCTGGTGACTGGTTTTATGATGTTGGTTTAAACTCCTTCTATAACATAACCCGGGGTGAGTTGAAGCTTTCTGTGCCTTTATTGCGGGCAACATATATAGGGGAGGATATTTTATTTGTCCTTGGGGATTATGTTATGATGATGCCCAAAACACTGGGGCGCAAGAGTTTCCGGGGATCTCTGTATTCTTCGCCAATAACTTTTTCCAGTCAGACCATACCCTACACTTCAATTATTGGCCAAGCAGATGTGGGTGACCGGGTTTCGGTTTTCATAAATGGAGTTCCCTATGGTGAGAAATTTATCTATGAAGAAGAGGCCTATCTTTTTGAACAAGTTCCCCTTGTGAAAAACCGGGTTAACGAGATAAGGGTAGTTATCAGGGGGGCTGATGGAAAAGTTAAGGATACAATAGTATCCACAGTTGTTGGGGCACCGGGGATTTTACCTGCGGGCACAGAAGAACTGGCAGTCTTGACCGGTCAATACAGGAGCGCTCAGGATAGAACTCCTGAAGGCAACATGCTGGGAATATTATACAACAAGGCTTTTACGCCCAACCTATCCTTTGGCTGGGAATTCATCGCTGATTCTCCCTACACACTAACAGGAGATGAGCACGTGAAACTTGGTTCAATAGTGGGTGTTACGGCAAGAGGTTTTGATAATACTGTATTCAAAATAGACCTGCTTACAGGCTTTAAAGATGATAAGCTGAAGAGTGGTTTGCATGGGTCTTTCCTCTTAGGACTAGCTGATGCCCATCTAGAGGCATCATGTTCCTATATTCCTCCAGAAGTGAGAGATCCCATCAAGGTTAATCCCGGCTTTACAATGGGGCTGGGGGCTTCCCAGGACCTTACAGGTGATTGGGGTTTAAACGTGCAGAGCGTATTTTTTCGCTCCCTGCAGGGGATGGAATACCAATCTGCCAACAGGGCTTTCATGGCTTTCAGTCATCAGGACAGCTGGCATAGCAGCAGTTTGCTAAAGGGCAATCTTGGAACTGGTTCTTTTGCTGATAATACTGAAACAATAGTTGATTTTAGAGAAGCAGGGTTAGGCTTGGAGCATACAAGAAGAACAGCCACTACTCAGGGAACAGGCAAGGTGGATTATTCTGTTTCATTTTTTGACTTTGAACCGGATGAAACCAACTATTTAGAGAGTTTGAGCTTAAAGGCTAATATTTCCCATGCCCTGACAAGTTCCTTGCGATTATCTACCAGCGCAGAGATCCTGGGCCAGGGTATAGACCGAGAATTACAGGAAGCAGTTCTGGAGTATGATGTTGGTCTGCGATGGAGTATAGGCAGGGATACTTTTATCTCCAGTTTTGGCAAAGTAACTGCCTCCTTAAATGAAAAGACTGGGGGACAGCTGGAGTTAAATACGGGCAAAATTGACCTGAGTTTGCTCCATTATTTCAGTCATGATTCTTCCCTGAGACTCAAGGGTGAATATAATTACCTGGGATTTGTTAATGATGATTATTATAGTGCTGAGCTTAGTTTCAAGCAGTACTTGCTGGATAGGAGGGTTGACACTGCATTTAGCATAGGTTATAAATCGCCGGTTGCTACCCGGCCAACTCATCAATGGAGTTTTGGTGTTAACCTGGGATATACCTTTGAGTCACAGCTGAAGATTGATTTTGAAGCCCGCCGGTCTTTCCCTACAGTTTTTGAACCCAATCCTGAGCATTTATTTAAAATATCTGTAGGGCAAACCATTGGTTTTACCACAGATCGAGTCCTTGGTCTAAAACCCTCAATCAGCAGTGAACCTCAGCAATTTATTGCCGGTATGGTTTTTCTGGACCAGAATGGGAATGGTGTGTATGATGAAGGAGAACCGCTGCTGCAGGGGATTCAGATGAGTCTTGAGGGACGTCGGGCAGTGACGGATGAAAAAGGGATGTTTATGTTTGAACGGGTCCGGCCGGATATTTACAGACTGGGATTTGATCTGGATGCTTTGTATGCAGAATATTCAATTGTGACCGATAGAAAAATAGTTCAAATCAGAGAAAACGAAAATTTATTTGTTTACTTTGGTTTGACCCTGAACGGTATAATTTCCGGACGAATCTTTTTAGATTATGACGGCACCGGTGTTTTTGATGCAGGAGATGAAGCATTATCTTTTGTGGAACTATATATTGAAAGCTTGAACCGAACTATTTATACCCGGCGGGATGGAACTTTTTATCTGGAAAATGTGCCCCTGGGAGAACATACCATCAGGATTATGAGCAGTTCTTTACCTTCCTATACAACTGCAGGTGAGATGGCAGAGTTCACTATTCAAATTACTGAAGAACAGCTGGCAGCAGAGAATATTATAATACCGGTTATCTATGTGTTTGATATTTGATGAAATATCTAGGGGAAAGGAGTTAACCCATGGCAAAAAAGTTTACTGCAAGATTACAATTTTCCCTGACCATTATTTTAATCATGGCTATAATTATTCTCCTGGTAGTTTACTATGGAACAAAAAAAGAAACCTTTACCCTGCTGGTAGAAATAGATGGACATGGGCAGGTAGAACCGGGACCCGGTGAGCACATATTCAGTTCCGGTGAGGGAGTAATGATTACAGCCTGGCCTGAAGATGACTTCTTGCTCCTGGGCTGGCAGGTTGATGGCCAGGAATTCATCAAGGACCAGGATGTGCTTGCCTTAGAGATGGCAAGAGATATTAAGGTTACAGTTTACTTCCAGGAAATACCGCCGGTTTTTTCTTTGCAATACCAGGTGGAACCTCTGGATGGGGGAGATGTAGTCATAGAGCCCTGGCAGCCTGCTTATACACAGAAGGAGCAAGTATACTTGCAAGCAAACCCAGCTCCAGGCTATATTTTTTGCTGCTGGGAAATTAACCAGCAAATCATGCCAGAGGAAGATGATTTCCTTAAAATAATGATGCTTGAAGATAAGGAGGTAGTGGCCCACTTTTTCCAGGAGCCTGAAATAGTCCTTACCTATGATTTATCAATTTCAATGGAACCGGCAGACGCAGGGAGGATAAGCTACTTGCCAGTCAAAGATTACTATCATTCAGGAGATAATATAACTCTTGAGGTTTTACCACAGAAAGGTTATCTGTTTTTAGGGTGGGAGATAAATGGTGTTGTTTTTGATGACAGGGAAATAATGATTAGCATGGACCAGGATAGATCTGTAATAGCCCGCTTTACGGAACTGCCAGTGGTTTTTACCCTGTCTATGAAGATAGATCCCCCGGGAGCCGGCCAGGTTACTAGATCCCCCTTACAGGATGAATATGTTTCTGGGGATGTGGTTAATATTAGTGCAATACCCGGGGAAGGTTATGAATTCACAGAATGGGTTTTAGATGGAGAGGTACTGGCTTATGACACCAATTTTTCATTGCTGATGGAAAAAGATCAATGGGTAAAAGCCCGCTTTACGGAACTGCCACCGGTTTTTGCCCTGTCTATGAAGATAGATCCCCCGGGAGCCGGCCAGGTTACTAGATCCCCCTTACAGGATGAATATGCTTTTGGAGATGTGGTTAATATTAGTGCAATACCCCGGGAGGGATATGAATTCACAGAATGGGTTTTGGATGGAGAGGTACTGGCTTATGATCCCAATTTTTCATTGCTGATGGAAAAAGATCAAAAGGTAGAAGCTCGCTTTGCCCGGCAAACCTTCACCTTGTCTTTTGGTGCAGAGCCAGGTGATGCTGGTATTGTTATTTATGAGCCCATGTCAGAAATATATGAACTTGGCCAGGAAATCAGAATAAAAGCCGAAGCTGCAGCGGGATATATTTTCAGCTCCTGGCTTCTTGATGACCAGATAATAGAGGACCTGGAAGAAATTTTTAGCTTCACAGTGGATCAAGATAGAGAGATTGTTGCTTTTTTTGAACCAATCAGTACTTTTAGTCTTCAAATGCTGGTTGAACCATATGATTCAGGTTTCATTTTGGTTTTACCGGAAGAAGATGTTTACCTTGATGGTACTCAGGTTTTTCTCTCAGCAGAGGCCAGGGAAGGTTTTGAGTTTTTTGCCTGGGAAATCAATGGCCAGTTATATGAAGAAGGATGGGTAGCCATTCAGATAGATGAAGATCAAAAGGTTTTAGCCCGATTTGTCCCATTACCTGTTCCTACCTATGCATTAACAGTTGAAGTAAATCCTTCAGGAAGTGGTAGTGTTCTTTGGAATCCCCAAAAAGAATCCTATGAGCTGGGAGAGGAGGTGACTCTCCTGGCCCGGCCAGAGGAGGGGATGGTTTTTGAACGTTGGGAGATTGGTGGGGTTACAGAAGAAGCAAGGGAATCCTTAAATATTACCATAGATAGGGAAAAGAATGTCGTAGCATATTTTGCCCCCTTAATAGTCGAGATAAAGACAGTAGATCTGGCTGGTGGATGGCATCATAGTGCTGTCCTCTTGAGTGATGGTACACTCTATGCCTGGGGGCGTAACGAGTATGGGCAGGTGGGAGATGGAGGGAACCGGCATGTGCATGTTCCCAGTCAAATTACAGCACTGGAAAATGTTACTGCTGTAGTAGGTGGTGGCTTTCATACCCTGGCTGTTAGGAAAGATGGTACAGTTTGGGCCTGGGGACAAAATGAGTTTGGTCAGTTGGGGGATGGCACAACCATCAATAGAAGTAGACCAGTTCAGGTCATAAATCTCTGGGATATTGTGGATGTGAGCAGTGAAGGTCATCATTCAGTGGCCTTAAGAAAAGATGGAACTGTCTGGATCTGGGGAAGCAATTCCTCCGGGCAGCTTGGAGATGGTACCCAGAAGAATAGTTCAGTGCCTGTTGAAGTGAAAGGTTTACATGACGTGGTGGCAGTCTCTGCAGGTGGTTTTCATTCATTGGCCTTGAGAAAAGATGGAACTATCTGGTCCTGGGGATCAAATAGCGATGGTCAACTGGGAAATGGAACTCTCAATAATAGTCTGGTGCCAGTACAGGTTAAAGGAATTGAGGATGTGGTAGCTATTGCCTGCGGTTACAGACATAGCCTGGCGTTAAGGGAAGATGGGACCATCTGGGCCTGGGGTTATAATTTTAATGGTCAGCTGGGAACAGGCAACAATGAAGATAGCCTTGTGCCAGTAATGGTCAGTGGTTTAAAAGAAGTGGTGAAGGTCGCCGGAGGGGGATTTCATACCCTGGCCTTGAAAAAAGATGGCACAGTTTGGGCCTGGGGGCGTAATGAGTTTGGTCAACTGGGTGATGGTGGAACTCAGAACCGTTATGAGCCGGTTATGGTCAGAGGGTTATGGGAAATCGTGGATATAGTTGCAGGCAGCAGTCATAACCTGGCATTGAATTCCCAGGATATATTATTTGTCTGGGGCAGGAATAGTAGCGGGCAGCTTGGAGATGGAAGGATTATTCATCAGTATCTGCCTGTACCTGCACTGGAATTTAAAAGATAAAGCAATTGATTTCAAAGAAGCTGAGTTTTGCAATTTATCAGGCTTTTTTGCAGCATGCAGGGGGAACTCTTAATAAACTACCGGTTCTATATTGAAAATAGATTGATTTTTGACCGGGTGAATATTATTATTCGTTGCAGGTTTTAACTTACATTTTGTTGACTGTCCCCTTGCACTGTGGTAAAATATCTTACAAATAGGCTGTGAACAGGAGAGTACCTGTAAATTTCTATTTCCAAGCGAGCTGGGTTTGGTGAGAGCCGGCGAGATAGAATACAGGGAAGATCACCTGGGAGCTGTCGACTGAAACCACAAAGATGGGAATTAGGTCGACCGGTAACCTGCCGTTAGCCGGGTAAGGGCATTTACCTGATGCCCGACAGAGAGGGCCTTTTTTGCAGGGTCAATAGAGGTGGTACCGCGGTTAACCCCGTCCTTTGCGGATAGGGGTTTTTTAAGTTTTGATAGGAGGGAGCAATATGTTCAAAGAAGTTGACAGCAGTCCGGATTTTGTTGCCCTAGAGCATAAGATTCTCAAGATGTGGGAGGAGAATAATACTTTTAACGAGCTGGTGGAAAAGAATAGGGGAAATGAACGGTACTTTTTCCTTGATGGCCCCATAACTGCCAACAATCCCATGGGAGTTCATCATGCCTGGGGGCGCACATATAAGGATGTTTTTCAGCGTCACCGGGCCATGCATGGATATGATCAGAGGTACCAAAATGGGTTTGATTGTCAGGGATTGTGGGTAGAGGTAGAGGTTGAAAAGGAATTATCCCTTAATTCCAAGCGGGAAATCAGAGAGTTTGGACTGGATAAATTTGCCCGGGCCTGCCGTGAACGGGTTAACAAGTATGCTGGTATTCAAACTCAACAGTCAAAACGTCTGGGACAGTGGATGGACTGGGATAATTCGTACTACACAATGACTGACAACAATATTGAGCATATCTGGCATTTTCTTAAGAAATGCCAGGAAAAAGGCCTTCTTTATCAGGGCAATACTGTTATGCCCTGGTGTATGCGCTGCGGGACTTCCCTTTCTCAACATGAACTGGCAGATTCTTATAAGGATATGGTTCACCCTTCGGTTTTCATCCGTTTGCCTTTAAAGGAAAGGAAAGATGAATATTTTCTGGTTTGGACCACAACACCCTGGACCTTACCGGCCAATACAGCTCTGGCAGTTAGTCCTGATTTGACCTACCTTTTGGTGGAAGAGGAAGATGGCAGAAGAAGCTGGATTGCTGAAGAAGCCAGGGAGAGACTGCAGGGGAATTATCAGGAAGTTAAAAAAGTAAAAGGTGAGGAACTCCTGAATATCCCCTATAATGGCCCTTTCCAGGAGCTGGAGGTGCAGGAGGGTGTAGATCACAGGGTAATTGCCTGGTCCGATGTTAGCGGCGAGGAAGGCACCGGCATTGTCCACATAGCGCCGGGATGTGGTGCTGAAGACTATGAATTGAGCCAGGAATATGATTTGTCGGTAATAGCTCCCATAGATGAGGATGGTAATTACCGGTCCGGTTTTGGCTTTCTCAGCAATAAAAATGTGGCCCAGGTAGAAGAAGATATTCTCAAATCCCTGCAGGAAAAAGGATATCTTTATCATACAGATGATTATGAGCACCGCTATCCTGTTTGCTGGCGGTGCAGTGAAGATCTGGTATTCCGACTGGAAAGGGAGTGGTTCATCAATTGTGAACCACTGCGGGAGCCCATGCTAAAGAACAGCAATCAGGTTTCCTGGCAGCCCAGTTATGCAGGAAAGCTCATGGCTGATTGGCTCAACAATATGGGGGACTGGTGTATTTCCCGGAAGAGGTTCTGGGGGTTACCCCTGCCTTTTTATCCCTGCAGCTGCGGGCAGGTAACCATAATTGGGTCCCGTAAGGAATTGGAAGAAAGGGCAGTTGACGGTGATTTTTACCTGCCAGAATTACACCGCCCCTGGATAGATAATATAAAAGTTAAATGTCCAGAGTGTGGTGAAGCAGTAGAAAGAATATCCGAAGTTGGCGACTGCTGGCTTGATGCAGGAATTGTGCCTTTTTCCACCCTGGGTTATCTCAATGGTTCTGAAGGGTATGAATACTGGAAGAAGTGGTTTCCGGCTGATTTTGTGGTGGAAATGAGGGAACAGATTCGCCTCTGGTTCTATTCTCTTCTATTCATGAGTACAGTTTTGGAGAACACCGCTCCCTACGAATATGTTATGACTTATGAAAAAGTTCATGATGAAACCGGCCGGCCCATGCACAAGAGCTGGGGAAATGCCATCTGGTTTGATGAAGCTGTGGAGAAAATGGGTGCTGATATAATGCGCTATATCTATACTTCCCAGAATCCTAACGTCAACTTGAATTTTGGTTATAAGGTTGGGGATGAAGTTAAGCGCAAACTATTAACCCTCTGGAATGTGTATTCCTTTTTTACCACCTATGCCCGCCTGGATAGCTGGCAACCAGAAGGTAGTTCTCAGCAAATCTCTCTGCAGAAGGACGGAAATATTCTGGACCGGTGGATGGTGGCCAGAGTTCAGGTGGCCATAGAAGAAGTTGATAAGGCCCTTTTTGCTTATAATACTGTGAAGGCAGTTGCCAGTGTGGACGAGTTGATTGAGGACACTTCCCGGTGGTATGTGCGGCGAAACCGGCGCCGATTCTGGAAAGGTGAAGGGGATGAAGATAAAAATCAAGCTTACAGTGTCCTTTATTATACCCTGGTAACTGTAACCAAGCTACTGGCTCCTATACTCCCATTTTTAGCTGAAGACATTTATCAGAACCTGGTTAGAACTGTTCTACCTGATGAACCGGCAAGTGTTCACCTTTGTGATTTCCCCACTTTTAAAAGGGAGTATCTGGATAAGGATTTAACAGCCCGGATGGCTGCTGTAAAAGAAGTGTGCAGTCTGGGTCATTCTGCCCGTAATCAAGCTGGTATTAAGGTTCGTCAGCCTTTGCAGACCCTGGAAGTGGCAGCTGAAGAATCTGTGGGCAACTGGTTGATGGAGGGGCAGGAGATTATCAAGGATGAGCTTAATGTTAAGGAGATCAAAACTACTGCAGGCAGCACTGATTTTTTCCAGTACCGGATAAAACCTGATTTTTCTGTACTCGGGTCAAAATACGGGGCAAAAATTCCTGCCATTCAAAAAGCTCTCAGTTCTCTTGACCCTCTACAGGCCATAAATGATCTAGAGCAGGAGGGACAAATAATTCTGAACCTTGACAGTGAACAGATAGCTCTCCAGAAATACGAGGTACAAATACAGAAAGATCCCCGACCGGGATTTGCTGTAGCAGAAGATAGAGGTATGGTTGTGGCCCTGAATACGGAAATTACGCCGAAATTATTGCGAGAAGGAATTGCCCGGGATGTTCTGAGACATATTCAAACTCTTAGGAAAGACGGGGGACTGGAAGTGGATACCCGGATCAACCTTGCATGCAAAGCCCAGGGAGTCATAAAAGAAAGCCTAGAAGAACACGGTGAGTATATTAAAAAAGAAGCCCTCGCCGATACTTTCCAGTTTAAGGATGAGTTAAATGAACCCATAACTCGGGAATTAAAACTGGCTCATGGTTCTGTAGCTATAGGTATAGAAAAAAGATAGAAAAATGGACTTGAAGTGCAAAATAATTACTGCTAAAAAGTGTAATCATTATCTTCCAGCCAGGCAATATGGGCTAAATTCACCCTCCGCAGCACATTTTTGCAGAAAATGTTAATTTAATATCGGGTATTACAGAGATTCCTTAGCAGGAATCTCTAATTTTTTGTCTAAAGACTACTTATGACCAATTTTTTCCTGATAAATACATGAAAACAAATGGCTGAATATGGTAATGAGGTGAGGAAAAAATGGGCAAAAGTGGTTATGTTGTTAGAAGACTACTGAGGACAATTCCAATTGTCATCGGGGTTACTCTGGTTACTTTTCTGATTCTGCATTTTACGCCAGGAGACCCGGTACGGATTATGTTAGGCCCCTATGCTACGCAGGAAAATATCGCCATACTGAAAGAACAGTATGGCCTGGATCATCCCCTGCATATTCAGTATATAACCTGGCTGGGCAATATCTTGCAGGGAGAGTTCGGAACTTCCATCCGTTATAATCGACCGGTGCTGGAACTGGTTCAGGATCGGGTTGGTATTACCCTGATGTTAACTCTATCAGGGTTATTTATTTCTGTTACCCTGGGCAGTGTTTTGGGGATTTTTGCTGCTTTAAGACAAAACTCCTGGCTTGATTATTTATGTACATTTCAAGCCATGTTCTGGATCTCCATACCGGGTTTCTGGCTGGCCATAATATTCTTGTATATATTTGGCTTACAGCTACGCTGGGTGCCCATTGGCGGCCTGACTGGTTTTTCATCGGTTATTCTTCCAGCCCTGGTAATAGGGTTGCAGGAAGAAGCCTGGTTTGCCCGTCCCATGCGTGCTGAAATGCTGGGAGTTTTGAATGAGGGGTACATAAGTGCTGCCCGGGCTAAAGGTGTTAAATATATTCGGGTGGTGGGTATCCATGCTCTCCGCAATGTTATGATCCCCATGATAACCATGCTGGCACTTCGTTTGCCCTGGGTAATTGCCGGTTCAGTAGTTGTAGAAGTGGTTTTTGCCTGGGGGGGCATGGGTTCGCTTCTGGTGAACAGTGTCCTGGCCCGGGATTTTCCAGTGGTTCAAGGGATTCTGCTCATAATTGCCATTACAGTGGTTCTGGCAAATTTACTGGCTGACCTGGTTTACAGCCTTATAGATCCTCGTATCCGGGTAGAGGGAGGCAAAAAATGAATACAGCTGTTAACATTGAAAATATTGAAAAAGAAATCAAGGAACTCAAGCAAAAAAGAACCAGTCAGCTGTTCCTTACCTGGTTGCGATTCAAGCGCAATCGCCTTTCTATGGTAGGTCTTTCTTTTGTTTTGGTTATAATTTTCATAGCAATTTTTGCTCCCCTGCTTACCCCCTATGACCCCTATGATACCAATCCCTTCCGGCGTCTGGAGAATCCCTCCCGAGAGCATCTGCTGGGAACTGATGAACTGGGCAGGGATTTATTGACCCGACTCTTATATGGTTCACGCATAGCCCTGCAGGTGGGGATACTTATTGTTCTTTTTGAAGGTTTTATTGGTATTACTCTGGGTCTTCTGGCAGGCTACCTGGGCCGCTGGGTGGATGAAATTATTATGCGTTTGGTTGATATATTGAGATCTTTTCCAGTAATTATACTGGCTATGGCCATAGCCGGGATTATGGGACAGGGCCTTTATAATGTGGTTATAGCCATTGGACTTGTGGGCTGGACAACATATGCCAGGATGGTCCGGGGAAAAATTCTTTCCATAAAAGAGTCAGAATTTGTGGAAGCAGCTTTTTCCATAGGTGAATCAACGCCTTCAGTAATTTTGCGATATATTCTTCCTAATGTTTTGCCTACAGCAGTAATTATGATTTGTATTATGATGCCTACTGCCCTCATAGCCAGCGCAACCCTGAGTTTTTTGGGGGTGGGAGTACAGCCTCCTCTTCCCTGCTGGGGTTCTATTGCTGCTGCAGGTCGGGATTATATAACCAGAGCTCCCTGGATTTCAACTTCTGCCGGCTTTTTCATTATGTTCACAGTTCTGGGTTTCAACTTTATCGGTGATGGCCTCCGGGATGCTTTTGACCCTACCAGCAAGAGAAATTAAATGACTAAGGAGCAAAAAGCATGGAAGAGATAATATTAAAAATTGAGGATTTAAAGGTTGCATTTGATACTGAAGAGGGGGATGTTGAAGCCCTTGACGGAGTGGAACTGGAGGTTAAAAAAGGAACCTTCCATGGTCTGATTGGTGAAACAGGCTGTGGAAAAAGTGTCACCGGCAAGACAGTTCTTCGCCTGCTGGATAATAATGCCCGAATCAAAGGTGGCCGCATCCACTATGGTAATATAGACCTGTTAAAGCTCACGGAAAAGCAAATGGAGAAACAAATTAGGGGTAATGAGATAGCCATGATTTTTCAGGACCCGGGCTCATCCCTTAACCCCCTTTTCACTATAAAGTATCAGATAGAGGAAGCAGTAAGCATGTACAGCAATCTTCCAAGAAATAAATGGAATCAGGCAATACTGGAAGCATTGCAACGGGTTAAGCTCCCTGATGCTGCAAATCTTATGCATAGATACCCTCATCAGCTAAGTGGAGGGATGAAGCAAAGGGTAATGATTGCAATGATGCTGGCCTGTCAACCTCAGCTCCTCATAGCTGATGAGCCTACAACTGCTCTGGATGTGTCCATTCAAGCTCAGTTCATAAAGGTTTTGAGGGATCTTAAAGAAAATCTAAATCTCACCGTTTTATATATTACCCATGACCTGGCAGTAATCAGTGAGCTTTGTGATTATGTATCGGTAATGTATGCGGGAAGAATTGCAGAAAACCTGACCACCCGGGACCTATTTAAAAACCCTCAGCATCCTTATACGGATAAGTTAGTCCATTCGGTTCTGGGTGTCACAACAACACTGGAGGCTTTAGAAGAAATTCCAGGTTCGGTGCCCCGTTTAATAAATCCTCCTGCCGGCTGTCGTTTCCATCCTCGATGCCAGGAGGCCATTGCTATTTGCAGCAAGGAAGCTCCACCTTTGCAAGAATTAGCTCCCAATCATACCGTAGCCTGTCACCGGAGGTAAAAAGATGACGGATATTCTACTGGAAACTCAGGGTTTAAAAAAGTATTTTAACTCACCAGCTGGTGAGGTTAAAGCGGTAGATGGTGTGGATTTGATTATCAGGCAAGGACAATCGTTTGGACTGGTAGGGGAATCTGGTTGTGGCAAATCCACCCTCATACGAACCATACTCAGATTGCTGGAACCTACTGAAGGGAAGGTGTTCTTTAAGGGGAGGGATATAAACAGTTACCGGAAGAATGAACTCCTCAAGCTACGGAAGGAAATGGCCATGGTTTTTCAGGATCCCCATTTATCACTGAACCCCCGGATGACTGTTTTTGATACCATTTCCCGACCTCTGAAAATTCATGGGCTGGCCCGGAAAAAACAGGAACTCCTGGTACAGATAGTTGAGTTGCTCCATACCATGGGGATGCAGGCAGAACACATGGTTCGCTTTCCCCATGAGTTGAGTGGTGGGCAGAAGCAGCGTATTGGAGTAGCAAGGGCTTTGGCTGTAGAGCCGGATATTATTTTTTTGGATGAGCCCACATCGGCCCTTGATGTTTCTGTGCAAACCAAAATATTAAAACTACTGGAAAAAGCAAGACAGGAAAGGAATCTCACCTTTTTCTTTATCTCTCACGACATCAATATGATCAGAGTTGTTGCTGATGTCATGGGGGTGATGTATCTGGGTAAGATTGTGGAAATAGGTCCCAAGGAACTGCTCTTATCGGATCCCCTCCACCCCTATACTCAGGGACTTTTCCAGGCAGTTCCGGAACCGGATCCTGACAAAATAATACAGGAAGTTCAGCTTGAAGGGGAGGTTCCCAGCCCTATCAATCCTCCCCCGGGCTGTAATTTTAATCCCCGTTGTCCATTTGTATGGGATTTGTGTAAGGAAGTAGAGCCGATGCTAAAAGAACTGGAAGATGAAAGGAGGGTTGCATGCCATAAATATTGAGAAATGATGTATGTGTAAGGGGGAAAAAAAACGAAAGGTGGATTATATGAGAAAAATAGTTTTTCTTTCAATGGTTCTGATAATGGTCATGGCTTTTGCCGGTTTTGTTTCTGCCGGAGATGATTCAGAGGTGCGTATTGCTGTTCAGGTGGAACCTTCAAAGCTGAATCCCATCACTTATCAGGATACTGAAACAGGTTTTGTCCTGGGTTCAATTTGTGATCCACTAATCACTGTAGATGAAGATGGCAGTTTTTCACCCAACAATGCAATAATAGAGAGGTTTTCTGTAGAAGAAGATGGCACTGTTATAACTTTTGTAATTCGCAGAGGAATTAAATTTCACAATGGCGATCCTTTAACAGCTCATGATGTGAAATTTACCTATGAATCATTCATGGATGAAAACCTGGGTTCACCTCATCACCGCTATTATACAGGTATTGAGGATATTGAGCTTGTAGGCGATTATATCCTGCGTCTGACCCTTGAGGAAACAGACGTGACTTTCTTAACCCTGGCCCGTATCCGGGGGCATGTTCTCCCCAAGAACTATATAGAAGAAGTGGGCTGGGATGGTTATGAACGTCACCCCATAGGTTCGGGTCCCTACAAGTTTGTTGAGCATGTGCCGGGAAGCCGCATTGTGCTGGAGAAATTTGATGATTACTGGGGACAGGAACCCAGCATTGATAGGGTTGAATTCCGGTTTTACCCGGAACTATCCACAGCCATAATGGCTTTGCGAACCGGCGCTGTGGACTTTATGCCTGAAATGCCTGCTGATGAGTTCATGGACCTGGAGGCCACTCCGGGCTCAGGCCTTGCATTCGGCACCTATCAGAAGATGGAAGATCACCGGATTTGCTTCAACAAGCGTGAAGATTCCATATTTAATGATGCCCGGATCCGCCAGGCTGTGGCCTATGCCATTGATGTTAATGAGCTGATTGCCCTTACCCGGGGTGAGATGGCAGTGCCTGCTAGAGGTCGTGTGCCTTCTTTCCACCCGGCTTTTGCAGAGGAAGCCAATGCTTATGAATTGAACCTTGAAAAAGCCCGACAGCTGCTGGAAGAAGCAGGATATCCTGATGGCTTTGAAACTGAAATATTTGCCCCGGCCGGTTATCGGGAAAGAATACAGGAGGTTCAGCAGATTCAGGTGCAGCTGGCCAAAATCGGCATTAAGGCGGAAGTTGTTACAGTAGAATGGGGAACTTATCTGGATGTTACTGCTGATGGAGAAGCTCCCATGTTCCGGGAACGCTGGAGCGCTGGTGTGCCTGAACCCATAGGTTTTGTGGAATCCTGGCATTCTCAGTCCAGCTGGAACCCCATCTTTGGAGTATATAATAACCCTAAAGTTGATGAATTAATCGATGAGATCAGGCGGACAATAGATGACAATGAGCGCTGGAAGCTCTATCATCAGGTCCAGGAAATTGCCATGGATGATGTAGCAGATTATCCTCTATACTGGCCACTAGTCGGGGATGTCTATAATGAAAATCTGCATATTCCGGAAGAACTATGGGATCCCTTCAAGATACCCATCTACTACATCAACCACTGGAGCTTTAAGTAGCTTCTAGAAAACAGAGAACCCCGGCCTGGCCGGGGTTCTTTCAATTATATCCAGTCTTTTTCCAGCTGCACTCCTAAGCCCTCTGCCATCCGGTTGACAAAGTTAAAATAAGCAGTTACCTGGCAGATATCCAGTATTGCCCTGTCATCCCATCCCACCTGGCGAAGTTTTTCTACATCTTCATCGGTCATGGATCCAGGAGAAAGAGTTAGCTTTTTGGCAAAGTTCAGGGCTTGAATATCTTTGTCCTGCAGATCTGTTTGCCAGTTATGTTCTATGATTTTTTCCACCAGTTCTTTGTCCTGTACCAGTTTATGAAGCGCCGCTCCATGATGCTCAATTCAGTACTGGCAGTTATTGGTTTTTGAAACTATTACAGCAATCATTTCTCTGGTCTGGCGAGGGAGGGGAGATGGTCCCATCATGATAATCCGGTAATAATTCCAGTGAGCTTCTAAGGAATCAGGGTGGAGGGAATGAACCTTCAATATATTGGCCAGTTTGCCCTTGAACTTACCATAAACTTCCTCCATTTTTCCTTTTGCTTTATCAGGTTCGATCATTTCTATTCTGGACATATTTTTCATCACCTCTTTTTCTTGGGTATTAAAAAGAAAAACTGGAGTAAATTTCCCCGGTTTTTTTATCAGTAAAAATGGCAGGCGACCTTATGTCTTTGCCCTAAATCCTTGATGGCAGGAGGTTTTATCCTGGGGAAAGAGAGGTAGAGTTCTCCTTGATGATAATACATGTCCTGGCAGGCTTCTGCCATGGGTTTTTGTCTGCAGGCCATAACTTCCTGCAGGTTGTCCATGAGATCCTGCCAGACCAGATCAGTGTCTGAGCTGAGAGAAATGGCTATGTCAGTGCCGGCTAATCTGGTTGAGGCTATGGCATTAATGACTTTTTCTTCCTTTTCAGCATTTTGGGAGGGGTTGTACCTAAGCTCGGTCAAAAAATATTGCAAGTCTTTTCCTTCCCAGCCACAAGAAGGCAGAGCTTCTGGACACAGAGGATGAAAAGGACAGCCATTGGTGGGTGTCCTGTGGGCTATAATGGGGTATTTAACCTCTTTAGGACTATTATTAAATAGTTCTTTAGTATAAGGGTGGAGAGGTTTGTCCCGTATCATTTCCCCGGGACCTTCTTCTAGCAAATGTCCTCGGAAAAATATGGCAATATGGCTGGCCTGTTCCAGATAAGGGCCGGGGGAAGATGTGAGAAAAAAGAAAGCTGTATTATAGTCCCGAGAACTCCTCTTCAAAAGAGAGATACTTTCAAAGGCATGATAAGCACAGCCAGGGCCTTCTGGATGCTGTAGAATCACCAGAGAGGGTTGTAGCAGGGCAGCCAGGAGCAGGTAGAGGGAGAGTTCCTTCTCCCGGGTAAGGGTAGCAGGAAAAGAAAAGAGAGTTTCCTGGGGATGGGACCAGCCCAGGTTTACCATACTGTTATAAAAATA
>PUNT01000171.1 GCA_003551905.1 Halanaerobiales bacterium
CCCCTGTAATGTTTACAATTTCTTTACCAATCCCCTGGCCGGCGACCTGGCCATTGTGGTTGAGCCTCCTAAGATTCCGCCGGGAATCTATGCCCGGACTGCCAATCACACCAGCCTGCTTCATACAGATATGATGGGCCCCATATTATTAAAGGGTCCAGACGTTGAACATCTTTATGAGCGGGAATATATGTGGCTCCACACCCTGTTCCAGGAAATACCTGAGCTCTGCTTCCAGGACACTACTCCACAACGGGAGAAACACTCCCTCTTTTTCTGGGGCAGCCCGGAAGATGCCGGAGTGGAACTGGGCTTTTCTCCCTCCTACCGCTGGCGAATGCTCCTGGAGGGAAATCAAAAACTTTTACGAGGACAGATCCAGTACGATCTATTCAGTTCCTTCATTTCTCGCCTCTGGATAAGTGGAGGCCTGGAGAAAAAACCGGACAATTTAAACTTGCTGGCCGGACTGGAATGGGAGCTTACACTCAATAGGATAATAGTTTCCTGCCGGGGAACAGTCAGCAGGGAGGGTTTGGATACCTCCATTTCCCTGGGCATTCACAGTGACTCTCACCTGGCCATAAAATGGCGAAGCCCGGGAGCCATAGGCATGGGTATCAGGTGGTAACAGCCGACTTACATTTAATCATGTCAGCTGGAAAGTGGCTAGTTTATCCGTAAAAATAAACTACAGTCAAGCGTTTTTCCATAAATAGTTGACAATAGTGACTAATTATGTTAATATCATTGAAATTAATAAACATAGGGGTAGAGGTTGCACTCAATAGTAACAGCAGGGAGGAGCAGGTCCAGTGAACTGCTGCAGGGTTGAGTGCCGAAGCAAAAAACAACCTGTATTGTTTTTTGCTGGGTCTGCACTTGATAGGTGCAGGACTGTCACTGTTTACCAGTGAAGAGCTATTCCAGCCGTATTGTTATTATCGGTTGTGGCTGCTCACAACCCTTTTGTTTTTCGAGGAGTGAGTGCTTTGTTCAATTACAGTTCACAAACGTTTTGTGGCAATAACGCTATTGCCGGGGTCAGGATTGCAGAACTTGTTAAGAAATATTCAACACCACTCCTGGTTCTTGATGGCCAGGAGATAAGAAACAGGTGCCGGGAGTATAGAAGTTTAATGGAGAAATACGGCCTGAAATATCACATCATGTACGCCGGTAAAGCTATGTTGAATATGGGTATCTGCCGCATCATGGAAGAAGAAGGAATGGGGCTGGATGTTGTTTCCGGAGGGGAGCTCCACATGGCCCTGAGGGCCGGATTCCCTCCCCAGGACATAATCTTCCACGGAAACAATAAAAGCCGCCAGGAGATTGAGGAGGCTGTGCTAGCCGGCCTGGGAGCACTGGTAATAGACAATCAAAAAGAAGCCGAGGATATCATGGTTATGGGAGAAGATCTGGGGGTTAGGGTGCCGGTAATGCTGCGGGTAATGCCTCCTTTTGAAGCTCAAACACATCCCCACCTGAAAACAGGCAACAACTCCAAGTTTGGTTTGAGCATGGGAGGAGGACAGGCAGAGAGTATATTAAAACTTCTGGCAGCCTCCCCGCATATTAAGGTCAGGGGTTTGCACTGCCACATTGGCTCGCAAATTCAGAGCTACCGCATCTACATAAGGATGGCTTATGAACTGTTATTGTTTGCCGCAAAATACCCTCAGCTCTGGTATGAAGACGATTTCATACTGAACCTGGGCGGAGGTTTCTACAGTTCCTACCAGCAGGAAAACAGTTCTTTCCCCCTGGAAAAGATGCTGAAAAGGATCAGCTTTCTATTCAGGTCCACCGCAAAAGACCTGGGGCTTCCAGTTCCTCAGCTAATGATTGAACCTGGTAGAAGCATCGTTGCCAGGGCCGGGTACACCATTTATACTCTGGGGGCACCTAAAGAAATTCCTGGCCAGGGCACAATAGTTCCTGTTGATGGTGGCATGTCGGACAATATCCGTCCAGCTCTATATGCTGCAGTACACAAAGGATACCTGGTTGGTGACCATTCTAGTCGACCAGCTGAAAAAGTTTCTATTGTAGGCAGGCTCTGTGAGACAGGGGATGTCCTCATCAAGGATATAGTCCTGCCTCAACCCAAAAGAGGAGATATTATGGTTATAACCTGTACTGGTGCCTATACTTACCCCATGGCCAGTAATTATAATGGGCTCCCCCGCCCTCCGGTTGTTCTTATTGAAAATGGTAATACTTTTATACTGGTAAAAGGTGAGAACTATGAGGATCTCATAAAAAGACAGGAGATTCCCCATTACCTTATAAAGAAGGAAGAAAAATCGTTTATACTGGGCTCCAATGCGGCAGTAAAAATCACAAAGAAGGTGTTTGCCAGAAACAGAACGTAGGACCCAATAGTTTTGGCAAATCAAGGATAGTTATGCCCAGATCAGCAAACTCCCACGGTTTTAGCCGTGGGAGTTTTTGGAAAAGATTAACATATCAAATCCGCCAGAGAAGTAATGCCGAAAAAAATGATTTATCCACCCAAGAGGACTTCTTGTCAAAATTAGTTAAACCTTTATATCTTTCAACCAGTTCCAGTTTTTCAATGTCCACTCTACAGTTATCTTTATCCCATCCTCCACCGGAGTTAATGGCTTCCAGCCTAAAAGTTCTCCTGCTTTGTCAAGATCCGCCCAGGTTGCCATCATGTCCGCCTTGTGGAATTTCTCATAATTAAACTTTACGTTCAGCCCTGTGTACTCCTCCACCAGGTCAATTATGTGGTTTAGCTTGTGGGGCGTATTGTTCCCCAGGTTGATTATTTCAAAGCCTACAGGCTTCAGGGCTTTTACCGTGCCCCAGGCTACATCATCCACGAAGGTAAAATCCCTCTCCTGGCTGCCATCTCCATAAACTGTCAGGGGAGTACCCTCCAGGCACCACTTGATAAAGCGGAAAATGCTCATGTCCGGACGCCCGGCCGGACCATAGACTGTAAAATACCGCAAAACTGAAATATCCATCTCGTAGAGATAGTGGTAGGAATAAGCCATCATCTCGGCAGCTTTTTTGGAGGCCGCATAGGGGGAGATGGGGGTGTTGACTGCCAGGGACTCCTTGAAGGGCATCTCCTGCCCGGCATAGAGGGAAGAAGTAGAAGCCAGCACAAATTTTTCTATACCTTTCTCCCGGCACAGTTCCAGGAGATTGAGTGTGCCGGTGGCATTGGTTGAGAGATAGACAAAAGGATTCTCCATGCTGTAGCGGACTCCAGCCCGGGCTGCTTCATTAATGACTGCTGAAAATTTGTAATTATTGAAAATATCCCTTAGAATCTGCAAATCCTCTATATCTGCCTCATAGAACTGGAATCTTTCCTGATCTGACAGGTCCTGCAGGCGCCATCTTTTTAGCTGTACATCGTAATAATGGTTCATATTATCCAGGCCCACTACATTGTAGCCTTCTCTTAATAGAACCCGACAAACCTTATTGCCTATAAAACCAGCTGCTCCTGTTATGAGTATATTTTCCAAGACATTAACCTCCATATCTAAGTAAGAAAGCCCGGCTAAAGCCGGGTCTTTCTATTCGCCACTATCCAGGGTAACTGCTGCATCCTTATAAATCTGCCACAGGTAGTTGACTTCCTCCAAACTCTCTTCTGCCATTCCCACTCCAGTATAGATAAGACCTGCCTCCTGGGCTTCTTCCCTGTTATAAATGTTGCGGAAGTCGAAGAAATAGGGGGCAACCAGGAGATTTTTCATTCGCTCCAGGTCCAGTTTCCTGAATTGATTCCACTCTGTGAGAATAACCAGGGCATGGGAACCATCCATAACTTCATACTCATCACCACAGTAGGTAATATGATCCTTGTATTCTTCCAGACGCCAGGTAGCTTCTTTTATGCCCTCAGGGTCAAACGCTTTGATGGTGGCACCTCTCTTAATGAGTTCTGGCAGTACCGTCAGGGCCGGAGCCTCGCGCATATCATCTGTCTCCGGCTTAAAACTCAAGCCCAGAACACCAATGGTCTTTCCAGTTAAATCCCCCATCTTCTCAACTACCTTATCTACCATGTGCAATTTTTGTTTTTCATTGGTGTTGATGGCAGCCTGTACTATGCTCATGTCCAAACCATTGGCTTCTGCCAGGCTAACCAGAGCCCGGGTATCCTTGGGAAAGCAACTGCCTCCAAATCCAGCACCAGCATGGAGAAATTTAGGAGATATTCTGCCATCCATACCCATTCCCCTGGCTACATCTTTCACATTGGCATTCAATTTTTCACAGAGCCGGCTGATTTCATTGATGAAAGAGATCTTGGTAGCTAAAAAAGCATTGGAAGCATACTTGATAAGCTCTGCAGTTTCAGTACTGGTGAAGAGAAATGGTGTATTGTTCAGGTAGAGGGGCCGGTAAACTTCCTGCATTAATTTTTTTACCTCTTCACTCCGGGTGCCAATGACAATTCGGTCCGGATGGGTAAAATCATAAACTGCTTTACCTTCTCGCAAAAACTCCGGGTTGCTAACTACTTCAAATGAATGTTCCTTGTCCAATCGTTTCAATTCCTGCTCTATTATTTCGGTGAGGAGCTGCCCTGTCCCCACCGGCACTGTTGACTTGGTAACAATAACTTTACTTTCATTCATGTAGCGGGCAATACTCCGGGCCACCTCCAGAACATGCTTGAGATCAGCACTGCCATCTTCCCTGGGAGGAGTTCCCACGGCAATAAAAATTATTTTGCTGTTTTCTACTGCCTGCTCAATATCAGTTGTAAAAACAATACGGCCCTGAGAAACCACCCGGTCATAGATTTCTTTCAGCCCGGGCTCATAGATAGGGATAATTCCATTATTGAGCTCATGGATTTTTTCCTGGTCGATGTCTGCATTGATTATGTAATTACCAAAGTCCCCAAGACAAACTCCACTTACCAGGCCTACATAGCCTGTCCCGATTACACTGATCCTGTTTTTAATCACAACTCACCCACCTTTATCCATTATTTAAGAAATTGCCAGGAAAAGTACAGACAATTCCTGGAACAATCATCAGCCAG
>PUNT01000108.1 GCA_003551905.1 Halanaerobiales bacterium
CAAAACTTTGTTCTGCAACTTTATTATATCAGAACCTAGGTTCGGTTGGCAAGGGGGTTCGGAGGTAAATTGATATTTTGCTATAGTAAATTATCTATGTAAATAGAAAGGGTGTGTATGTATGTCGTGAAGCATTCATCCGTGCCGCAAGCTGACGCGGTTTTCTGCTAGTTTTCCTATAACTCTGAATTAATAATGTTTTCTGTTCAAAACCACAGCCATTAAAAGAATGAGAATAGGTCAGTTAGCATTTTCACCGAAGTCTAAAAACCCTATTTTCATGGCAAAAAGATCCTCTGAATGCTGAAACTACTGGTCCTCTGGGTTACCTTCAATAAGTCTATGGTTACAGGATTTTTATCTCCATCAAGCGTAATTAAAACAGCCGTATAAGGAGTCTCATGGGGTATCTGCAGACCTCGGAAACCCTCTGCTCCGGTTGTGCCGGCGTTAATCAGGTGGGTACCATCAACCTCCTTATACTCCTGCTGGTGATTGTGCCCAAATACAAGCATGGGCACCCTGCCTACGAAGTGTTCCACAAAACGAAAGTCATGGGTGGCTACAATATCAACCTCAGTATCCGCTGCTGCCAGTAATTCATCATATTCCTGCCTGACCCTTTCCACATCATCTAGCGACCTGAAATCCTTACCTGCTGAAGCAGGATCGGCCAAACCCAGTATATTGATACCCTCATAGGAGACAACACTACCATCAAGGACGGTGACATTCTTAATATCCCTTAAGGCAGCAATAACTTCCGGGGATTCGTGATTTCCCGGGACAAACAGATAAGGTATATCCAGATCTTTAATACCCCCTGTAAGCTTTAGCTCAAGGGCAGTGCCGTAATCAGTTAAATCACCGGTGTCAATGATGAAGTCAACATTTAAATTATTAACCATGCTTTCAATTACAGAAATGGCCAGGGGATTGTTGTGGATATCAGTAACATGCAAAATCCTGGTCTTGTTTTCTTCACTCCCCAGGACATAATCAAATGCCTCTACAGAAAAATAGTAACTGGCCAGATTTTCTGTTAGCCTGAGGATATTATCCTGCCAGATCGGATAGTTCTCCAGGCTTTCCTCAATTACCCGGACAAACCAGGGCATACCCTCCAGAATACCCACATAAGTGGGTTCTTCAAAAGCAGAAATATTATAGGGCACTATAATGAGTGCTGCCAGCAATACAAAGAAAATCAGGGCCCTAAAGCCCCCCATGACCGCAGATAAAAAAGACCTGCTCCAGAACAGGGCCCCCAGGGCC
Organism: Halanaerobiales bacterium; assembly: GCA_003551905.1. Lineage (GTDB taxonomy): Bacteria > Bacillota > Halanaerobiia > B1SED10-174 > B1SED10-174 > B1SED10-174. The sequence continues at coordinate 1,276 of PUNT01000108.1, forward strand.
CCAGCTATAATCGAAATGATTGCCAGCCGGAGGAAATACCTGTAGGCCATGTGGCGAAAATCTTCCTCCAGCAGGGCCAGGGCTTCATCTTCATCCAGGCTTTGAGAGAGAAATCCCTCAATTTCTTCCGGATGAATACTCATGAGCTTGGCCTGCAAACGTACAGGTAAGAAGTGCGTTTGCGCCTGCACTTCGCCCAGGGGCGGCACATGGAGGATTGTGCCACCTTTAGCGGGTGTGCTTACCTGCATCTGTACAGAAAAAGGCCCAATTTCATAAAAGGCTGGACTCAGTATATTCAGGACTAAAATTACTGTTAAAACTGGTAGAATGACTGCTACAGCTATTTTCTTATTCATTAAAACCCTCCGGATTGAGTTCTGTTACAGCATCTAAAATATAACATATGATACCCTGTACTTCAATATTGATGAGGGTTTTACATGATTTTACCTGGGCTGGCACAAGCTCCTTTTTCTATTAACCATCCACCTCCAGAACAGCTTCTCGAAGAATCTTTACTGCTTGGGGCAGACGATAAAATACAACCCGACTCATATTATCCCGGTGAGTATGAAAAAATCTTCCCTCTGCTCCAGGAGGTCCTGCATTGCCAAAGGTTGTGGCCGGAATCCCCTCCTGCAGGAACATGCCGGCATCACTGATATCGGTAGTACTGCCGGTTTTTGCCTCGAGCTCCGTCCCGGTAACAGAGTAAACTGCCCTGGCCAGGAGCTGGTTTAATTTTTCGTCTGTGGCATAACGGCTGGTGAACGTGCCATCCTCTGGCCAGTAGATGTAGGCACCCTCCTGTCCCAGCATCTCCAGGTTAATATTATACCGGGGCAGGGTTGACAGGCTATCCTGGAGATAAGCCCTGGAACCCTGGAGATTTATTTCTTCAGCTGCGAAGAAAATTAAAGAAACTCTGGTCCTTTCCAGGTCAACCTGCTGTAAGTCTCTGGCCAGTTCCATGAGGATGGCAACAGAAGCCCCATTATCAATAGCACCCGGGCTCTGTTTAACCAGAAAGCCTCCACCAAAAGTCAGTCCGGCCAGGAACCAGTAACCTAAGACTAAAATCAAGAGCAGCACCTGCAGCCGGGATAGAAGTAACGCTTGACTCCTATGGCGGAATAGCCATCTCCACAGAGCCAGGGCTGCTCCCATTACCACCATGGGAATCAGAAACTGGAAAACCAGTTCCCGCTGGTGATGGTCAAAAATCTGGGTCTTGGAATCATAGTGAGCAGACAGTATTAACTCCTGCTCAGGTTCCACTGGCCCAAAGGATACAATAATATTTTCCGCCTCTGCCTGTATCAGGCGGCTGGCAACCGGAAAACCTATACTGAACTCCACCAGGAGAAAAAGTCCCAGGGCCAAAATCAGAACAAGTGCCAGCAAAGACTTCTTCTTACAGGCCAGGTAAAACCAGCCCAGGGCCAATAGACAAATAACAATTCCAGCTATCTCGTTTATGTAAGGTTGCATGATAAAGGTATGAATGAGTACTGTGAGGTCTTGCTGGGCCAGCCAGCTCTTTATATATTCTGCTACCTCGTAAAAGGCCTGGCTACCATTTGGTCGAGGAACAACAATATTCTCCAGTATTTCCTGCATAATACACATCCCTGCCTTCCACTATTTTTACCCTATCCATAAAGTTCAACAGCATATTGACACTATCCTCTCCAGATCTCTTTTTCAACCACATCGTCAACATCTTTAGAGGTTTTTGATCTGCACCATTCAAGCTGTGGGTTTGAGCATTTTTCCATAATACTTTTACCACGCCATCATCACAGAAAACTTCTATACATTGCCCCCTTGACAGCTGGGAAGGGAGTGTAATATACTTCTCATATAAACATATTTAAATATATCAATGGATAAGCTTACCTAGGGACAAAGTCGTTTACAAATAAGGGGGCTATAGCTTTGGCTATTTACTTGGACAATGCCGCTACTTCCTTCCCCAAACCCCAGTAGGTCCGGTGAACAGAAAATAGAAAACTGCCAGCCACTGTCAGAACCGAAATATCTACATGAAAAGATGCCCTGAAGGATTTACTCGGGCAACATGATTCCTGAAACCGAAGAGGGTTACCCAGTAGTGTATCCGAGCCGGGAGGCATGTTAAATGGAAATCTTATCCTGTTTTGCCCAGCTGTTACTAAAACTGATCCCCATCCTAATAGTGGCGGTTTTCCTGGCAGAACTGGCCAGACTGTGGCTGGGAGAGGAAAGACTTAAACAATTAATTGTGGGGAAGCGCCCCTGGGAAGGTCGATTACGAGCAGCAGCTTTAGGTGCTATCCTGCCTTTTTGCGAATGCGGCGCCTTTCCCGTCATGATCGGCCTCCTGCAGGCCGGCATTCCCCTGAAAATCGCCCTGACCTTTTTCATTATCAGCCCCATCGTCAGTATACCGGCCTTTTTATTTTTGCTGGGGATTTTCGGATTTAGAATTGCGATCTTCTATATACTGATGACTGTTACCCTGGGATTGATCATCAGCAGTCTCCTAACCTCCTATGGCAACACAGAAGCCCTAATCAAAAGGAAATTTGCGGGAAATCCCAGAGGCTGTGGCTGTAGGGGAGACAAGACCGGGACGACCACCTGCTGTCCCGGTACTGGTGAAGAAAAACAGTCTATCTTTTTAACAGCCTGGTTTGAAGGCTTCAATACCATCAAAAAAGTCCTGCCCTATGCTCTGGGGGCTATATTTGTAGCAGCTCTACTAAAAACCTATATTTCCCCGGACCTATTTGAACGGGTTTTTACTATGACCGCCCCCTTCAACGTTCCGGCTGCTGCCGCTGCCGGCATCCCCATCTACGGGGGAGATTGTACCAAAATAACCATGGTAGCACCATTTCTCGAAATCACCCGGGCTGTGGGCCCCGGAATAGCCTTCATCCTGGCCGGGGCGGGAACCAGTATCAATGGCCTGATCTTCATGAACTCCATATTCAACAGAAAATTTCTGGCCCTTTTTGTTTTGAGTATTTTTACTTCCGCAATTATTGTAGGCTACACGTTGGGCTCTTTGTTTTAACTCTTGGGAAAGGAGATGGAAGGATGATCTCGGTATCGCTAAGAAATACCGGCAAAAATGAGCAAATTGTTGCTTTATGCCGAGCTCTGGGTGACAATGCCCGGGTTAAAATAATTAAACTCCTTGCAGACGGTGAAATGTGCGTTTGCGAAATAATCGAAGAGGTGGAGCTTTCACAGGCAGCCATTTCTCATCACCTGAAAATACTGAAACAGGCCGGGTTGATAAATGTAAGACATGAAGGCCGCTGGAGACATTATTCCTTGGACAAATCAACATTTCTCCAATTTCAAAATTTGCTGAATACTGCAATATTCAACATTGTAACCCGGAGCGTGTAAGCACCTCTTAAGATATAAATCCTAACTACTTTATTTTCTTTTGCACACTACAACTTCAAGAAGGAGAGGATAGCATGTTTGAGAAAGTTTTACTGGCTACAGATTTTTCACCTGGTGCAAATCAGTTGATGGAATGCCTTAAGGACTTACAAATGGTTGGGACCCGTGAGTTGACGCTCCTTGGGGCAAGCCCCAAAGGATTCTTGGGCTGAGTGCGTAACCGCTACTCATATCTCCGCAAGCGTTAATTCCCGTCCGCCCGACGGTACTGGAAACTATTTAAGCCAATGC
>PUNT01000136.1 GCA_003551905.1 Halanaerobiales bacterium
CCAAAAGAATATAACGAGAAAGTTGAATTAGCCATTTTTTGCCCCATTACCTCCAAGCAAAAAGGTTATCCTTTCGAGGTTGTACTTCCTTCCAAATTTCCAATTAACGGTGTAATCCTTGTGGATCACGTTAAAAACCTGGATTGGAAAACCCGGGAAGCAGAGTTCATAGCTTCTATGCCCTCCCATACATTAAAACATGTAATTGAAAAGTTAATGGCTTTATTGGGAAAGTAAGGCAGTAGGTCGTTTCAATACCCCTTTATAAAGCTGATTATGCAAGGGGGATATAGGGATATCCAGGTTTTTCTTCAACATTATTTACCGCCTTTGTCATGGAAGGTAAGGAAGGTGGATAAAAATAAAAAGGATATTATGGATAAATGTAGAAATATCTAAAAAAGGAAATAACCCCCCACCACAAAGAGGGCACCCAATTCCGGGTTTGGGTGGCCCTCTTTTTATTGTTTAGGTGAGCTGTACATCAAGGCAGCAACTAAAGCGGTCAGGGGGATGGCGAATATAAGACCTATACTGCCGGTTAAGGCCCTGATTATTTCTGTGCTCACAAAATCCTGATTGATTATTTTCAGAAGGGCTGGTCTTTGGGACATGATGAGCATGAGAAAAGGTAGGGCCCCCCCTGCATAGGCCAGGATCAGGGTATTGATCATGGTCCCCATAATATCTCTGCCTACAGCAATACCGGCCTTAAAAAGATATTTGAAATCTATGTCATACCGGGCTAGATGTACCTGTTCCTGGCTGGAAGCGACAGAGACAGCCACGTCCATTATTGCTCCCAGAGCTCCCAGTATCATGGATGAGTAAAGGATGCCTTTCAGGTTCAGTGTTCCACCTAGAGCCTGTAGAAGGGGAGCATCCTGCAGGCCATAGCCAGTCAACCTGGTGAGTGAACCAAAAATGTAAGCCAGGGTGCCGGCCAGTATTAATCCTCCTACGATGCCAGTAAAGGCAGCCAGAGATTTGCGGTTCCAGCCGCTGATAATAAGCAGGGTTGCCCCAGCAATTATGCAGGCCAGGGAGGTGGTTATAAGCATGGGGTTGTAGCCTTGCAAAAGGAGTGGGATTAGCAGCCTGACAATTATTAGTATTGTTATGCCCAGGGCAGCCAGAGAATGGATGCCTTTCCTTTGACCCAGGATTATCAGAAACAGTATAAAGAGCAATCCTAGAGCAGATAAATAACGATGTCGGCCATACTCTGCAATGTGAGCTTCTTTTAGTTTATTTTCCGATACATTCAGAGATAGGATAATTATGTCTGCTGTTTCTATTTGCATGTCATAGCGAGGATTGCCGGTTATGGTGTTTATAACGGTACGGGTTTCACCAGAGAATTCACCATCCAGTATTCTTACAATGATTTCTTGTTCCTGCCATTCGTTGTCACCGGGAAGAGGTGAGAGAACATGCAGGACTTTTCCCCGGACATTAGTTTCCCCGTAATCATCAGTGTAGGGAAACTGGGGAGCAAGCCATAGAGTGCAGATAGCTAGAACAATTATCAGGTACTTTTTCATGCTCAACCTCCCAGCTTTATGGGGTCTTTTTGTTGCTAAAAAACTGATCATGGGGAAGATCAAGATGATTGAAGAAAAATCGCCTCTCTAGAGATATAATGATAAACCCGGAGAGGGCCACACTGGCCAGTATGGCAAGCATTATGGTAATCTGGTACTTTATGGCCAGTAGAGGCTCAGTGCCTCCCAGAATCTGCCCAGTCATCAAGCCAGGCAGGAACACTATTCCCATGCCAGTCATTGAAGCCAGGGTAGGCAGTAGAGAGGAGCGGTAGGCATTTTTGAAAATACCCATAGATGCTTCCATGGCATTGGCTCCCAGGGCAGCCCGGGTTTCCAGCTCACGTCGCCTTTCTTTCACTTCAGAATAAAAACGTTCAACCGCTATTGTGCTACCATTCATGGAATTACCAATGATCATACCAGCTAAGGGAATGAAGATACGAGGGTCGTACCAGGGAGTGGTTCCTAAAACAAGGGTGAGGTAGATGGCCAGCACTGTTCCAGTTCCTAGGAGCAAGGAGCAGAATAAACAGAATATAATCCTGGGAAATCTTACACCAGAGCGTTCCAGGATAGTTTGGGCTCCAAAAAATACCATGAGGAGAAAAATCAATGTTGCTATTATCCAGCTTTCCATGTCAAAAAGATATGTGAGAATCCAGCCAATTAAGATTAACTGTATACTCATGCGTAGGGTTGAGATAATCATATCTTTTTCCAGTTGAAGCTTGTTGAAGTGAGTGCCTAACATCACCAGGAGAAACATACCATAGGCAATGGTCATTCCAGCCAAACTAATATCAGGTGTCACTGGCAACGCCCCCCTCGTGAATAGTACCTTCTTTTATGGCCAGGAATCTATGGGCCTGCTCAAGTATTTCCGGTGAGTGAGTTATGAAAAGCATGGCCCGGGGTTTGTGAAATGATTCAATACCAGCCAGTAAATGGGTAGCTAAATCTGTGTCCAGGGCTGAAGTAGGTTCGTCCATTAAAAGCACCCGGGGGCGCAGGAGAATGGCCCGGCAAGGGCGACCCTTTGTTTTTCACCGCCAGATAATTCTTTGCTACTTCGGTTTAGGAAGGAAGGAGGAAGAGAAACAGCTTCCAGGGCTTTAAACAGTTCCTTTTCTGAAGGGGTTCTTTCTGCAAAGCGTCTTAGGTTAAAAGGGTATAAAAAGTCCTGGGATACAATTTCTTCTATGAGGATTGGTTCCTGAAAAACCATTACTGCCTGTCTCCGAAGATGGGTATGGTCCATATCCCCCAGGGGGTTTCCCTCAAAAACGATGCTGCCAGAAGATGGTTCAATCAGTCGATTGAATAGTTTTAAAAAAGTAGTTTTTCCAGAACCACTGGGACCTGTGATGGCAATGTGCTGACCTGAATTGATTTCAAGGTTAATATTTTTCAGAATAACCTGGCCATTATTTTGTACTTCTACTTTTTGGAATTCATAAATGCTCATTTTCCAATCATCCTCTTCTTAGTTAATATTATAGCAATGGCCTGGGATATCCTTTTAAGGATTTAATTTTTTTGATTGTGCAGGGTTAGATATGCTAGCTGGAGAATTAGAATAGTATTCTCATCAAAGAATCAGGTGGATTACCATGGCAACCTCGGAAAAAGCCAGATTATTGGGCAATAAGAATTTTATGCTTTTATGGACCGGCCAGATTGCTTCCAAATTTGCTCTGCGTATAACCCAGATAGCTCTGGTATGGTGGGTTATTACAACCACAGGTCATACAGCAGTTCTGGGTACCCTTTTACTGTTTCTAGGCATACCCGAAGTACTCTTAGGTCCTCTGGCCGGTACCTATGTGGATCGGTGGCCCAAAAAATGGTTCATAGTTGGGAGCGATTTTTTTAAGGGATTGCTGATCCTGATAATGGCTGTGCTCATGATCAGGGATGGTTTGAATTTGCCCCTGCTGGCGTTAGGGCTTTTTCTGGTAGGTTCTCTAACGGCATTTTTCCGTCCAGCACTTCTTTCCAGTGTTCCCAGTTTGGTGCAAAAAGAACTTTTAACAAGAGCCAACTCTATGGTGCAACTCACTATTACCCTCTCGGGTCTTTTGGGGCCGGCCATAGGTGGCTTCCTGGTGGAAGTACTGGGTATAGTTGCAACTTTCTTTTTAACCGGGTCCATATATGTTTTATCTGCCTTTCTGGAAACTTTTATAAATATCCCTCCTGCAGCTGGTGAGGATAGAGAAGCACGTGGTTCTTTCCAGCAGGATTTACGCCAGGGTTTTTCTTTTGTCAGGAGCAACAGGTTAATTCTAGGTTTGTTTTTATCTTTAGGACTAGTTGGTTTTTTTACTGCTCCCATAATACCTCTGGTTTTGCCTGTAATCATAGAGTCAATACTGAAAATGAGCAGTGTGGAACTTGGTTTCATGGCTTCAGCAGTTTCCCTGGGGGTTTTAATTGCTGCAGCTTATCTGGGTGTCAGGAAGAGAATTAAAAAAAGATATTTTTATCTCATCACAGGGGTTGCAGGTTTTGGGCTTACCTTGCTTTTTAAGGCTTTTCTGGCAGGATATTTAATAAACTATTCCTTGCAGCTTACCTATTTACTTCTTTTGCTTTCTTTTTTCCTCCTGGGGTTATGTCTGGGGATGGTTAAAGTCAATGTATTGACCTTGATGCAACTTAAAGTGCCAGAAGAACTTCGTGGCAAAGCCATGGGGTTTGCTGGGACGCTGGGAGGTGGGGTTGTTCCCATTTCCCAGGCTTCTTATGGGTTCATTCTCACTTTTATTGCTTTACCTAATGTTTTGATTTTTAACGGTTCCCTGGTTATTCTCATGAGTATTTATATGCTGAGATTGCCAGGACTTCGGGAATTATAAAAATTAGGGGGGTTGATAATGAAGATAGTAGATGGGGTGTACTGGGTTGGAGTGGCGGACTGGGGATTGAGACATTTTCATGGGTTTGAACTCTCCACGCACAAAGGCTCATCATATAATTCTTACCTTATAAAGGATGAAAAAATTGCCCTGATAGATACTGTCTGGGAACCTTTTGCTGAAGAGTTTTTAAGTAAGCTGCAGCGGGTTGTGGATCTTGAGTCTATTGATTATGTTATTGCCAATCACGGAGAGGTGGATCACTCCGGGGCATTACCCGCCCTCATGGAAAAAATACCCGAAGCAACCCTGGTGGTATCACCCCGGGGAGAGGAAAGTCTTCGATACCACTATCATCAGGATTGGAATTTTCAGGTGGTGAAGACCGGTGATAGGATAAGTCTGGGGCGGAAGGAGCTAGTGTTTATTGAAGCTCCCATGTTGCACTGGCCGGACAGTATGTTTACCTACCTGACTGAAGATAATATTCTCATGTCTAATGATGCATTTGGGATGCATTATGCATCTTCCGGGCTTTTTGACGACCTGGTGGACATGGAAGAAGTTTTACGAGAAGCAGTTAAATATTATGCTAATATACTAACTCCTTTCAGCCGGCAGGTGGTAAAAAAGATAGAGGAATTGAAGAAGATGGAGGTGCCGGTGGATATTATTGCCCCCAGTCATGGCATAATATGGAGGAAAGATCCTGGCAAAATTATTGACCTTTATTACCGTTGGGGGCGGGGTGAGAGCCAGGAAAGAATAATAATTGCATATGATACAATGTGGGAGGCAACAGCTCGCATGGCTTATGCAATTGAGGAAGGAATACATGAAGAGGGAATAGATTGCCGCCTTTTACCTCTGGCAGTGACTGATCGTAATGACGTGGTAGCAGAAGTTTTCCAGGCTCGGGGATTGCTTCTGGGATCCCCTACCTTTAACCGCAGTATTCTGCCCACAGTTGCCCCTTTCCTGGAGGAAGTAAAGGGTTTGCGCTTTCAGAACAAGCTAGGTGCTGCTTTTGGTAGCTATGGATGGAGTGGAGAAGCTGTCTCCATTCTTGAGAAAAATTTAAAGGAAGCTGGTATTGAGGTATTGCAGGAGGGCATAAACGTTAAGTTTCAACCAAATCAGGAGGATTTAGAGAAATGCCGGACTTTTGCCCGGGAATTTGCTGCAGAGATGAAAAAAAGAACATGAGACTGGTCCTTGGTCTGACTGTAGTAATTTTGCTCACTTGCTGGATAGACTTTGGTTCAGTGGATGCAGCAGAAGGTTTTGCTAACAGTTATTTTATGGAAATAGAAGGGATAAATCTCCACTATCGCATCTGGGAGTCGGAGGAGGTCAGTGGTAATTTGCTGCTGGTTCACGGGTTTTCTGGATCCACTTTTAGCTGGAGGGATGTTGTTGATCCCCTTAAAAGGGAAGGATTTCGGGTAATTGCTGTGGATCTGCCGGGCTTTGGATTGAGCCAAAAGATTAACGGCATAGACTATACCAGGCAGGGAATGGCTTTAACGCTTATAGACTTCTGGGAAGAGCTGGGTTATCATGAGTCCTTGCATTTGATTGGGCATTCCATGGGGGGGAGTGTGGTGCTCCAGATGGCCTGTGACCGGTCAGAATTATTTTCCGCGGTTGTCCTGATAACACCAGCTTTAGATGGTGGTGGAGGTAATACCTTCCTGAGCAGTCTAATGGGTTTTTCGCCCCTGGAAAGGATTCTGGAATTTTTTGTTAGTGTTTTTTTCATCAATGAGAGGAGAGTAACTCAAACACTTACCGACCTTTACCGGCGGCCTCCTACGCCTGAAGAGCTGGATGGTTATCTGACCCCATTGCAGGATGATCATGCGGCTAGAGCTCTGATTCGCATGGCCGGTCAGAAGGCAAAAGAGCCGGGTTTTGCAAAGGAAACAGGTGCAGATTTTCCCCTGCCGGTCCTGGCAATTTTTGGCCAGGAAGACCCCTGGATAGATTATGAAAGGGGACTGGATTTTCTAAAATCCTTCCCCCAAAAACAAATTTATATTTTAGAGGGAGCCGGTCATCTTCCCCAGGAAACACATGCAGGGAAATTCCTGGATCTATTTCTTGGTTTTCTGCAGGAGGTTTTTCCATGATACCCATTAGGGACAGTGTGCCCCGACGCGGCATTCCTTTTGTCACCTGGGGACTTATTCTGTTTAATGTACTAATCTTTTTGTACCAGTTGCAGCTTACCAGATATGAATTGCTCATGCTCTTCTATACCTATGGTATTGTACCTGATTTTTTTATTCGGGGAAATGTTTCAGTGCCCATCATCTTTCCTCCCCTAACCCTCATAACTTCCATGTTTATTCATGGCGGCTTTGGGCATCTTCTGGGTAACATGTGGATTCTCTGGCTCTTTGGTGACAATGTGGAGGAAAGAATGGGTTCTTTTTCTTTTCTTATTTTCTATCTTCTTTCAGGTGTTACAGCCGGTGTCTTTCATATTTTCACCAATATAGCTTCCCAGGTGCCTACTATAGGGGCTTCAGGTGCTATTGCCGGTGTTATGGCAGCGTATCTGTTTATATATCCATTTGCCAGAGTTCTGGCAGTTTTCCCCATATTTTTCTTCCCCTATTTTATTAACCTGCCATCCTTTATCTACATCGGTATCTGGTTTCTCGTTCAAGTTTATTATGGGACCCTGGCTCTCGGGGCTGATCCAGCTTACGGAGGTATAGCCTGGTGGGCTCACATAGGAGGGTTTTTGTTTGGTGCATTCTTTTTCCGGTTTTTCTTGAAAAAACGGCCATATGTTTATTGACAGAAAAAGAAGAGGTGGGAAATAATTGGAGAATAAAAAGCTGCTGGTTGTGGATGATGATGCCAATGTGCAGGAAATCTTGAAACTTTATCTGGAAAGAGAAAATTTTTCAGTTAGCCTCCTTGATAACGGGAAGGATGCTTTAGATGCCGTGGAAACAGATGGTTTTGATCTTATTATACTGGATATTATGATGCCGGAACTGGAAGGTTGGGAGGTTTTGGAGAAACTCCGAATCAAGGGAATTGATGCACCTGTGATCCTTCTTACTGCCCGAAGTCAGGAATATGACAGAGTCCGGGGACTGGAACTGGGAGCAGATGATTATATAGTAAAACCTTTCAGCCCTCTGGAAGTTCTGGCCCGGGTTAAAGCAGTGCTGCGAAGGGTACAGCCTTCGGAAGATGAAATTAATTTGCCTGGTCTTTATGTTAATGTTTCCCGGCATCAGGTGCTTCGGGCTGGAGAAAATATTAAGCTCACTCCCAAAGAGTTTGATCTACTTGTTTTTCTCTTGAGAAATGAGGGACGGGTTTTCAACAGGGATATACTATTAGATAAGGTCTGGGGTTATGAGTATCCAGGAGATGTCCGGACTGTGGATGTGCACATTAAGGGATTGAGAAAAAAACTTGGTTCCTCATCAGTATGGTCCATTGAAACAGTATGGGGTAAAGGCTACAAATTCCAGGTGGAATACAAATGAAAAAAATAACTAACAAGCTGATGAGTAGTTATATTATACTGATTTTTGTTACTCTCCTGGTAGTGGGGATTTTTCTTTCTTTTATGGTTGATAAATTTGTCCTGCAGAATAAGGAGAAGGAGTTGATTGACCAGGGGCGGGATCTAGCTCTCATATTCCAGGATATGGTGGAAAGAGGGGTTAAGGATGAGCACCTTAGGTATCTGGAAGCTTTGGACCGTTCTCTCAATGCTCACCTCTGGGTTATTGACCACAGGGGGGTAGTAATGGCTTCATCCCTGGAACTTCCCAGGCGAGGAGGAGCCCCTTTAAGGATTACAGATCTGGGTCCAACATTCTCAGGGGTTCTGGAAGGTAAAGAGATAAGAGAATTGGCTGAGCACCCGGTTTACCGAATTCCCATGCTACTGGTGGCGATTCCTTTTAAAAAGGGAGAGGAAGTGGTTGGGGGTGTTTTTCTGCAGGCACCTGTATCCATACTTAAAGAAACCACAGCAGAACTGCAAAAACTCATATTGGGATCCGGCATAATGGCAACTTTTCTGGCTATCGTCTTCAGCTTTTATCTGACCAGGGTTTTGGGAAATCCGCTGCAGGAAATTAATACTGCAGCCCGGCAGATGGCTCAGGGGAATTTTGAGTACCGATTGCAGATAAAATCACAAGATGAAGTTGGCGAATTAGGCAATAACCTCAACTATCTGGCCAGTAGCTTAAAAAGCACCCTGACAGAACTTAATAAAGAAAAGGATACACTGAACTCTACAATTTCCAGCATATCTGAAGGTGTGCTGGCAGTTGATGGAAAGGGAAGAATTTTTTTGTCCAATGAGCCAGCCCGGCGACTTTTAAGATATACTGGGGATGATTTACAGGGAAAGCACCTGGAGGAAACTGATTTGCCGGAAGAAGTCGTAAGAATCTTTATGGGTGTTTTGCAAGGACAACCTTCCCAGCCCCATACTATCACCATATTACCTAAAAAGCCTCTGACCATATATCCTTCTGCCATAAAAGATGAGGGGGGAGTCATGGGGGTTGTAGGACTAATCCATGACATTAGTGCCCTGGACCGGCTGGAGAATGTACACCGAAATTTTATAGCCAGTGCCTCCCACGAACTTCGGCGACCACTTACTGCCATCAAAGGTTTTATTGAGGCTATAGCTGATGGGGCTGTGGAGAAAAATGAACAGGATCGTTATCTTAAAATTATCAGGAAAGAAACCGATGCTCTGGAGGGACTTTTGAGTGAACTTCTTGATTTTTCTCGCCTGGAGGAGGAGATTCAGGGTATTGAAAAAAGGCTTCTTGATATTTCTCAGCCCGTTAGCTATGCAGTTGCAGAGATGTGGCTGCAAGCTCGCTTAAAAGATGTTAAGGTGAATAAGATTATCGCACCGGACCTCCCGCCGGTAGCTGGTGATGCTGAAAAGTTGGAGCACGCAGTAGCCAATCTCATAGATAATGCAATTAAATTTTCTCCCCCTGGCAGTTCTATAGATGTAGGTGTTGTAGTTAAGGATGGATTTGTTTGTATTTCTGTCAGGGACCACGGTCCGGGTCTTAAGGAAGAAGAAGTGGATTATTTATGGGAGAAGTTTGTCAAGGGTAGGGAAGCGCAGGAAAGGCAATTACCAGGCAGCGGACTGGGCTTGAGTATAGTGAAAACTATTGTAGAAGCTCATGGAGGCAGGATAGAAGCCAGTAATGCTCCAGAGGGGGGAGCTCAGTTCAAGATGTGTATACCCCATATTGATAATAAATAGAGCCCGGCATGGCCGGGCTTTTAGCTGTAACGAGCTCGCTCTCCTCCAATCAAGGGAGGACGGGTTTGGGCTCCATTGACGCGAGCCTTGCCAATATTTTTTACTGGCAGCCTGACCGGCACTGCCACTCTTCTCAGATGCATGCCAATAAGGGTATCTCCTATATCCAGGGCAGTGTGTCCGGAGATTTTTTCCACAACTACTGGTTCTGTAAACCGGGTCATAGCTTCTGCTGCCAGAGCTCCTCCGGCTTTCAGGTGGGGAATAACTGCAACCTCTTCAAGATTATACTTGTCTTTGCACTGGTTTTCCACCACCAGAGCCCTATTTAAGTGTTCACAGCACTGAACTGCTAGAAAAAGCTTTTTCCCCCTTATTGATTTTAACAAGCCATCCATGATGGCCTGAGCTGCTTCCTGATTAGATGCTGAGCCAATTTTTCTTCCCATGACTTCGCTGGTGCTGCAACCTACGACTACTATTTGACCTTCTGAGAGTTTGGCTTCTAAAAGAAGTGTCTCCACTGCCTTTTGTGATTGTTCTCTTATTGCTTCCAGATCCAAAGAATAAGCACTCCTTTCTAGACCATCCAGTTCCAGACCCTACTTTCTGATTCAGAAAACCAGTCATCAGGGGATTTTAGATAATAGTAAACATTTTGCAGTGCTTCATAATGTTTTCTTTCTTCTTCCATCATCCGAGTAAAGAAATTCTTTTCATATTCTGACCCAGCTTCTGCTTGAAAATTTTTGTACATTTCATAGCCTTGATTTTCTATCTGCATTGCCATTTCATAACCTTCCAGGTTATCCATCCTGTTTTCTATGAGTTTTTCCCGGGCCAGGGACTGGAAGTAGTTGCGAATTTTCCCCTCCAATTTTTCACCAGAGCTCTCACTACTTATAATTTTTCTTTCTTCTAGCTGTTGAGCCATATCTTCAATGGTGAGAATATGGCTGATTTCTTCTCCTGCCAGGCTGTAAAAGAGTCTGCGTCCCAACCGGTTTTTTGTTTGAGAGGCCAGCTCCAGGTAGAAATTAACCCCGCGACGCTCGAAGTTTATAGCAGCCTGAACTGTCTTCTTTATATCCATCAAATTCCCTCCCCTTTCATTATTTAGATATTCTTTATCTTATAGATGAATCCCCCTGATAGTGTTTTATCCTGTCAGCATTTAAGGAAGATTAGGCTGTGAGGTGGCAAAAAAAGCTTTCCCTTTTGCAATTTCGCCGGCCGGTCTGGCCGGGTGAAAAGGGTAGTGTAACTTCTTGCAGCTGGGGGAGTCAGCTCAATTTTCTCGGGCAGAAAATTAAGGAAGATCAGAACTTTTTCTCGGGCTGTTGTTCTTTCGTAGGCTAAAACTCCTTCCGGTTTATCCTTTAGAAACCTGATACTACCACGCCTTAAGGCTTCTGATTTTTTTCTACAGGCTATGAGGTCCCGGTAAAAGTTTAAAAGGGAACCGGTGTCTTTTTCCTGTTGGTTGCAGTTGATATATTGATAATTTGGGCTTACCGGCAGCCAGGGGTTACCTGCAGTGAAACCAGCATTAGGGCTTTCATCCCATTGCATGGGAGTCCGGGAGCCATCACGTCCTGGATGGAAAGGCCAGTAACGGCGACCAACCGGGTCTTTAATCTGATGCCGGGGCAGGCGTACCTGCTGCATGCCTATTTCTTCACCATAATAGAGGAATGGTGTGCCCCTGAGGGACAGCAGCATGGCTGCTGCTATTCTGGCCCGCTCCGGGCAGTTGCCATAGCGACTCATATGTCTGGGCACATCGTGGTTGGAAAGGGTATAGGCTGGCCACCCCTTTTCTTTTAATATTTTTTCCCATCCTAGAACAGCAGATTGAAATTTGCCCGGATTCCAGGGTTGCTCCAGGAAGTTAAAGTTGAAGTTAAGGTGCAGACCATCTTCAGTGCCGTAATAAAGGGCGATTTTTTTAAGATCCCGGCTGTCCACTTCGCCAACAGTCATTCGTCCGGGAAATTCATCCACAACCTGCCGGATTTCTTTCATGAGTAGAGGTGTTTCCGGTTGATCCTTGTCATGGAAATGATGCTGCATGTCATAAGGACGGAGGCCAGGTTTCCAGGGATTGGACCTGAGTTTTTCATCTTTCAGAAAATAGTTTACTACATCCAGGCGGAAACCATCCACCCCTTTTGTCAGCCAGAAACGGATGACTTCAAAAAGGGCTTTTCTTACCTCTGGATTGCGCCAGTTTAGGTCTGGTTGTTCCCGGGCAAATGAGTGGAGGTAGAACTGACCGGTTGATTGGTCCCATTCCCAGGCCTTCCCCCCGAATACTGATTGCCAGTTGTTAGGAGGGCGTTTCCCTTTTAGGGGATCAGCCCAGATGTACCAATCTCGTTTGGGGTTGTTTCTGCTGGAGCGAGATTCTAGAAACCAGGGATGAAGGTGAGAGGTGTGGTTGAAAACCAAATCCAGTATGATCTTTATTCCTTTTTCATGAGCCTTTTTTAGAAGATCATTAAAATCATCCATGGTACCAAATATAGGGTCTATGTCGCAGTAATGGGCAACATCATAACCAAAATCTGCCATTGGGGAGGGATAAATAGGAGAAAGCCAGATTGCATCTATCCCCAAATTTTCCAGATAGGGCAATTTGCTTATTATGCCTGGTAGATCCCCAATACCATCAGAATTGCTGTCAGCGAAAGAGCTGGGGTAAATCTGGTAAAAAACTCCTTCTTTCCACCAGGAATTATTATCAAGCTTCAATCTAATTCCCCCCTGTAGAGTTATACCATCAAACTTTACTCATTCATCTTTCTCCTGTAGCCTTTCTAAAGCTATGAGGGCTATGTCATTATTAATCTCATAACCTATGCCATTGCGCTTCAGATCCCTGGCTGCTTCCAGGGTGGTGCCGGAGCCCAGAAAAGGATCCAGTACAGCTTCACCTAGAAAGCTGAAAGCTTTGATTAGCCGGTAAGGGAGTTCATAAGGGAAGAGAGAAACATGATTGCGATTTGCGCCGCTACCATGGGGTTTCATGAGCCAGACATCACTATTCTTTATTTTTAGCCAGAATTCCCGGTCAAGCCGGGAATTCTCCTTTTGTTCTTTTGACAGGTGACGGTATTTTTTAAAACCCCGGGGGGCTGGTTTTTCAAATTCCAGGATAAATTCATGCATGTGATTGATGAGTATTCCTCCAGGGTATGGATAGGAACCAAAATGGGCCCGAACTCCATTGGTTTTATGCCAGACGATATCCCGCTTGAATATGAAACCTATCTGTTCACACAGATCTATGGTTTTTCCTGTGAGGTTTAATGTTCTATGACTTCCTCCCTCCAGGCGAACAGGCAGATTCATTATGTTGATGAAGGCTTTTCGTCCCGGCTGCAGGACCCGGTATACTTCTTTCCAAACCAAGCCTATTTTATCCAGCCACTTTTCCAGATCATGAATGTTGCCCAGGTCGTCCCCTTGAGGTTGTCTGCTGTACATTTTGGTGTTGAAATAAGGGGGGGATGTTATCATCAGGTGTATACTATCATCATCAAGATGCTCCATTTTCATGGAGTTTTTCACATAGACTATTTGTTCAGTTTCCCGGCATTGGATAATATTTTCTTCCCCAATCCGGACCTGTCTTTCGGCCGGTTGCAGGTTGTTTTGGTTTTCATAAAGCTGTAAATCTTTGAGTCTGAACCGCATCTGACCACTGCTGGCAATGGACACAGGGCAGTGTTTTTGCCTGACCAGCCTGTGAAGTTCCTGAACGGATATGTTCAGATACTTTGCTGCTTCAAGGGCTGAAAGATAACTTCTTTCTGTGTAATCCTTTTCCAGGGTCATCGCCTCCCTGTGACAGGGATTCTCCTTTTTACTCTTCGCCTTAAACGGTTTTTTTTCCTGCTGTTGCGAAAAATAAAAAACCCCGTTGGGAACGGGGCTCTTTAGCGTCGATAAGTGAAAAAATTACAGCTTTGTAACGTTAGCTGCTTGAGGTCCACGATCGCTTTCGACAATCTCAAACTCTACATCCTGGCCTTCTTCCAGGGTCTTAAATCCTTCATCCTGAATGGCAGAAAAATGGACAAATACATCGCTCCCGTCTTCCTGCTCGATAAAGCCGTACCCCTTTTCTGCACTGAACCACTTGGTTTTACCGCGGAAAATCATCTAAATACATTCCTCCTAAAAAATTTAATTCTGATAAGCCAGAGACTTACCGCCCATAACTATAGCATATTTATTGAAGGTTGTCAACTGAAGCGTTGACTCATGGAGGGCATTTCTGTAAAATGAAGGAAAGAACATGAGCCTGTAAACCATTATGGCAGGAGGGGATCTTCATGGCAAGATTTTTCCCGGCAGTAGCGCTTTTTTTGTTTTTGCTTTTTCACCCTGGCCAAATAAATTGTGAAAACGACCAGGAACTGAAATGGTGGCAGATCCTGGGGCACAGGGACCTGGTAATTGATATTGCCTTTTCTCCTTCAGGGGAGTATCTGGTAAGCAGCAGCCAGGACTGGTCAGTTCGTATCTGGGATGTTCTAGAGGGAAAGCATATTAGACGCCTGGCAGTTCAACACCGGGTTTGGCCCCTGGCCTGGTCACCTGATGGCAAATATATTGCAGGAGGCTCCTGGGAAAGGGCAGTGCATATCTGGGAAGTAGAGGGAGAAATGGAAAAGATACTGCATGGGCACGATGCTGCAGTGCAGTCAGTTGCCTGGTCTCCTGACAGCAAATTACTGGCCAGCGGCAGCGATGACAATACAATTGTAATTTGGGATGTAGAAGCAGGGGAAAAATTGCATGTCTTAAAAGGTCATGGCAGGTGGGTGAGAGCAGTGGCCTGGGCCCCTTGCGGCGAAAGACTGGTCAGTGGCAGTTTTCAAGGAGAGATATTGGTATGGGATGTGGAGAAAGCTGCAATCCGGCATGAGATCGCCGGCCATGAAGGGGCTGTTCAGAGTGTAAGCTGGGCTCCGCAGGGTGGTCATTTTGCCAGCACAGGAGATGATAGAACCATAAATATCTGGACCTCAGAAGGTGAGCTGGTAAAGGTTTTGATAGGTCATGAGGAAGGAGTTTTTTCTGTGGACTGGTCGCCGGATGGTAGTTACCTTGTAAGTGGTGGCAGGGATAGAAAAGTGCGAATATGGAACTTTGCAGAGGGAAAAGAGCTCTTGGTTCTGGAAGGTCATAATAGATATATTACCTCAGTTGCCTGGTCACCGAAAGGAGGTTATGTAGGTAGTAGCAGCTATGATGGCACAATAAGAATTTGGGAACATGGTTTGCAGGTGGATATACCCAAACATATCCCGGAAGTCAACATATGGTGGTTTGTAGCTATACTAATAGTTTTAACTCTTACAGTTGTTTGGGGAATTAAAAGGCGTAATGATGAAGCGAAGAAAGAAGCTGAATCCTCTTAATCTAAAAGAAAGTCTTTATTTTCCCTCACTATTTGTTAAAGAAAAGGAAGAAAGATTACCTTTTACCTGTTTTCCGTCAGTCTTCCATAAAGCAGGATTGCTAAGGATTGTGGTTTTCAGTAGAATGTTTTGGGTAACTAATCAGGAATCATGGTTGCAAAGTAATCTATGAAAAGCTTTCCTCAGCTATTTCACCACTAATATTTTTATCGGAGAGTTTTTTCTGAGGATGATAAGCAAGAAAGGGTGAGAATTGATGGATGTTTTTTCTGCAATAAAGAAAAGACGGAGTATTAGGAAATTTAAAAGAAAACCGGTGGAAAAAAAGACTATAGAAAGACTTCTGGAACTGACAACCCAGGCTCCTTCGGGTAAAAATTTACAGCCATGGCGTATGGTGGTCTTGACAGGCAAGGAAAAAGAGAAATTACAGGAAATACTCCTTGCCAGTGTAGGAAGACTGGAGCAGGAGGGTATTAGAACCGGCAGTTGCAGGAACAGCATAAGGGCCATGAAGCAAGCTCCGGTACTTATCATTTTTTACAATGCCCGGCCTGTTTACCCTGGTGACCTGAGCAGTCCTAACCGCTATACCTGGTCAGTTGACATACAGTCCATTGGAGGTGCCATTCAGACTATGATCCTGGCAGCTACCGGCATGGGTTTGGGGACCTTATGGATCTGTGACATATTTTACGGTGAAAAGGATATTTCATCGTGGTTAGGAATAGAGCATGAGATGGTTGGTGCTGTGGCGCTGGGATATGCTGATGAAGAACCAGAGCCCAGACCTAGAAAGAGCTGGCAGGAAGTTACGGAGTGGCCATAAACAAGAAATCCCTGGTTGATGATTATAAAGGGGGGGTGTGTTTATTGCTGGAAATACCGGAAGCGCAAGTGTTGGCCTATCAGTTAAATGAAACCATAAAAGGTAAAAGGATAGAAGAAGTTATAGCTAACCACACACCTCATAAATTCGCGTGGTTTTATGGGGACCCGGACAATTATAAAAGAATGCTTTCCAACAAGATTGTGACATCAGCTAAAGCATATGGTGGTCAGGTGGAAATATCTGTAGAGGATTTGATTCTTTTGTTTGCTGATGGCGTGCAAATGAGATTCCTGGAAAATAAGAAAGACTCACCTGCTAAACATCAACTATTACTAATTTTCGCAGACAACTCAGCTTTAAGCTGCTCAGTGCAGATGTATGGAGGGTTGTGGTGTTTTCCAGAAGGGCAGTTCCATAGCATCTATTACCAGATGGCAAAGGAAAAGCCAACCCCCCCTTCCAGCCAGTTTGATGAGAATTATTTTTCCCGGATTATTTCCCAGCCAGCAGTTCAAAATTTGAGCTTAAAAGCCTTTCTGGCCACAGAACAGAGAATACCCGGATTGGGCAATGGTGTTTTACAAGATATTCTATTCAATACTGGTCTGCATCCACGAAAAAAGGTGGAGAGTCTCAGTGCAAAGGAAAAAGAACAGATTTTTCAGAGCATAAGATCTACCCTTTTAGAGATGGTGGAGAATGGAGGAAGAGATACAGAAAAGGATCTCTGGGGAAAACCGGGTGGCTATAAAACCATTATGAGCAAAAATACTTTCAAGAGTCCCTGCCCCAGTTGCGGGATGGGAATCGAAAGGTCAAGATATATGGGAGGGAGCATTTACTTCTGCTGTAACTGTCAGAAACTGTAGAAATTGGATTATAAGCGGATTTAACCTGATCTAAGTACCTGAAAAAAAATCATCCTTTCATGGGAGGGAGCCAATGCAAGTTAAGATTGTTGAACAGGAAGGTATGATTCTTGTGGGTGTAGTTGCTGTTGGCAGTTCTGTGGAAGATATTGATATTTCCAAGCTATGGCAAAGATTTATTGCAAAATATGGAGATGTTCAGAGAAAGGTGGAAAGGAAAAATTATGAGATGCATGTTTGGGATGAGCTTGCTCCTCCAAAGCATTATTGTTTCATAGGAGTTGAAGTTGAGGAAATTAAGGATTTGGCAATTGAGTTATTCATGAAAGCAATCCCCAGGCATACATATGCTGTTTTCACACATTGCTTTAGGGATGGTGGGTACGGACAGGCATATAAGAATATTGACAAGTGGTTGAAATCCTCTCAATATACAGACCCGTATAATTTTGATATTCAATGCTATGATGAGCGTTTCCAGGGCCCTGATGATCCTGAATCTGTAATGGAGTTTTATATACCGGTAAAAAGCAGATAATGTGACCTAGTTTTTTCTGCTGAGTATGAGTGTGGGGGGATTGTACGGTAAAATTAATAAACACAAATGCAGAGAAGAGCGCAAATGACGGGGCTTGAGGTGCCGTTTTTTTCTCCCCCGGTTTCTGAGAAAAAACCCAACAGAAATGGCTGTGCCGGGCACACAAGAGAACTCTTTTTTAATATACTGCAGGGAGTGGTAAATCATGGGGGAGTATTTCTTGATTCGAAGAGCAGTTCTGGGTGATATTCACTGTTGTGTCAAACTAATTATTATGGCCATGGGAAACACTGTAAAATTAATATTTGGTTCTAGGGAGCGAGGACAGCAGGTTTTAGAGTATCTATTCAGACACAAAAATAACCGGTTCAGCCATGAATTTGTTGGAGTCATTGATTTTAAGGGGCAGGTAGTAGGTATGATTCTGGGTTATCCGGGGCACATGCTTCTTCCCTTGTCCATTAGAACCTTTTTACTAATACTTAGAGAATACAGCGTGCAGGGATTATTAGGTTCTCTCAAGACTATACCCATGGCATTTGTTAAAGAGGGGGAAAGAGAAGAATTCTGTATTATAAGTCTGGCAGTGTTCCCGGAATATTCGGGGCAGGGTTTGGGAAGGAAGCTTTTAGAGTGGGCGGAAAAGGAAGCCAAAGGTTCAGGGCTAAAAGGTTGTTCCCTTCTGGTTGAGGGGGAAAATAAGAGGGCTATTGTTTTTTATGAAAATTCTGGTTACAGGGTGGTGGGAAAAAACCACTGCAAAGAGGATGTAAAACTCTATAGAATGGTAAAAACATTTTTTTAGATGATAAAATCGGTATAAATCTAACAGGTAAAATGGTTTGTACGTTGAATTTATTAGTTAGACGGGAAACTGCAGTTTCTTATATCCTGCTATCTTGCAGGTTTTTATGAGGCAATCCCAGGATTGGGGGGTGATGAGTGTGATGGAAATGCAGGTAAAGACGGTTGCTTTAAATCAGAACGGGAGTTTTTCTATTCTGCTTGCTGATATGGAAGAGAAGAAGGTTTTACCAATTGTTGTTGGACCACTGGAAGCCCAAGCCATAGCCATCCCTCTTCAGGACGAGAAAGTGCCGCGTCCCTTAACTCACGATTTATTAAAGACAGTTTGTCAAACCCTGGAAGGGACTGTGGAAAAGATTGTTATCACCGATATCAGTGAAGGCACATTTTTTGCTGAAATCTATGTTCTGCACGAGGGTGAAATGCTAACCATAGATTCTCGTCCCAGTGATGCTATAGCCCTGGCTTTGAGATGCAATGTTCCAATATACATGGCAGCCAGGTTAGTTGAATTCACCTATAATTATGATGACATTGTTTTCAAAGATTCCGGTGAAGGAGAAATTCAATGACCTGGCCGGAGCATCCACATAGGTAAGGACCTGACTAGTGGATAATTTATGGACTTCCGGCCTAGCAGTATTAGCTTTGTTCCTGCGTCATATCATAGATGCTTTTGGTGTCTGTGGATTTGGCCTTTTTTTACTGCGTGAGAAAATAGATCTAAAAGTTCTCCTGAGGTATGCTGTAATTATTGCAATTTTCATGACACCTGTAAGGTTTTTACCCCTGGAGATGGTTTTTCAGGTACAGCTGATATTCCTGGTAATGATTATCATTTTTTATTTCCTTAAAAGAACCAATATTTCTACTTCAGCCGGAGCAGTTCTCCTGGGGTCCTGTGTTATAGTTTTGCTTGAGGGTTTTTTTGGTGCCATAAGCAGCTGGTTGAATTTTGAGATTGCATCTGAACCTTTATTTATGGCAGCTGTGCATTCATCTCCACCAGCTGTTTTTTTATTTTTCGCAGCTATAATTGGCCAGAGATTCATAAAAGGCAAAGATAGGACTCAAGAGATGGCTGGAAGAGTTCCCTGGGAAGAAGGGTTGCAGCTTGCTGAAATTATACCAGCAGCCCAGCTATTTACCGGCTTTCTCATAGTTACCACTTTTATTGCCTATTTCCCGGACTATATTTCACCCTGGGGAATGCGTATTCTCCCTCTCATAGTTTATGGCTTGATAATAATTTCTACCATTATTTATGAAAATAAGATTAACAGGAAAGAGAATCTTTTCCCCATGGTTATTGTGGACCTGGTTTTATTCCTTCCTCTAATTCATGTTATCCTCATGCTAAGCCTGGGGGAGAAGCGACTGCTCATGTTTCTCTATATTCCCGTGGTTATAATAAATGCTCTTAAGCCTGGAAGAGTTTATGGTTTGCTTGCTTTAACAGGAAGTTTTCTAAGTCTTTTTATTCTCAATTTAATTGAAAGCACCTGGCTTGTAAGATCAGATATTATGTTTTCCGGCACCCTGATCCTCCTCTACTGGCTGGTAAAGTATTTTGTTGCTGTTGAGCGAAAC
>PUNT01000004.1 GCA_003551905.1 Halanaerobiales bacterium
CAAGACTCAACCCCCCTCTACTATCTGCACACCTGAACTGGTGCCAATCCTGTTTGCTCCTGCTTCAATCATTCTTAAAGCCTTTTCTCTGTCCTTGATGCCTGCTGAAGCTTTTATCCCTATCCTATCCCCTACAACCTCTTTTATGAGGCGGACATCCTCCACGGTAGCTCCTGCCGGGCCAAAACCAGTGGATGTCTTAACAAAAGCAGCACCTGCACGGACTACTGCCTCACAGCATTTTATTTTCATCTGCCTGTCAAGATAGCAGGTTTCTATGATAACCTTGAGGGGAACTGTGCCAGCTGCCTTTACCACTGCCTGTATCTCCTCTTCTACTTCCTGCCACCTGCCATCAATAACCCCGGGGATATTGATAACCATATCCAGTTCTTCTGCTCCCAGCTCTACAGCTTTTTTTGTCTCCTGAATACTGGCAGCGGTAAAGCTGCTGCCCAATGGAAAATTAATGACAGTAACTGCTTTCACAGAGGTGCCCTGCAATAAGTTTTTAACATCATTGAGATAACAGGGGAGAACCACTGCTGCAGCAAAGCCATGAGTTTTTGCTTCCCTGCACAATCTAACAACTTCATCCCTGCCTGCATTGGGTTTTAGCAGAGTATGATCGATAAAGGTGGCCAGTTGTTTCTTTTCCATGCATACTACCTCCTATTAGCGATATCCCAATCTCTTCATTTCCTCTTCTTTGCTTCGCCAGTTTTTTCTGACTTTGACCCTGAGCTCCAGGTAAACCTTGCTAGCTAGAAGCACCTCTATATCCTGCCGGGCTTCAGTTCCTATCCGCTTTAACATCTGCCCCTTTTTACCTACTATTATTCCTTTCTGTGACTCCCTTTCAGTATATATATTGGCATATATGTGCACTATATCTTTATTTTCTTTAAGGCTCATATCTACTACCTCAACAGCTAAAGAGTAGGGCACTTCATCCCTAATTTCTTTAAATGCCTTCTCCCTTATAATTTCAGCAACAATAAATTGTTCAGGTTGATCTGTAACCATATCTGCAGGGAAATACTGGGGGCCCACCGGCAGATATTTCTTTACCAGTTGCAAAAAATCGCCGAGATTCCTCCCATGAAGGGCTGAAATCATAGCAACTGGCGCCCGGGGTAAAAGCTGGGAATATTCTATCTTCAGATTCTCCAAAGCTCCTTCTTCAATTTTATCAACTTTGTTGATGACTATTATGACCGGCGTGGTAACTTCCTGCATTTTCCCGGCAATGTACCTGTCACCGGGGCCTGGGCTAAACTGACCATCCACAACGAATATAATTCCATCAACTTCTTTTAGGGTGTTAAGGGTTACCCGGGCCAGGTACTGGCCCATCTTATCCTTGGGTTTGAGAATTCCGGGTGTATCCAAAAATATAATCTGGGCATTCTCCAGTGTAAGGACTCCCTGAACCCGATTTCTGGTTGTTTGCGGTCGGGCGGAAGTAATAGTCACCTTCTGCCCGATGATGGCATTTACCAATGTGGATTTCCCCACATTAGGTCTCCCCACAACAGGAAAAAAGCCGGACCGATACTCTGCCATCACCGTTCCAGCCTTTCTTTGGAGAACTTGAAATTATGGGGCAAAAGCTCTTGCAAAGATTTTTCTACAATCTCCTCATCTGTGATCAACAGTATTTCCAGGTCTTCTTGAAATTCAATTAAAAACTGTCTACAGGCTCCACAGGGAGGGGTAGGATGGTTTAAATCCCCTGCCACAGCCAGAGCAAGAAAACTCTTCTCCCCTTCAGAAATAGCCTTACATACTGCTACCCGTTCTGCACATATGGTTAAACCATAAGAGGCATTCTCAACATTACAACCAGTATATATTTTGCCACTGGCAGCGAGAATTGCCGCCCCAACTGGAAAATTCGAATAAGGCATATAAGCCATCTTTTTGGCTCTAAGGGCTGCTTCTATTAATTCTTCTCGCTTCTTCCTCAATATATCACCTCCCGGTCCAGAGGAACCATCTCAACCCAGGTAACTCCAGCATTAAAACCTATAAGGCGGCCGTTGTTATCCAGGTAACTGGTCCAACCCGGCCCCACTTTAAGCCATATACCTTCAATAACCCTGCCGTCTCGGAAAAACAGCATGGGGCCACTGCCTTCTTGAAATACCTGCATGCGACCTTCTTCATCTGCTATTTCGGTTTGCACAAATTGTATTATGAGGTTATCAACCTTTACATTGTTCCTGTTCTCTAGTATATGGGGTTTGCCATTCACGTACCGGTGATAATAGCCTTCCCACTTTTCATAGCCATATTTTACTTCATAATCCCGGGAAAATTTTATTGTCACTTCCATCCCTCTATCAACCGGATCATCTACCAGGCTCGTAGATAAGAAGGGATAACGCTGTGAATAATTTGCCCGGGAGATTTCTCCTATGTACTCCTCCAGGTATGGCCAACCGGTATAAAGGTTATGGGGAATAATTCCCTCTTCATCTCGCCAGTAAGCTTCCGGATAGTGAAACTCATCCAGGTTATAGAGGTCTGTATTTTCCAGGATTTCATACCCCTGGGGACTGGCGCCAGCATGTAAAAGTAGAGCATTATATTCCTTGGCTTTATTTATTAAATATGGTCGAGCGCTCCTGATGGGACCTATTCTGGATGGCAGTTTATCATAGAATAGGGCCAAAAGCCGGGTGATCCCGCCCTCCACAGGATATTCATATACTATGGTAGCCCGGTCCAGGCCAGCCTGTATTTCGGTCCCGACATTATTATCGATAATTGCCATAATGGGCCTTGGTCGAGTTTCCTTCAAGGCCAGGCCCGAAAAAGGTGAAATATCTCCACCTAAAACCCCGGCAGAAAATAAAATCACTAGAACAACTGCCAGCAAAATATTAAAATTTCTTTTTGACAGAATTCCTTGCATCAGTATCACTTCCTACTAATTAAAGCTTTCCAGGGTGATACTCTCAAGTTCCTCCACTTCAATGGTAACGCCAAAGGCCTTAAGTTCGTTAATGACAATCCTCAAAGCACTGGCAAGTACATCAGGAGGCCCTACAGCCTTGATTATTACCGGATCCACTGCTATGGGTTTCTGGTTAACCAGAATAGTGGGGCCAGCACAACGAATAGAAGAAACAGCTGTCAGCCTCTGACCACCTACTTGGATCCCCCTGGCCTCAGCAGCAAATAATTCATTAACAATACGCCGGATATCCGAATCGTGAACAATTTGTTCATTTCTGTGACCCCCATGCACATCATATACTTTAATTATAATACCTTCGCCAGTCATTCTTGCAAAACCTGCCTGACTCTGAAGCTCAGCAAACTCTTTTTCCAGAACTTCTACTCGGTCTTGGTATACCTGCAAACGATCCACAAATGATTGGGTGGTAATAATCTGTGCCTGCCCATTTTTTATCTGCACATCCAGGGGCTGGAGAAGAACCTCCAGCTGGGGATGTTCTTCCAGGCTCAACCTGACTTTATCTGGCAGGGTACCATTCTCATCCTGGACATACGTTTCTCCCTTCTCATCAACTGTGAGAAGAAAATTCCCTGGAGATATTTCTCCCTGGTATTCTGCAATTATATTATATACAGCTTCCTTCTGAACTTTTCGTTTTTCATCCAGCAAACAGCTCTGCAGTTTGCTGCCATATCTCAAAGCCAGTTCATCTAGTTCTTCTACTGTCTTTGCCCTGTAAACTGCTGAATGGAAATCTCCCAGCAATATACTAACTGCTTCCCTTTCAGCCAGGCCCAGGCTTTCAGTTATATTTTCCAGGTAATCAATAAGCAAAAACGTTTCCTGCCGGGCAGAATCCAGAGGAGTTTTTTCACCTGGCAGATGGAAGAACTCAAGATTCCATGCCAGGAGCCCTGTATTAAGTATTAAAAGCCCAAGCATCAATATCCACAATAACTTTTCCAATCGAAAACCTTTCAATTACCTCAGCCTCCAGCCCGGCTTATAGGTGTGTAAACTCCTGCCGAAAGTATCATTTTCAAACCTTCCTCAATGCTAACATCAAGATAGTGAATATCCGTTTCCGGGACGAACACTAAAACCCCTGAAGTAGGATTGGGTGTGGTAGGAACAAAAACAGTGAGCATCTTTTCCCCGGTCTTGCTCTCCACAACACCCTCGCCTCTGAAGGTAAGAAAACCAACCTGGAAAATTCCCCGCCGGGGATATTCAAGCAGGACAACCTCTTTAAATGCCGTCTTATTATTGAGTGTTAGTGCATCTAAAAATTGTTTTACTGTCATGTAAACAGGTCGGATTATGGGAATTCTCATAAAAACTTTTTCAGCAAACTTTATTATTCTGCTTCCCAGAACATTGGTAGCAAAAGCACCCACTCCAACTATAACTAAAATGGTCAGAACAAATCCCAGCCCAAAAACCGGTCCCCCAAATACTAACTTTATCAATGGCCTTATTATACTATCAATGGCATTAAAAATTATAAAAAGAATATAAACAGTTGCCACTACGGGCAGCAAAACCAGAATACCGGTAATGAAATACTTTCTGATCTTCATTTTCTCCTCCTCATCCTAAAAAAAACTGAAAAAACCCAAAGGTGATCAAAAAGCCCAAAAGCCCTCCCAAAAAAACCTCCGGTAAGGAGTGGATATTCCCCTCTACCCGACTCTGGGCCACCAAAATTGCCATAAGGTAGGATGAAAAAATTATAATGGGTTTATCACTGAAAAATAAACTAAGTGTAGCCAGAGAAAATGCAACAGCAGCATGACCGCTGGGCATACCACCTTTTAAATTGACTATATCCTTACGCCATACTTTCAGGAAAAAGATTACTGCCAGCACAAAACCAATAACCAGGAAGCTGAAATAACCAGGGTGCTCCCTTATCCAACCCAGAAAATCCAGTGTAAATTCATCCAGCCGGTTAAAGAACACAAGAAAGCCAACTACAACCGCATTGGCAGCTGTAAC
>PUNT01000036.1 GCA_003551905.1 Halanaerobiales bacterium
AGGATCTGCCCTTAGGACAGGAAGGGGGAGATAATAATTTTTAAATATATCCGCAAAGATATACCGAGAAAAGATGCTTTGAGTAAAGTTACCGGGCGAGCTCGCTTTGCTGATGATCTATCTTTTCACGGAATGTTATTCGCAAGTACTGTCTATAGCCAGCATCCCCATGCCCGGATCAAGAAGGTTGATATGAGTAAAGCAATGGATATTCCTGAAGTTCTGGCTGTCATTACCCCTGATGATGTTCCAGGTAGCAATGGTGTAATGCGTGGTTTTCTGGTTCTGGCCGGTGAAAAAGTGAAATATGTAGGGGATGGGGTAGCTCTGGTGGTTGCAAAATCTGAAACTGCAGCCAGAAAAGGCCGTGATGCGGTTGTGGTTGATTATGAGCCTCTCCCACCTGTTCTCTCCATTGATGATGCACTAAAATCCGGGGCTTCTCTGGTGCATGAGGATAAAGAAGATAACATAATAAGCAAAAGCCGTTATCAGCTGAAAAAAGGTGACCTGGAGAGGGGATTTGCCGAAGCGGATTTTATCGTTGAAAGAACATATGAAACCCAGTTTGTAGCTCATGCCTATATAGAACCGGAAGTTGTCATTGCCGTTCCCGATTTCAATCAGGAATTCATGACCATCTATGGCTCAATTCAAAATCCTTTTTCCGCCAGAGCTGCTGTTGCTGCTGCCCTGGGCTGGAGCGTTGGTCAGGTTAAAATCGTGCAAAATGCTGTAGGCGGAACATTTGGTGGCAAGGATGAATGTGCCATACTCAATGCCTGTAGGGCTGCTATTGCTTCCATTAAAACTCATAGGCCGGTAAAATTATCCCTTAGCAGGGAAGAATCCATGGTAGAGGGCCCGAAACGCCATCCTTATAGATTTAACTTCAAGGTGGGAGTTAAAAAGGATGGCTCTATACTGGCCATGAAAAGTGAACTCATAGCCCAGGGAGGAGCTTACAACAATAAAGCTCAGTTCACCAATTGGCGAGCTTCTATCCATGCCACAGGTCCCTACAATATTCCCAATATTGAAACCAGAGTATTTGGCGTTTATACCAATACCATTTATGGTGGGGCAATGCGCGGCTTTTCTTCTCCCCAGTGTATATTTGCCCAGGAATCTTTAATGGACGAGATAGCCCAGGAATTGGATATGGATCCACTGGAATTACGACGAAAAAATGCTTTAAGCCCCGGTCACACTCTGCCGGATGGACAGCTTCTAGGGGAAGGGGGCTTGCCTGCTCCCCTGCCGGATATTATAGATAATACAGCCAGGAAATTTAAATACTCTAAACCTGCACAGCCCCAGGAAGGTTCAGTTAAAAAAGGAATTGGTATAGCCTGCGGATTCAGAGGGGCTGGCCTGGGAGCAGAAGCAGGCGCTGATGCTACCGGTGCCATTGTTACCGTGCAGTCTGATGGGAGTATTACTATTGTAAGTGGGCTAACTGATAATGGACAGGGTTTGAAAGTAGCTTTCAGTCAGATTGTGGCAGAGGTGCTGGGAGTATCTCTGGATAGAATTGTTTATCCCACAACAGATACCAGCATTATCCCAGACGGAGGACCTACTGTAGCCTCTAGAGGAGTTATGATAGGTGGCAGGGCCATGGAAAAAGCTGCTCTTGAGGTAAAGAAAAAAATACTGGTTGTAGCTGGTGAGATTTTACAGTTGGATCCTGAAAAATTAACAATAGAAAATGAGGAGATTTTCTCTCCTGATAATCCAGAGAAGAGAGTCTCCTACATGGATGTGGTATCCAGAGCTTATGCTACAGGTCAAATGCTAGCGGCTTTGAGCTGGTTTAGCACCGGTGTTCCTGAATTCGATTATGAAACCGGTCAGGGAAAATCATATCCAACCTATTCCTGGGGGATGGTAATTACCGAGGTGGAGGTAGATACAGAAACCGGCCTGGTTAAAGTGAATAGAGCTCTCAGCACCCATGATGTTGGAACAGCAATAAACCCTGCAGCTATCAAGGGTCAGGTCTATGGTGGTTATGTTATGGGTCAGGGTATGGCTGTACTGGAAGACATTGAGCAGGCTAATGGTTTTGTGAAAAGCAAAAACTTTGATGAATACCTGATACCCACAGCCATGGATATTCCTGATATTGATGTTTTAATTGTAGAAACAGGAGATACCTATGGTCCCTTTGGGGGGAAGAGTGTAGGTGAGCCGGGGACGGAAATGGCTGCTGCTTCTGTAGCCAATGCCATAGCTCAGGCTACCGGCAGGCGGATCAGGAATTTGCCCTGTAATCTGGAAAGAGTATTTTTAGGTTATAATCTAACCCGGCAGGGTACTGCCAGATGAGGAAGGAGTATGGTAATGGCAATCAATGATTTAAGATCCTTTTTGCAGGCTCTGGAAGAGAAAAATCAACTATTGAAAATAACCAGGGAAGTTAGCCTGGACCAGGAAATTGGCAGAATTCTCATTGCTATTGAAAGGAAGGGGATGGGAGCGCCATTTTTCCAGAATGTAAGAGGTCATTCCCTGCCCCTGGTTGGAGGAGTTTTAGGATCTCCCATGCGTATAGCTACAGCCCTTCAGTGTGAGCCTGGTGAAATTCCGGACCGGATGGGTTATGCCCTGGAAAATCCGGTTAAACCGGAAATCAGGGAGGGAACTGCTCCCTGTCAGGAAGTTGTTGTTAAAGGTGATGAAGTTGATCTGGGGCAGCTGCCGGTTCCCATCCATGCTCCGGGTGATGCTGGGGCTTTCTTCACCGGCGGGGTTACCATAGCTAAAGACCCGGAATCCGGTCGTCAGAATCTCTCCTATCAAAGAATGCAGATCAAAGGTAAGAATAAAACAGGAATTACCATAAATGAATGGCGTCATGTCAAGACTTTTCTGGATAAAGCAGAAAAAGCCAGTAAACCTCTGCCCGTAGCTCTGGCAATAGGTCTGGACCCGGCAATAATGATTGCTGCTGGTTGTCGTTATGATGGTGATGAAGTGGAAATAGCCGGGGCTCTTCGGGATCAGCCAATCCCCCTGGTGCCTGCACTAGCAAGCGATCTTCTGGTGCCAGCTCTGGCAGAAATAATAATTGAAGGTGAGATTCCCCCGGGGATAAGGGAAGAAGAGGGGCCCCTGGGTGAGTTTACCGGTCATTATGGAATTCCCTGGCAGAGTCCTGTGTTCCTGGTGAAGAGCATTTCTCATCGTAAAAATCCAATATTTCAAACCATTGCTGGTGCTTCCTATGAACATATAAACCTGGGCAATGTGCTGCCCCGGGAACCCCTGCTGAAAAAGTACACCACCTATGTTTCCAAGAATGTCCAGAATGTGCATATTACCCCTTACAGTGGAGGTTTCATGGCTGTGGTTTCCATAAAGAAGACCAATCCAGGCGAATCCCGGAATGTGGCCCTGGCAGCATTCACTTCCCATGTGAATATAAAGAATGTCATGGTGGTAGATGAGGATGTTAATATCTATGATCCTGCTGATCTCATGTGGGCCCTTTCCACCCGGGTTATCCCCGAGAAGGATATTACCTTTATTCCAATGGCTCAGGGCCATGAGATGGATCCAGCTTCTGATGAGCGGGGAGTGCAGACCAAGATGATTATTGATGCCACCCGGGATGAAAAGACCAGAGAAGAATACAAGAAAGTTGTCTATGAGGATATAGATCTGGGGCCTTACCTAGAATAATGAGGTTCCGGTAAGGAGGTAGAAAAATGAGTTCGGAAACCTTGATCCTTGGAAATTACCTTATCATGTCGCCGGCAGAGGTGAAAAAGGACTGGGGAGTTTTAATCTCCGGAACTGAGGTGCAGGAAGTAGGCAGGAATGATGATTTAAAAGCCCGTTATCCCCAAGCACAAATTATCCAGGCCAAGGACAAAATACTAGCCCCTGGTTTTAT
Organism: Halanaerobiales bacterium; assembly: GCA_003551905.1. Taxonomy (GTDB): domain Bacteria; phylum Bacillota; class Halanaerobiia; order B1SED10-174; family B1SED10-174; genus B1SED10-174. The sequence goes on from PUNT01000036.1 coordinate 3,902, forward strand.
CAATGGCCACTATCACATTTACGGGGTTTTATCCCACGGTATAACAGTGCAGGAATCTTTGACTGGATTTGATAATTTCCTGGAGGATTTTTGGTGGCCCCAGGTGGAAAACCGGATTACCCGGGAACTGGCTGTCACTACCAGCAAGCAGGCAGCAGTTGAAATGATCAGAAGCGGAGTAACCACCTTTTGTGATATACTGGAAGCTCCCAATGCCATTCCCGGTGCTCTAGAGGATATGGCTAAGGTTATGGATAAAGCTGGTTTGCGGGGAATACTCTCCTTTGAGGCTTGCGAGAGGGTGGATAAGGAGAATGGTTTGTTGGGTCTTAAAGAGAATGAAAATTTTGTTCAGCTGGCCCGAAAGGAGTTTCCCCTCCTCTCCGGTCTCATTTCCATTCACACCACCTTTACCTGTTCGCCGGACTTTATAAAAAAGGCGGGTAATATGGCCCGGGAGAATAACTGCCTTTTCCACATGCATCTATCGGAAAGTAAATATGAACCTGCTAAATGTCATGAGCAGCATGGTATGGGGCCGGTGGATCTCTATGAGAGTTTGGGAGTGCTGGGGCCTAATATCCTGGCTTCTCAAGGCGTAAAGCTGGAAAAAGCAGAAATTGCAAAGCTGGCCCAGCATAATTGCAGGCTGGTGCACATGCCATTGAGCAACTGTGAAGTTGGCGGTGGTATTGCGCCAGTCCCGGAGATTTTAGCAGCTGGTATTGACATGGGACTGGGTAGTGATGGTTATATCAACGACTTCTTTGCTGTTATGCGAGGTGCTTTTTTACTACACAAGGCAGCCAAGGAAGACCCGGGCATAATGCCAGCTGACCTGGTTTATGACATGGCTACCCGGAAAGGGGCTCAAGCCCTGGGTTATGAAACTGGAGAGATCAGAGCTGGTAAACCAGCTGATTTAATAGCTATTGACACTGATCTTCCTACGCCGGTAAATGAAAACAATATTTTTGATCAGCTGGTTTTATTCCGCAAGGCAGAGAATGTTTCCCATGTTATGGTTAA
>PUNT01000172.1 GCA_003551905.1 Halanaerobiales bacterium
AAGAAGTTAAAACTCTTAGAGCAAGCTAATACTTTGCTTATAGAAAGGAGGAAAGGCGATTCCTCTCCCGCTTACGCTATCGCTTAGAAGCGGGAGTATCCTCGCCTAAAACAAGATGAAGAAAGAAAATTATTTAGAGTATAAAAACCGGGGGAAGGTGGTGGCAATCAGGGGCAATGTTGTGGATGCCTATTTTCCCCACCGGATTCCGTCCATAAATAATCTGCTCCTGGCCGGGGATAACGGGAATATTGCCTTTGAAGTTACCACCCACCTGGAGCCCCATCTGGTTCGGGGTATTGCTCTCACCGCAACCAGTGGCCTTGCCCGGGGCGTTGATATAGCTGATACTGGCCGGCCCATAACTGTTCCTGTAGGCAAGGAACTCTTAGGACGTATCTTCAATGTTTTTGGCCAGCCTCTGGATGGGGGTGAGCCTGTGATAACTGATCGGCAACGTTCTATACATCAGCGCCCACCAGAACTGCAACGACAGTCAACCCAGACCAGCATTCTCCACACGGGCATAAAAGCTCTGGATATCCTCTCACCTCTGGAAAGGGGAGGTAAAGCAGGGCTCTTTGGTGGTGCCGGCGTGGGGAAAACAGTCCTCCTCATGGAAATGATTCACAATATGGTAGGCCAGCATGAGGGGATGAATCTCTTCTGTGGAATTGGCGAGAGGAGCCGGGAGGCAGAGGAGGTCTGGCGGGAGATGGATGAGAGTGGTGTTCTGGATAACACTATACTGGTCTTTGGTCAGATGAATGAACCTCCAGGAGCCCGTTTTCGGGTTGGCCATACAGCTCTGACCATGGCTGAATATTTCCGGGATGAAGCTCGGCAGGATGTGCTTTTGCTCATGGATAATATTTTTCGCTTTATTCAGGCTGGATCTGAGGTATCAGGACTCATGGGGTTACTGCCCTCCCGGATGGGTTATCAATCTACCATGGCCAGCGAGCTGGCAGAGCTGCAGGAGCGCATCGCCAATACCCGGACCGGTTCCATAACGTCGGTGCAGGCTGTGTACGTGCCGGCTGATGATTTCACCGACCCTGCCGCAGTGCACATTTTCGGCCATCTCTCCTCCTATATCGTCCTCTCCCGGCAGCGGGCCAGTCAGGGGCTTTACCCTGCTGTGGATCCTCTCCAATCCCATTCCAAGATGCTGGTGCCCCATGTAGTGGGGAAAAAACATTACCGGGTGGCCCGGGAAATCAGGAAGACTCTGGCCAACTATGAAGAACTCAAGGATATTATAGCCATGCTGGGCTTGGAAGAGCTATCCACCCAGGACAGGCAGACTGTTTTCCGGGCCCGGCGTTTGGAGAGATTTCTGACTCAACCCTTCTTTTCCACCGAACACTTCACCGGTCAGGAGGGGCGTCTGGTGAGTCTGGAAAAGGGTCTGGAGGATTGTGAAAGGATATTGAATGATGAATTTGCTGACTATCCGGAAAGTTCATTTTACATGATTGGCGGTATTGAGGAGGCGGAGAAGAATGCGGCTGAAACTGCTTCTGCCGGAACGGATACTCCTTGAGCAGGAGGTAGAGAAAATTACTGCGGAAGCGCAAAACGGTTCCTTTACTCTCCTGCCCCGACATGTTGATTTTGTGGCAGCACTGGTGCCTGGTCTTTTGTCTTTTTTAACCCCGGACGGGGAAGAAGAGTTCCTGGCCATAGATGAAGGAATTCTCATAAAGTGTGAGCAGGATGTACTGGTTTCAACCCGGCGGGCAGTCAGGGGGCCGGGTTTAGGTGTTTTGCAGAAAACCATAGATGAGGAATTTCAGGTTTTAGATGAGCGGGAGCGGAAAACCAGGACAGCCCTGGCCCAGCTGGAAGCTGATCTGGCCAGGCGTTTCTATGAATGGAGTCAGGGCACATGAAAAAAGAAGATGTGAACAGAGAATTGAGCAGGAAGATTGAGAGGAAGGAAAAGCGGAAACTAAGAGCCCGTCAGGAAGCCCGAGAGCTCTGGTTTGGCCTGGGTATGTTCGGTGTTGTTGGCTGGTCTGTAGCCCTGCCTACCCTGCTGGGAATTTTGCTGGGAATCTGGCTGGATAACAGGCTGGAAGGCCCTGTGTCCTGGACTCTGACCTGTTTCTTTTTAGGGCTTTGTCTTGGTTGTTTCAGCGCCTGGTACTGGATGAATCGTGAGGGTCAGCTGAAGCAGGAAGATGAAGAAGACGAACTGGAGGAATCAGACCGTGATTGATTATTTGCTGCTGATCCTGGTTTTTATTGCTGGAGCAGCCTTGGGATTTTTTTATTTCGGTACGTTATGGTTGACAGTGAACAGGATAAAAGAGACCCGCTATCCCATTCTTCTGGTTTTAGGCAGTTTTCTGGGCCGGCTGGCAGTTACCATGGGTGGTTTTTACCTGGTTTTTGGCGGCCGCTGGGAACGCATTGTCCTGTGCCTGGTGGGTTTTCTCCTGGCCCGGACCATTCTCATCCGCCGCCTGGGGCCAATTAATCGCAGTTCTGGAGAGTAGAGAGGAGGAGCTAATATTGCATATTACCCCTGATGAAATAATTTACTGGCAGCAAGGTCCGGTGGCCCTCAATGCCACAATTATCTATACCTGGGTGGTGATGGTCATCATGGTTTTGGGTTCCCATCTGGTAACCCGCCGGATTTCCCGGGACCAGGAACCCTCCCGCTGGCAGGTGGCACTGGAGGCGGTGGTGGATACAATCCGCAATCAGATAAGGGAGATAAGCCATCAGGAAGCAACACCCTACCTGCCTTTTATCGGCACCCTCTTCCTCTTCATAGCCATTTCCAACCTGCTCATGGTGGTGCCCGGTTTTCACCCGCCCACCGGTTCTTTATCCACCACGGTAGCCCTGGCCCTGTGCGTTTTTATAGCTGTTCCCCTTTACGGTATCAGGGATAAAGGAATTGGCAATTATTTACGCCAGTACCTGCGGCCTACACCGTTTATGCTGCCTTTCAATGTGGTGGGAGAAGTATCCCGGACACTGGCCCTGGCCATCCGTCTTTTTGGCAATGTTATGAGTGGCACATTGATTGTGGCCATACTCATCGGGCTCATACCAATATTTTTCCCGGTTATTATGCAGGCCCTGGGCCTTTTAACCGGCATGATTCAGGCTTATATATTCGCCATACTGGCCATGGTCTATATCGCTTCTGGCATGCGGGAGCAAAAGAAGCATGAAGATAAAAATGATCAATAATTTGCGAGAGGGGTGGGAATTTTGGACAATGTAGGAGTTATTGGCATGGTTTCCATAATAATAGCCGGGCTGACAATTGCCCTGGGTTCTATAGGGCCGGCTCTAGGGCAGGGAAGAGCAGCTGCCCAGGCCTTGAGTGCCATGGCCCAGCAGCCTGATGAAGCTAATGCTATCACCCGGACTCTTTTTATCAGCCTGGCCATGATTGAGTCCACTGCTATTTACTGTTTCGTGGTGGCCATGATTCTAATCTTTATCAATCCTTTCTGGGATTATATTATCGGCTAGGTGGAGGTCTAAAATGTTGATAAACTGGTTTACAGTGGTGGCACAGATAATTAACTTTTTAATACTGGTTTTTCTTTTACACCGTTTCCTTTATGGTCCCATAGTGAGAATTATGGATGAGCGGGAAGAAACTATTAAAGCTGGTCTTAAGGAGGCCAGCAGAAAAAAAGAAGAAGCCCGGCAGGAAAGGGAAGAGTATTCTCGCCTGAAAGAAGAACTGGAGAAACAGCGGAGCCAGTTTCTGCAAAAAGCAGAAAAGGAGGCCCAGAGCTGGTACTCTGAGCTGAAAGAAAAAGCCCGGCAGGAGGTTATGGACCTGCAGGAACAGTGGCGTCAGGACCTGGAGAGGGAGCGAGATTCATTTCTGCAGGATTTCCGGTACCGGGCAGGGGAGGAAATTACCAGGATTCTCAAGGGAATATTGAAGGATCTGGCCGGTCGGCGCCTGGAAGAAGAGATGGTAAAGGTTTTCCTGGAGAAACTGGAGAACCTGTCAGCTGGTGAAAGGAAAGAATTGATATCTTCTCTGGGCCCGGATGATCCCCAAAAAATATTGATTCGCAGTTCTGGTGAACTGGATGAAGGATTGCAAAAGCGACTGAAGGAGGCAGTACAGGGATTTTTGGGCTCTGAGATTGCCATAGAATTTCAGACCCACAGTGGCATCATCTGTGGTATTGAGCTCCGGGCTGGGGGTCATAAGGTTTCCTGGAATATTGATGAGTACCTGCAGTCTCTGGTGGAAGAGCTTTCCCATCTTCTGACCCAGGAAGAGGAAGCTCGACTCCTGAAGGAGGTTGATGATGAAGGATAGGGCGGGCAAACTGGAAAATACTTTAAATCAAACTCTCAGAGCCCTGAGCCGGATTGGGGCAGAAGAGCGCAAAGATCTTCTGGTGCAGGAAACAGGCACAGTGCGTTTTGTGGGCCAGGGAGTTGTCCGGGTGGAAGGACTCCCCAATGTCCGATCTGAAGAACTTTTACGCTTTGCCACAGGCCAGCAGGGTGTGGCCTTTGACTTAGAGCGCCGCCATACCGGTGTCATTCTCCTGGAGCGGGGAGAAGGTATAGATACTGGTACCGAGGTTCGGCGCACCGGTCGGGTGCTGGATGCGCCGGTCGGTGAGGCCCTTTTGGGCCGGGCAATCAATCCCCTGGGCAAGGTGCTGGATGGTCAGGGTCCCCTCTTTACCGGGGAAAGAAGACCTGTGGAACGGCCGGCCCCGCCCATCGTGCAGCGCAGCCCGGTTACCGTACCCTTGCAGACTGGATTGAAGGCTATTGACGCTTTGATACCCATTGGCCGGGGTCAGCGGCAGCTGATCTTAGGTGACCGGCAAACCGGCAAGACAGCTATTGCCCTGGATACCATAATAAATCAGAAGGGCAGGGATGTTAT
>PUNT01000249.1 GCA_003551905.1 Halanaerobiales bacterium
AAACCTGGCCAGTTCATGGAAATTACTGCTTATGGTATTGGAGAAGCCCCCTTTGGTCTGGCTTCTTCACCAGCCCGGAAAGATTATTTTGAAGTATCCATAAAGGAAACCGGCCTGGTGACAGAAGCCCTGCATAACATGAAGGAAGGAGACAAAGTGGGGTTACGGGGACCTTTTGGCAATTCCTTTCCCCTGCAAGAGATTAAAGGACGGAATATCGTTTTTGTGGCAGGAGGTATCGGTCTGGCTCCTTTGCGTTCCCTCATTGATTATATTATGGATGAGAGGTTCCGGGCTGATTTTGGCCAGGTGCAGATGTTGTTGGCTTTTCGTTCCCCGGAGGATATGCTCTACAAGTATGATTTTGAGGCCTGGGAAAAATCTCCCAACACTGTGGTCAAATATACCATCGATGAGCCTTGTGTGGGCTGGAATCACTGTGTAGGTTTTCCCCATGAGCTTCTAAAAGCTGAGCTGGACTGGAATCCTGATACCATAGTTTTCACCTGCGGGCCACCGGTAATGATAAAATTTGTAACCATGGAACTCAAAAACTTAAAGATTAAGGATGAGAATATAATTACCACACTGGAAATGAAGATGTCCTGCGGTCTTGGCAAATGCGGGCGTTGTAACATTGGGCACCGCTATGTTTGTAAGGATGGGCCTGTTTTTAATATGGCTCAGCTGGAGGAGATGCCGGCAGAGTATTAAGCAGGCTTTGTGGTGATGATTAGAAAAAAATACAGGGAGGCCTGGGAATGATTGAACGCAAGATAAAAGAATTTGAAGTGTTGGGGCAGGAGGATGTTGGGAAAATTCACCAGATATCCCTGGAAATACTGGAGAAGCAAGGTGTAGAATTTCATCATGGAGAAGCCCGGACTATTTTGGGCGAAAGAGGCTTTAAAGTGGATGGGAAAAGAGTATATTTTCCTCCCAAGCTGGTAGAGGAACAGCTGGCTCTAGCACCGGCTGAATTTAAGCTGCATGCCAGAAATCCAGAGAACAGTGTTATGATTGGTGGTAGAAATACTGTTCTGGCACCAGGTTATGGTGCTCCATTTGTGATGGATTTTACCCAGGGCAAGAGGCGTAGTTCCACCTATGAGGATTATATTAATTTCACTCGCCTGGCTGGTCACAGTACCAACATGGATGTGGTTGGTGGAGTTCTGGTGGAACCTGGAGACATCCCGGATAGAGTCCGGCATGGTAAAATGTTTTTAGCTTCGGTGCAGAATACGGATAAATGCCTTATGGGCAGTGCGTTAGGCAGTTTAAAAGCCAGGGAATGCCTGGAGATGGCAGCAATTCTCTTTGGCAGTAATGAATTTGTTTACAACAATCCGGTGCTGATTTCCCTCATCAATACCAACAGTCCATTGCAGTTTGATGGCCGCATGCTGGAAGCTCTTATGGTATATGCTGCCTCCAACCAGCCCACCATTATTTCTTCACTGAGCATGACCGGCACCACAGCCCCAGCAACCCTGGCAGCAGCCCTGGTGCAGCAAAATGTGGAAATAGTGGCTGGGATTACCCTGAGCCAGCTTATCAATCCAGGTACTCCCGTCATATATGGTTCTGCTTCCAGTGTTGTGGACTTGAAAACAGGCAATCTGGCCATTGGCAGTCCAGAAACGGTTAAAATGTTTGCTGGCAATGCCCAAATGGCCCGCTTTTATGGTATACCGTCCCGGGGAGGAGGAGCTCTTACAGATGCACTCCTGCCCAATGCCCAGAGTGGCTATGAGGCCATGATGGTTCTTTACTCCACTGTGAACAGTGGTTTTCACTTTATACTGCACTCAGCAGGTTTGCTGGAGAATTACATGACCATGTCCTTTGAGAAATTCGTCATGGATGATGAGATGTGTGGCATGATTAAAGATTGTTTTAGTGGCATAAAGATGGATGATGAGAACCTGGGCAAGGACGTTATAATGGACGTTGGCAGCGGTGGCCAGTACATTTCTCAGGATCATACCTACCGGCATATGAAAGAACTCAGAATACCAATAATTAGTCCCCGGGAAAGATATCTTGGTGATGACCAGGAAATAGAAGATATAATGGACCGAGCCAGCAGGTATTATAAAAAAGTCCTGGCAGAGTATGAAGGGCCTGAACTGGACAGGGGAATAGAGAAGGATCTGTCCCGGTACATAGAAGGTATGGAATAAAAGGGGGTTACTGGTCTGATTAAAGAAATTAAGGTAATCCAGGGCCACAGGAGAAAGAGCCTGGATTTTTCTCTGGGTGAAAACCTCCTCCGAGTTTTGAACCGGGGGGGTTTTACCCTGCCCTCGTACTGTGGGGGCCGGGGAGTTTGTGGTAAGTGTGTTGTGGATATCAAAAGAAAGGGACAAATAAAAACACAAAAAGCCTGCGCTGTTAGGTGTGAAGAGGACATGGAGGTGTTTTTGCCTGAAGAGGAAGACCTGGAAATTCTAACTACTGGCACCGCTCTTTCCATGAACCTTGACAGTGAATACAGGAAGTACCTTTTAGAAGCAGGGAGTCTTATTTCCCGGGAAGGTAAAGATCCTGTTTCTCTCATATATGGTATGGTGGATGCAAATAATATTACCTTGAAAGCACTTCAGGAACTGGAGCGGTCCAATAAAAAAGAAGCATTGACTGCAACTTTAGAGGATAATTTTGTCATTGGGATAGAGGAGGGAGACAGTTCCCAGAGCCTATATGGGCTGGCAATTGATGTCGGTACCACTACTGTGGTCATCTATCTTATGGACCTGATAACCGGCCAGGAGGTTGATTGCGCCAGTTTCTATAATCCTCAGAAGAAGTTTGGAGGAGATGTCATATCCCGTATCAACTATACCCTGGAGAATAAAGATGGTACCGATTTGCTGCACAAAACATTACTAGCGGGGTTGAATGAAGAGATTGCAAAACTTTTATATGAGAATAACATAAGGATACAGGATATTCTTAAGACAGTTGTAGTGGGGAACACGGTAATGCTGCATATGTTATTGGGTTTTCCAACTATTTCCCTGGCCCGGGCACCCTACACCCCGGTTTTTACTGGGCCTCTTTCTTTTACTCCACAAGGGATAGGATTGGAACTGCCTGAGAGAGGACTTGCTCATCTCTTGCCCTGTGTTTCCGCTTATGTTGGGGCAGACGTTATTGCTGATATGCTGGCCTGTGATTTTGGTTCAGATGAAGATTTTCATCTTTTAGTGGATATTGGTACCAATGGTGAGGTGGTCCTGGGTCGGGGAAAGAATATTCTGGCCTGTTCTACTGCAGCAGGCCCTGCTTTTGAAGGTGCAACCATATCTTCTGGTATGGCTGGATTGCCAGGAGCCATTTCCGGTTTTCGCCTTCAGGATGAGGGGATGGAAATCAGAACCATAAAGGATAAGAAGCCTCAAGGTATATGTGGTTCTGGCCTTCTAGATCTGGTGGCAGAGCTCCGCCGGACTGGTTTTATAAACAAGGAAGGAAGGCTTGCTGCCCGGGAAAAATTATCCCAGACAATGGGAAAACGCCTGGTAGACAGGGATGGTAAGCCAGCTTTCCTGGTGGTGAGGGCAGAGGATACAGGACATGGTAAGGAGATACTACTGACTCAGAAAGATATTCGCCAGGTACAGCTGGCAAAAGGAGCAATTGCTTCTGGAATAGAAATGCTTTTGCAGGAAATGGAAGTAGAAGCTGATAATATCAGCAAGGTCTTTATTGCCGGAGGATTTGGAAATTATATGGATCCTCAGCAGGCCTGCTATATTGGTCTGTTACCTGATTCTTTGAAGAATAAAATAGTGCCAATTGGCAATGCTGCTGGAACCGGGGCCTGCATGTTTCTTCTCAATAAGGAGCTGAAGAAAGAAGTCCAGAAATTCCAGGAAAAAACTCAATACCTGGAACTGGCCCGTAAGCCTGATTTTCAGGAAGTTTTTGTCCGGGCCCTGTCTTTTTAAGTTGGGTTCTGGAGAAATCTTCAGGGAGGAGTATCCCCAAGCAGATTATTTATAATTTCCTGCAGACAGAGATAAAATCCTATAAAAAAACCGGGGATAAGACCCCGGCTTCTCCATATGACCTTCTTTTTTGATAATATTATGATAATATTTCCACAGAACCAAAGATAATATCAACAACTTCTTCCACAATATCTGAAGGAGTTTTTTCCAAAAAAGAGGCGTTTCTAGCCACTATATCAAGAGATTTAACCTGTTCACACATAATGGATCCAGTTGTTTTTGTTCTTGTATCAAGAGGAACATGCAGTGGAAAACCCCTATGGGTATTGGTTATTGGGCAAACCATGGCCAGTTTAGTGAATTTGTTGAAAGAATTATTGCTGACAACAACACCAGGTCTTTGACATTTTTGTTCATGTCCTGCCTGAGGATCAAAACCAAGTATAATTATATCGCCCTGGGCTGGAATATAGGTCATCACAATACCTCGTTACCTGTTGGTTTTCCTGTTTTCCACTCTTGACAATTGTACTCTCCATTATATTCTGCAATTCTGTCTGCCAGAGGCCTATGTTTTTTTAAAGGGACAATAACTATGTTACCATCCGAAATTCTCAGTTCTACTTTATCATTTTCACCAAGGTTTACTAGCTCAAGAATTTTTTTAGGCAGTCTTATAGCCTTGCTGTTGCCCCATTTTTGGATAGTTGTGAGCATTTTAATCACCTCATCTGCAGTATATACCAGGTGTATACATATGTCAAGAGAACAATATATGCTCCTAGGTGTGTTTTCTGAACTTGCATTTACAAAAGCCATGTGGTATCATATAGACGAAATATGCGCCCGTAGCTCAGCTGGATAGAGCGTCTGACTACGGATCAGAAGGTCGGGGGTTCAAATCCTCCCGGGCGTACCAGTAAACAAACGGGGTTTCAGCC
>PUNT01000066.1 GCA_003551905.1 Halanaerobiales bacterium
CTCTCCTGCACATCCTGCAAAAATGACATGATATACCTCCTTAGCTTTCACCCTTCCTATTATAACCGTATAAAAAAACATGGTCAACCACCAGCACGGACCATGTGCTCTATTTTCTATGAATCTTTAGCGGGCTTAACTAAAACATCCCATTTGATTCCTCTGTTTATCTACCAGTTCTTCCCACAGCAGGTTGCCTCCCCGAGCAATACAGAAAACCCTGCAGCAGGGATTAATAAGCTGCAGGGCCGGTAATAAATTTTTGCCAGTAAGGTTGTCTACCCCTGTAGATGTTTCATGGAACCGTACAGCTCAACCAGTTTCCCAAACTCCTTCTCATCATAAAAAACGCACTGGCCTGCACAAAATTCCTTTGCCACTTCTATGCAGAACCTTGCTGTCACCTCCAGGTCAACAAAATGGCTGGCACCACTGGCACAACCAGGGACAGGAACTTCTGCAGTAATCCCAACTCCAACAACCGGCGATGAAGTGGCTGTTGCTGGCTGCATGATGCTGTTAATGTGAAAGAGGTCATTGCTGTAAGGGGTTATGTCCTGGGTAGTGATGGGCATCACTCTGGGAGGTTTACCTGTGACTACAGACATTATCCGCAAAAGATCCTCAGATGTCTTAAGTATATACCCTTCTTTTACAGTTGGGGTTATGGCAAATCCTCGCTCATTGATAATATTGTTTCCTTTAGTCGTGTCTATGGAAAGGACAGCATTCATGTTCTGATCAAGCTCATAGCGATTCATAGTTTCAATGTCTACTGGAGAATCCATGAAAGGTACCGGATCATGAGGTTTTGTTGGGGCATGGGGACATACGTGGGTTGATATGATCACATCCCCAGGCAATAAATCACCTTTCTCTTTGCTTTCCAGAAGTTTAAAAGCAATTGTCAGAGCTACAACTGCTCCATCTCCACCAGAAACAAACCCTACTTTTTCCGGCCGGGCTCCAACACCCCCCAGTCGCCCAATGATACCCAGGGTGGGAACTTCTCCTCCTTCTTCTTTACTTCTTTCTCCCCTGATTCTAACCTTGATAAAATCAGTGCTCCCCTTTTCGCCGGTTACTTCTTCCAGTACCAGGTCTTCTGCTCCCTTATCCCTTAATCTCCTCACTATCTCTGCTCCCCTAGCTTTGGGAGAATCCAGGAGTTCAAATGCTTCCATTAGCTGCTTTACAAGCATCAATCAACCTCCCTTACAGCAATTAATCCAGCAGGAAAATATCATCATAGGAATGGGGCCTGCGATCTTTAAGAAAAGGAACCTCTGCTCTTTGTTTTCTAACTCTAGCAAGATCTAAATCTACAGTTTGCATGCCTTCTTCATCCATAGGTGCATCCAGCATCAATTCTCCTCGTGGGGCTGTTAATTTGTTATTGCCAAAAAGATGCAGGCCCTCATCTTTGTGTACCAGGTTGATTCCAGCCACAAAGAAACCATTCTCCAGTGCCCGTGAAGGGAAATAGATATCCCAGAGGTCTTTGTCATGAAGAGGAAAAGCTGAAGGACAGAGGACTAATTCTGCACCGTGCAGGGCCAGAATCCGGGAAACTTCCGGGAAGCCTCCATCATAACATATCATTACCCCTATCCGACCAAAACTCAAATCAAAAACAGGATAGCTCTGTCCAGCCCGGAAATAGAATCTCTCTCCTGCCCACAGGTGAGTCTTGTCATAATAGCCCAGAACTTCTCCAGTTTCGCTAATTACAACTGCACTGTTATATATTACCCCGGGCACTTCCTGCTCAAGACAAATAGGGGCAATTATATTGATGTTAAATTTACAGGCTGCATTTCTAAAAGCAGATATTGTTTTTCCTTCTAAAGTCTCACCCAATCCAAAATATTTGTCACCGATTTTCTCCATGTCATAACCTGTGGTGAAGAGTTCCGGAAATACTATAAGCCTGCTCCCCTGTCTGGCAGCTTCTTCAATAAAACTCAAGGCTTTCTCTGTATTCTCAACTACTGCCATTGGTTTGCTTGCAAACTGGACCAGGGCTATCCTGACTTCAGACATTGTAGATATCTCCTTTCCATTTTCTCAAAGGGCAATATCAATCTGCCCCTCTTCCTTTCTATAGGTGGTAAAGATTTTGTAGAGCACAACATGTACCAGGACAGCAATTAAGAAACCATCCAGAGCTGGAACAGTGGTAAGGACCAGACCGGTAAAGCTGGTCAGGAAGGCAAATACTGTACCAATCCCCCAGGAAATATAGGATAAAACTCTGATACCAGGGATTCTCTCCATGGCACCCAATTCGTATATGGAGCGATTAAAAAGGAAATAATCAGCAGCCATTACTCCACCCAGAGAAGGTACCAAAATCCCCAGGGTACTCAAAAAAGGTATGAACTGGTCATATATACCCCATACTGCCAGTATTATTCCAGCAGCACCAGATACTATTGCCAGCCGCCATTTTTTCCACTGGCGAAACATAACAGATAATCCCAGTGAAGCGCAATAAAGGTTGTTATCATTGGATGTCCACTGGGCCAGCATGAGAACAAAAAAGGCAAATAATCCCCAACCCAGAGCAATCATAATATCCACTATATCAGGGGTACCGGTAGCCTGGGCCAGGAGACTTCCTACGAAGAGAACAGCAGGAACCGAGAGCACAAAGCCGAATATTGAAGCCCCTACTGCATCAGCAGCAGAGCGGGCATAACGGGTTACGTCAGGAGCAACAACAGCGCCTACAATAAAGGAACTTATAGCCAATGAAATGCCTGTTCCCAACCCAAAAGCATCATCAGGAGGCGCCTGTCTCCAGAGTTCTGCCCATGAATAATCTCCCAGCACCCGAACAATCGATGCAATCATGAGTATCGACAGGAGAGGGACAGCTAGAATACTCAACCTCTGCAGGGCCTTGTAGCCAATGGTAGCAGTGGCAACCATAAGTATGCCTCCAACTATGATCAGCAGGTTGGTGTTGCCTGAAATACCAAAACCCATTTCCATGGCAGTTTTGGCAGTGCTCCCAAATAAGCCTAGCTGAACACCAAACCAGCCAAAATTGGTTATGGCCAGCACCAGAGCCACCAGAAATGATCCTTTATCACCAAAAGTAAATCTGCCTATCATTGCAGTTGAAAGTTTGGTGTTGGCACCTATTACTCCAATCAAGGCTGCTACCAGGCTTAAAACAACACCTCCTAAAAGTGATGCTCCCAGGGATTGGGGCAAAGTCAAACCAGCACCAATGGCACCACCGGTTATAAGCAGGCCCAAACTGATACCTACGCCAGCCCAGACCAATCCCATCTGTAGCCAGCTTTTAGTTTTTTCCTGCGGCACCCTATCCCTTTCATAATCCTCCAGCAAAGCTTCAAAATTAATTTCTTCTCCCGGATTATTTTTATTACTCATATATAAATTCCCCTCCAACTAGCAGTATATCTTAGAATTGGTCGGATTAGTATATCACTGATGCCCTAAAAACAATGGGGCAATTTATGCATTATGCCCAATTAATCCTTGATTACCTGCAATATCTTTAAGCTCAATTCATAATCCAGCCAGTGGGAACTGAGATCTATTCTCTCACCTAAGAGTTCATTAATTTTCCTTAATCGGTAATCTAAAGTATTGCGATGGATAAATAAGGCCTTAGCTGTCTCTTTTTTGTTGCCCCGGCAGAAAAGGTAGGTCTTCATGGTATTGAGAAGCTCTCCACCTTTCTCCCTGTCATATTCCAGTATTGGCCTCAATTTTTCCAGGCAGAAAGACTCCAACTCCGGATCCTCTTTCATCTTTAATATAAGCCTGTAAACACCCAGATCTTCAAAGGCATATATGCCATTTTTCCCCCATACCTTTCTGCCGGTTGCAAGGGCAGCCCGTGCTTCATAATAACCTTTCTGAATTCCTTCAATTCCCCGGTGCAGCCTGCCAATACCACAAGAAACAGATAATTCTTTCTTTACATCCCCCAACCGCCTTTTTATCTCAGTGAGGATATTTTTTTGCCACTCTGTTGTTGGCTTTTTGTCAGCAGCAGGGATCATTATAACTATGCTATCGCTTCGACCAACGAGGATTGGGAAAATACCGGATTCCCTGAAAACCTCCTGGGGAATATCCCGGAGTTTCTTCTTGAAATCCTGAATGACCCCCTCATTCTGGGTTTCTATGTTCATGTAATAATTTTCCAGGTTATCTATATCAAATATTGCAATCAGATAATCACAGGTCAGATCCCAACCCAAAAAACCTGCCCTGCGGATAATGGCTTTTTCTGATTGATAGGTTTTTCGCAGAAGATCCTCCAGTATATCCCCCTTCAACTTAACCTCTGTTTCTGTGACTGCTTTTTCTTTCATCACCTCCAGGGCTGCAACTGTGGCACCGTGTTCTGCCGCAATAAAATCTATCTTTTCCGGTTCTTTCTTTCCCGTAATAATTATGATCTCACCATATCTTATCTCGTCGCTAACTATGGGAGCTACTATGTGACCGGAAATATTTCCTGCTTTGGGTATGAACTTGGAAGTATATATTCCTTTATCCTGATTTATGGGAATTGCATTCATCAGTTTTTCACTAACTCCTACCCTTTCCAGTACCTGCCCCTGGATAACTATGATAACCGGCTTTTTAGTTATTTGTTGCAGGTTCTCTGCTATGCCTCTGTACTCCCCACCTTTCAAAACGACTTCCGTTAATTTCCGGTGAATTTCCTCAGACCTTTTCAGTACATTCTCCTGATGATCTAGAATCAAATTACTCACAGGCATTATTATATCAACATAAGGGATCTCCTTGGGAATACCGATTATGGGAACACCCAACCTATCTGCCAGTTCCATCACTTCTACTGGTAGGGCATCAATAA
>PUNT01000049.1 GCA_003551905.1 Halanaerobiales bacterium
AGGCGTAGGTGGCCCAACAAGTCGCTCCAGCCGACCGCTCAACCGCTGCGCGGCTTCGCGTCGGCTGAGCTTCTGCGTTATGTGCCAAAATGATTTTAAAGGAAGATGAATGAAACTTTTTGAAAGCCTCAAACAGCAACTAAAGAAAGAACCCAACTTTGTTACTGATGACGGTGAACTGAAAAAATGGGTGGTACTAAACAAAGCACAGAATTTTGATGAAGAACTCATCGGTCTGCTGCTAGACAATGCCGACTTGAAAGAGAAGTTTTTTGTGAAGGTAAAAGACACTTTGGTTTTCAACCTAAACCTGTTCAGCCAATTCTTGGAGCAAAAAAACTACCTGAACGACAGCTATACCCAATACAAAAACAAGGTTGGGCTGACCATTGATGGCAAATACCTAAAACAGCGAAATGAAGTGGCTTTGGTGTGGCCGTTTAAAGACTGCATTCTCGAAGGCGGCCAAAGCCGTGAAGAACAAAACCGCGAAGAGATTTTCTTCAATGAAGTTTTAGCTCAGGATGAAATCACTCAATTAGTTGAGCCTAAAGTTCTGACCAATGCTAAATGCTTTGACAAGGACGGAGAAAAACCTTTAGACAGTTTTAACCGAGATGCTGAGCTAAACAAAAAACGGGGATTACCAGAAGATACTATCACAGACAACCTGATTATAAAAGGCAACAACCTTTTGGCTTTGCATTCGCTCAAAGAAGAGTTTGCAGAAAAGGTGAAGTTAATCTACATCGATCCACCATACAACACGGGTAGCGATAGCTTCAAGTACAACGATTCATTCACCGAATCCTCATGGTTAACATTTATGCAGAACCGACTCACTGTTGCTAAATCATTACTCAATAAAACAGGAGTAATATTGGTTCAAATTAACGACCACAATCAAACCTATTTAAAAGTATTGCTTGACGATATTTTCGGTAAAGACAACTTTATTAATATCATATCTCTTCGCACAAAATCACCTTCGGGATTTAAAACTGTAAACCTTGGTTTATTTGAAACTGCTGAGTACATCTTAATGTATGGAAAGTCAAAAAATAATTTTGAGTACAATATACAGTATGAGAAATCAGAATTTGATGAAAATTATATTGGATACATAGAAAATATAAATGAGAAGCCTGATAATTGGAAGATAGACGATATTAGAAAAATTGTGTGCAGAGAAGAAGGAATAGATCCGGAAAAAACTCATCAGCCGTATAGTAAGGTAAAAGAAAAGATTGGAGAAGGATTGTATAATCAAAAACTAAGTGATTTTGCCTTGAACAACGCCAAATCAGTGTTTCGTTTAACAGCAATAGGTGATGACGCAGGTAAAAAAACATTAGAAGAAAAAAAGAAATCTAAAAAGAATCCCGAAAAGGTTTTTGTAGTTGAACGTGACAATAACGGGGATAGATTTATTATTAATGGGCAGGAAATCGCTTTTTATTCAAAGAAAATTAGAGAAATCGATGGAGAAGACACACCAACAACACTTTTAACAAATATATGGACAGATATCGCCTACGAAGGCATAGCAGCTGAAGGTGGCGTTACCCTAAAAAAAGGGAAAAAGCCAGAAAAACTTTTGAGAAGGATAATCAATATGTCAACAAAACAAGATGATATCGTACTTGATTACCACTTAGGTAGTGGGACAACTTGTGCTGTTGCGCATAAATCCGGACGACAATATATTGGGATAGAACAATTAGATTATGGAAAAAACGACAGCGTTAAACGTTTGCAAAATGTTATTAATGGTGACTCATCGGGTATTTCAAAAATTATTCATTGGAAAGGTGGCGGATCATTTGTGTATCTAAAATTGAAAAAGTACAATCAAACTTTTATAGACCAAATCGAAGCAGCAAAAGACACTGAAACACTTTTGGAAATTTGGGAGCAGATGAAAGCCAAAAGCTTCCTGAATTACAACGTGGATATTCAGGAACAGCAAAGACATTTGGAAGAATTCAAGTCAGATACACTTAAAAACCAAAAACAGCTTTTGCTCAAGCTGCTTGACTTAAACCAGCTTTATGTGAATCTTTCTTCGCTCAACGACAAAGACTTTGAATGCACGGATGAAGAAAAGACCGTAACCAAAGATTTTTATCAAATAAAGGATTAAGCAAATGGCATTTCTATACGAAATATTTAACAATCCATTTGCAAGAAAAGCCTTATCAAAAGTACCTATTCCAAATGGAATCAGCGACAATTTAAAATACAGCATTCGTCCTTATCAGGAAGAAGCATTCAAACGTTATCTATACACTGAGCAAGAAGATTTTGACGAAAAACCGAAAAAGCCTTTGCATTTGCTTTACAACATGGCCACAGGAAGCGGTAAAACCATGGTCATGGCGGGCTTGATCCTGCACCTTTACGAGAAAGGCTATCGCAACTTTTTGTTCTTCGTCAATAGCAACAACATCATCCAAAAAACGAAAGAGAATTTTCTCAATCCGCAGGCTACAAAGTACCTCTTCAAAGACAAAATCGTCATTGATGGCAAAGAAGTACTTATTAAGGAGATTGACAACTTTGATGAAGCCGATGACCGAAACATAAATATCAAATTTGTTTCCATACAAATGCTTACATCGGGCTTGCTCTTAAATGTGCGTGAAAACGGATTGAGCTTTGAAGATTTTGAAGACCGGAAATTGGTTTTGATTGGCGATGAAGCACACCACAACAACGCTGACGTTTGGGGTGATTTGGTTGAGCGCATTCACCAGATGAACTATGAAAACATTCTTTTAGAATTTACGGCCACCTTAGACTATGAAAGCCAAAAGATTGTAGAGAAGTATCAGGATAAGGTCATTTACAAATACGACCTTGCCCAGTTCAGACTTGACAAGTATTCCAAAGAAATCAATCTTATTCGCTCACTTTATGATGAACAGGAACGAATTATTCAAGCCTTGCTTCTGAACCTGTATCGTCAGGAATTGGCTACATCCCACAATGTCAATCTAAAGCCTGTTATTCTGTTTAAGGCTAAAAGAACCATAAAAGAATCAGAGCAAAACAAGGAGAATTTTCATAAGCTCATTGAGAACTTCTCAGAAGATCAGATCGAAAAGATTCAGAAAACATCAACTGTCGGTATCGTTCAAAAGGCGTTTGAGTTCTTCGAGCAAAACGGAATATCAACAACGGAGATCGTTAAACGTATCCAATCTAATTTCAGAGAAGAAAACTGTCTGAGCGCCAACAATGATAAGGAAGCGGAGAAGAACCAAATCCTGCTGAACACACTTGAAGACGAGAATAACCCGATACGGGCCATTTTTGCTGTTCAAAAACTTAATGAAGGTTGGGACGTGCTCAACCTCTTCGATATCGTTCGCCTTTACGACGGTCGAGATGGACGGGCAGGAAATCCAGGAAAAACCACTTTATCGGAAGCTCAGTTAATTGGTCGTGGAGCGAGGTATTATCCATTTACAATTGAAGACGAACAAGACAAATTCACACGGAAATACGATGATGACGTTTCCAATGACTTTAAAACCTTGGAAGAACTCTATTACCACACCAAAGAAGACAGCAAGTACATTTCTGAATTGAAGAAAGCTCTTGTTGATTCAGGTATTTATGAAGATGATGAAAACTTGGTGAAGAAGCAGCTCACCTTAAAATTAGATTTCAAGAGAACTAACTTTTATCGTGACGGACAGGTATTTTTCAATAAAAAAGTGCCCAAGAGCTTTGATAATGTAAAATCATTCGCTGACCTAGGTGTCGCCAAACAAAACCATCGCCATACACTATCGTCAGGCGTTGGCCGTATGTCCAGTGCTTTCTTTGAATTGGAAAACCCCACTTCAAACGATGAAGTAATAAAATCACAAGATGTTAAACTGAGCGACATTCCAAAACACACTATTCGGTTTGCGTTAAGCCAGTATCCGTTTTTTCATTTCGACCACTTAACCAAATTTTTCCCAAACATTAAGTCGCTTTCTGAGTTCATTGAAAGTGAAAAGTATTTGGCAGGTTTGGAAATAACCTTTCGCGGAACACCTGATCGTGTCAAGTACAGAACCAATTTCGATTATTTACAAGCTTTGAGCGGACTATTGCAAAGCATAGAATCGGAAATCAAGGGCAGTTCCACTGAATATGAAGGTTCTGACTATATTAAAAAGCCTGTACATGAAGTGTTTAAAGACAAAGAAATCAGAGTGAACAAATATGATGAACGAGCCAATGGACAGGAAGACTTGGTAGCGCATGAACCTTGGTATGTTTACAATGCCAACTATGGAACATCAGAAGAAAAGCAGTTTGTCGAGCTTTTTGCCAGACGCTTCAAGGGGCTTAATCAAAAGTTTGAGAACATCTATCTAATTCGCAACGAGCGAGAATTAAAAATCTACGACAAGCAAGGACGTGCATTTGAACCTGACTTCTTGCTGTTCTGCAAACAACGAGAAGACAAGCAACTGACTTTTCAAGTATTCATTGAACCAAAAGGAAATGGCTTTATCGCTAAAGACAAGTGGAAAGAAGACTTCCTGGAAGAAATACGGATGGAAAAGAAAACGATTAAAATACACACGGACAAGTATTTGATAACTGCGGTTCCATTCTACAACTACGCGAATGAGAATGAGTTTAAAACAACATTGGAAAGTACATTGAACGCAAGCACATAACAAGGCGCTGCACCGGACGCCGATTCCGCTGCGCTCCATCGTCGCCGGTGAGCTTGGTCGTTAGCGCTGAGAACGATC
Organism: Halanaerobiales bacterium; assembly: GCA_003551905.1. Taxonomy (GTDB): domain Bacteria; phylum Bacillota; class Halanaerobiia; order B1SED10-174; family B1SED10-174; genus B1SED10-174. Next base: position 4,764 of record PUNT01000049.1, read on the forward strand.
TCGCCAATATCCAGGGCGTCGTGAGTGGTGAGCAAAAGCAAGGACAGTAATCGAGTTGTGGTAGGAGACAAAAATGATGTCGTACGGGAACCGGCGAAGC
>PUNT01000272.1 GCA_003551905.1 Halanaerobiales bacterium
AAATTCAATTGAAAGCGGCTGCTCCGGGCTTCTTCCAGCTCAATCTGGGCAAGTTCTTCCCCCAGTTTGCTCTTGGCAATCTCCGGACGGTTTTCCAGGGCTATTTCCTGCATTTGTTCCAATCCCCAAGGCCAGGGGTTGGCATCTTCCAGCTCATCCAGGTTCGGCAGAGAGGGTTGGGCAATTTTATCGATGATCTCTCTATCCAGTCCTGTCACCTGCATGACTCTCTTCTCAGTTAGTGCCCGGTAGTTCTCAGCCCTTTCCAGGACGGAACAGGCCTGTTCCAATTCCATCTCAGCTTCCTTTACATCCATAGCTACTGCCTGGCCTGCTTCTTTTTCTTTTATTACTCTATCAAGGGTTTGTTCCCGCTGCTCCCGGGCTTTCTGAGACAGTTCCACTCCATCTCGGGCCTGAAACAAAGCAAATACTGCTTTCAGCGTGTCCTCAACAACTGAGTACTGCACCTGACGTAAGCTGTTCTTGCTCTCCTCTTTTGCCAGTTGGGCTTTTTTCAACATGGCTTTGTTCTCTATGGCATCCCAGATTACAGTACTCAGGGCAAGGGTACCGCTGTAGGTAGAATAGGATTCATGGACTTCCTCTCCTGCAAAAGAGTGAAGTGTTTCCATGTAGGATGGGGTTTTGACCCGATCTACATCTAAAAGAAGGTCCCCACGCCAGCTGCGGCCAGCCCTTGCCTGTTCCATCAGAGCCCTGGCTTCTGCCAGTTCCAGGCGGGCATTTTGCACCTCCCGATTCTGTTCCAGAGCGGAAAAAACTAGATCTTCCAGTGTTATTGGTTCCGCTGCAGATGTTCCAGCACTCCCAACAGTCAGCATCAAAACCAATAGTAAAGGGGCTACTGTATAACAATTTCCATTGCTGGCCATTTATCTCGCTCCTTTCTAGGCTTTTTCCCCACCATCAATAAGTCTCATCAACTTGCGACGGAAAAAACCGATTATATCTTCTATACTGGTCAGGATCACTGGAATAAATAGTAGTGTAGACATTCCTGCCACCAGCAATCCCCCAATAACAGCCACAGCTATTGGGGCCTGCAATTCTGCCCCCTCACCAATTCCCAGGGAAAGGGGAATCATGGCCAGGATTGTTGTAGAAGTTGTCATCAAAATGGGTCTAAGTCGTATCTTACCTGCTTGGATTATAGCTTCTCGCCGCTTCCAACCCCGCTGCCGTAGCTGATTAATATAATCCAGAAAAACAATAGCATTATTCACAACTATACCTACCAGCATAATAACTCCGATCAGAGACGCCATATTGAGAGTCCAGCCGGTCATGAGGAGGGCAGCAGAAACACCTACAAAAGCAAAGGGAACACTGAAAAGAATAATCAAGGGCTGCCATAGAGACTCAAACTTGCTAGCCAGAACCATGTAAACTAAAACCAGTCCCAGCAAAAGAACCAGGTACAGATCAGTGAAGGCATCCTCCATCCACTGGGTTTCTGCACCATAAGAGTACGATATCCCTGCTGGAATTTCCATATCCCTCATCTTTTCTTCCAGATTGTCAACCACTGTACCCAGGTCCACACCATATATCTGGGCAAATACAGGTATCATCCGGGACTGATCCAATCTCCTTATTTCCAGAGGACTGAACCCTTCTTCCAGGGAAGCCACTTCCTGAAGGGGAACTATCCCACCTGCTGGAGCTGACAAAGGCAGTCTTTCCAGAACTGCCGGATTATTGCGATCCTCTGCTCTCAAGCGAATCAGTATGTCTATCTCACTGGCATCCTCTCCCTGGAAGCGGGAAGCGATCTGCCCAGCAACAGCCATCTGCACAGAGGAGGCTATCTGGGCTGAAGTCAACCCATATGTTCCTGCCTTGGAGTGGTCAACAGCAATTTGCCATTCAGGTCTTTCCTCATCGGCCCCAATGCTGATTTCACGAGTTCCGTGGATTTCCGCCACAACACCTGCAATTTCACGGGCAAACTCTTCAATTTCTTCCAGATCATCACCCATGATATTAACCTGCACCGGCGCATCTCCCATCTCACCTCCACCCATAAGGACAGAAACTGCGCTAACATTAATGTCAGCCTCTTCCTTTTTGGCTGCCAGGCTTCTGATCTCCTCCATGACCTCATGAGTCCTTCTGTCCCGCTCTGCAAGATCTACCAGGCTCACATTGATGCGGGCTTCATCTCCCATGCGACCATCTCCTACCCGGGTTTGAAAAGTTTGAACTTCGGGAATCTTTGCAATCTTTTGTTCCAGTTCAGTTGTGAGTTCATCAGTTGGCCCATGGGGAGTGCCCCGGGGCATTTCAATATCCACCTGAATTTGACCTTCATCAAGCTCAGGCAAAAATTCAGTGCCGATTATGGGAACCATTACTATACTCAAGGATAAAATTGCTAATCCTGCAGGTAATACCAGCAAGCGGCGTTGTAACACCCAGTTCAGCAAACTCCCATAAGCCTTGGACAGCTTGCCAAGGTTCCGGGCTACGAAATTCTTCTCCTGCTGTGATTGTAATTTATGTGGTTCTGCCCGGGCCAGAAAACGGGAACAGAGCATGGGAATAACTGTAATAGAAACTCCCAGGGAAATTAAAAGAGAGAATGCCACGGTAAATGACAGGTCCCGGAATATCTGGCTGGCAATCCCCTCGATGAAAACAATAGGTAAAAATACCATCAATGTAGTCAAAGTGGCAGCAGCGATGGCACCCATTATCTCCCTGGTTCCTTCTACAGCTGCCTCTCTAGCGGAGGACCCTTCAGTTCGGTGCCGGAAAATGTTTTCCAGGACAACAATAGCATTGTCCACCAGCATACCTATACCCAGGGCCAGCCCACCCATGGACATGATATTCAATGTCATATCTATATTGTAGATAAAAAAGAAAGTTGTAATTACCGAAACAGGGATGGCTATAGCAATGATGACAGTAGGGGCCAGGCTGGCCAGAAATGCTAGTAGGACTATGATAGCCAGAATACCACCTATTACTGCATTGTTAGTTACAGTATCTATGGACATAACTACAAATTCAGACTGATCGGAGATAGTGGAAAAAGTTATCTGGTTATCCAGCTCCTCTTCTAATCTGGCTATTTCGGCTTTTACTTCTCTAGCAGCCTCAACAGTGTTGGCATCAGCTTCTTTGTGCACTGCCAGGCTTACACTATCCTGGCCATCAACCCTGGTATAAACGGTAAGATCTTTAAAGCCATCTTCTATTCTGGCCAGCTCATGGAGCCGGTAAGCACCACCCCGGCCAGGAACAATCACTTCTCCTATATCTTCCACAGACTCGAACTGGCCCAAAGTACGCAATAAAAGCTGTATCTCATCATCCACGGTTATATCACCGGCAGGCATATCCAGGTTGGAAGCAGCAATGCTTTCCACTACATCACCAATAGCTATTCCATAGGTTTGCATCCGACCGGCATCCAGTTCAACCTGAATTTCCCTTTCATAGCCACCGCTTACATTAACAGATGCTACCCCTGGTAACCTTTCCAGCCATGGTTGAATATCATCATCAACTAATCTTCGTAGTTCATCCAGCTCCATATCTCCAGCAATTCCATACTCCAGGATAGGAAACTGTGTAGGATCAAACTCTACTGTATAAGGATCTTCAGCTTCGTCTGGAAGAAACCCCCGGGCTAGATCCAGTTGCTGACGCACATCCTGAACTGCAAAGTTCAAGTCTGTACCCCAGTCAAACTCTATGAGAATCATGGATTCTCCTTCCTGGGAATATGAGGTCAGCGTATTCACATTGCTGACGGTCTGCAATGCTTCTTCCAGGGGCCTGGTAATTAAGTTTTCTATTTCTGCAGGACCAGCCCCCTCGTACTCCGTTATAACAACAGCAACAGGCAGGTCTATTTCAGGAAGGAGTTCAATGGGCAACTGGCTTAAAGCAATACCTCCTAGAAGTATGCAGATAAGAATGAGCATAACCACTGTGACCGGCCGGCCAACAGCTATATCTGGTATATTCACTGCCAATCACCTTCCACAACTTCCACAACCTTGCCAGGGGCAAGCTCTCCATCAGCATAAACAATAACTTTTTCCCCTTCTTTTATTCCTGATGTGATCTCTGCTTTTCCATTTTCTTCTTCACCAACCGAAACTGGCCGGGGATGAACCTTATTGTCCCTTATGGTATACACGTGAGGTGTGTCATTTTCATAATGGACTGCTTCCTGGGGAACGAGGGGAGCTTTGGGTCCGGGATCGATTATTATTCTGGCTTCAGCATACAAACCCGGTCTGATTTTATGCTGGGGATTCTCAATTTCTATCTCTACCAGGAACAGTCGGCTTTCAGGATCTGCTGCAAGTGACACCCGATTTACCTGGCCAAAAACTTCCTCTTCTGGTAAAGCCCGAATCTCCAGATGGGCTTTTTGATCTTTTTCAATTATCCCTATATCCTGCCCTCCTACCTGGATCTTAAGATGGACAGGATCCAAACAGGCCAGGACCAGGGGAGCCATGGTTTCTCCAACCATTTCTCCCGGCTCAACTTCTCTGTGTATTATAACTCCATCCCGGGGAGCAGTCATTACCGCATCATCCCGGGTCATCCTGGCCAATTCCAGCTGGGTCTCCGCCTGGCGAAGCTGGGCACGTGCCGCTTCCAGCTCCAGGTCCCAGGCTCCTTCTTTAGCCATCCTCAGGTTAATTTCAGCACTGGTAAGATTTGATCTGGCCATATCCCTCTCTAGAACAGCCTGCTCGTATTCCTGCTGAGGCACTATACCTTCCTCGTAAAGCCGGTGAATACGTTCATAAGTTCTTTCCGCCAGCTTTACCTGGGTTTCTGCTTGCTTG
>PUNT01000187.1 GCA_003551905.1 Halanaerobiales bacterium
AGGTGCTCTTCTTCCTCTTCTATTGTAGCTATTTCCCGGTTGAGAACGTCAATGCGTTCATCAAATTCCTGCAATGATCTCTCAAGAATTTTCTGTTCCTCATAGGCGCTCTCCAAACTGCTGCCAATATCGTTAATTCTTCCCCTGAGATTCACATATATTGGATTAACTTCCTTTAAGTTTCCCACCAAAAGCCGTAAACTGGCATACTCGCCTTCAGTCATCTCTTTCTTCAATTGCTGCAGGACTTCATCTATGTGACTTTCTTCCTCAGCCAATCTATCTTCCAGGTATACCAGCATGGCTTCGTTGCTGGCAATGCGTCTTTCCACATCGGACAGCCGACTGGCAGCACTTTGATATCTAATCTCCAGATCCTCTAAACGTTTCTTTTTCAGGGATATGCTGTGTTCCTGTTCAAAGGCAGTATATTCTGCCCGGGAGTTCAAGAAAGCCTCTTCACTCTCTCTATACACTCTTTCCAGCCGGTCCAGAATCTGCAAGTTCTCAGTCAGTATGTAATCCACTGACTGCTCCCGGAAAATTTGTATCCATTCGCCTAAAAACCGGTAGGCCTCTTGCGGATCAGAAGACGAATAACTGACAGTCAAAAGATTTTCCTGGGCATTAAGACTCACATCAGCTCTCCTGCGAATACTGTTTATGGATATTTCTTCATCTTCTTCCTTCTCTTCCTGAATGAAAAGTTTCATCTCCTGCAAAACCCGGGGGGAGGTGTAGAAAATCCGGTAACCTTCCAGGGAAAGATTAACAACTCTCACACCGCCTACCGTTGATGAATAGGGAGATATGCTCAAAACTGCCTCAGCTTTAAAGACCGGGTCCAGGACATACGTAGAATAAAGGGCACTGATGATTACTGCCAGGAGAAATATTCCAATTATTAAGTACTTGTACCGCCAGAGAGTTAAAAATATTTCTCGCAAATCAATCTCGTATTCTTCCATCTCTTTACCTCCATAACAATTTAGCCTCTTAGCTACCTGTTTTTAAATTTAACCATCATCAAATGGATTCCTGCATATTGTGGACAATTTCTCATCTATTGGTAGTATTTTTTAACCATGTCCACAACATAAGCCAGCTCTTCTTCACTCAAAGCTGGATGGACCGGCAAGGAGAGCACTTCTTTACTGGCTTTCTGGGATTGGGGAAAAGATTGATTTTCATTGGTCCTCTCCCTGAACAGGGGCTGCTGATGCAAGGGGATGGGGTAATGTATGCCGGTGCCTATCTTTTCTGCCTGCAGGTAAGCTGCCAGATCATCCCGTTCCCTGGTCCGGATGGTGTACTGATGGAATACATGCTCACAGTCCACATCAATCCGGGGCAGTGTCAAACCAGGGATTCCCTTAAGCTCCTCCTGGTAAATACTGGCATTCTCCTGTCTTTTGCCGTTAAAATCCGGGAGTTTTTTCAGCTGCTCCAACCCTATAGCTGCAGCAATATCAGTCATGCGATAATTATAACCCAGAACTTCATGATGATAACGTCTGGGGGCTCCATGGTTTATGTGCAGTCGCACCTTCTCTGCCAGATCCGGGTCTTTGGTAAGGACCATGCCTCCTTCGCCGGTAGTAATGTTTTTGGTTGGATAAAAGCTGAAGATGGAGGCCTGGCCAAAAGAGCCCACGGCTCTTCCCCTGTAGAGGGCTCCATGGGCCTGAGCTGCATCTTCCAGGAGCAAAACCCCATACTCTTCTGCCAGATCTAAAAACTCATCCATGGCACAGGGCAGGCCGTAAAGGTGTACCAACAATATGCCCCTGATGGCAGGGTCAGCTTGCAGAGCTTTCCGGGCCTCATCAGGGCACATGTTGAAGGAATCTGCCTCAATATCACAAAAAACCGGCTCGGCACCGGCAGAAAGAACAGAATTGGCAGTAGCCACAAAGGTAAAATCAGGAACCAAAATCCTATCTCCCGGTCGGAGACCCAGGCAATTCATCAATGCCATGAGGGCTGTGGTTCCTGAAGAAGTTGCTACAGCATATTCCATCCCTATTAAAGAAGCAAAGGCCTCTTCAAATTCCCTTACTTTCCTGCCAGCCGCCAGCATGCCTGATTCCATAACCTCCAGCACTGCCATCTTTTCTTCCTCGCCTATCTGGGGGCGGGCTATGGGGATCACTTAATAACCTCCTGGTCCACTTTGGGCAGCACCTGAAGGCCTTTGATTATCTGATCCTGCACTGTTTTGCTTATGCGCAGGGCTTCAAGTCCATCAGCCCCGCTGATAATGGGCTTTGTACCCTTCCTGCAGCATTCTACAAAATGGGCCAGCTGATTTCGCAGTGGTTCTTCATCTGAGGAAAAAATGCGTTCCACCTTGTTCTCCTGATGATATTCAGAAAAATGATCAAGGGAAGCATAACCTCCCCGGTGGGAAATGGTTATGCGGCGCTCAATGTAATCAAGTTCGATAAAGGCAGCTAGAGTGGTAATTGTAAGCCGGCGAACTTTTTTACTGGTGACCCTGCTGGCAGTAAGGCTGGCTATAATGTCTTCGTCCATCAAAAGGTTGGCCACAGCAAAATCAATGTGCCCGTTGCTGGACCTCACTACACTGCCATAAGCCTGCAGGTCTTTCACTGGCTGCTGTAATAAAAAACGCAATATATCGATGTCGTGAATCATTAAATCCTGAATAACATCGGTATCTTCTATCCGGGGATCAAAAGGACCCATCCTCTCCATATTCAGGGCAATAATCCGCTGATCCTGAAGGATCTTGGGTAATTCAATTACAGCAGGATTAAAACGCTCAATATGGCCAACCTGCAGCACCCTGTCCTTTTTCTTGGCCAGAAGAAGCAGTTTCTCAGCTTCTTCAACTGTGCTGGTGATGGGTTTCTCTATGAGAACATCCAGGCCTTTTTCCAGTGCGGTTCTAGCTATTTCATAATGGGTAGAAGTAGGGGTAGCAATGGTCACCGCTTCCACCTTTCCCAGGAGATCTTGCAAACTACTACAGGATTTAATACCATAACTCTGGGCAATCTCTTCACCTTTCACCTGATCAATGTCGTAAATTCCTACCAGTTCGCAGATGTGCTTCAGGGCAACGTAGCTCTTAACGTGGTGTTTGCCCATATGGCCGACACCGACAACTCCGATTTTTATTTTATTCACTTGTAGGCCTCCTTTATACCGGAGCTTATGCAATGTTATGTTGATCATATAAGAAATTCGCTACCAACCTTAAAAATACCTTCTTATTTGACCCGGTTTTCTCAGAAGAAAACCTTTCCATAAATATTATCGGAATAAGGAGTTTTATTTTTTAGTATTTCCCAAATAAACATAATGCTTCAATGTTCTAAATTCTTACTTCTCTGGGGGTTATGGTCCCTCTTTTGGTTTTTCCCCTACAAATATGGCAGACTCTCCACTGGAAAATAACAGTTGGATTTTATTGAAGCCGGCGGAGCGAAGAAGCTTTTCCTGGGTCTCCCGGCAAAAAGGAATATCCAGGTGGTAGAGAGAATCTCTTTTCTTAATCTCATTATACTCAGTTAGGAGTTCTCCCTCCCTGGCTTTTGATACCACATAATCCCCTTCAATATATTTCCCACCTTTTTTCAAAGAATAATTTATTCTCTCATAGAGAGATTTCTTTGTGTCATAATCCAGGTGATGAAAGGTCATAACCGAAACAACATAATCATATAACCCCGCACCGAAATCAAAATCCAGATATGATCTGTTAACCACAGTTATCTGCTGACTTTTTTCCCGGTATTTTGCCAGCAAAATTTCCAGCATCTTTTCTGAGATATCCACACCAGTTATCCGGGCCCGAGGAGCCTTCTGAAAAATATATTCCAGCTCCAGTCCTGTCCCACAACCCAGGTCCAGTATTTTAATCTCCTGAGAGGTTTTAGGGATGGGGTGGGATATTTTCCTGTAGAACTTTTGAAAATCCTCTACATTAGCATCCATATGCTGATCATAAGTCTCCGCCCGGGCATTGAAGAATTCATCCATCTTTTCCGGACCCTCAGTGATCACCATTCATCACCATCCTCAGCTCAAAATAGAACCGGTACATTAAAAACCCTCCCCGACCAGGCGGGGAGGGTTTTAACATCATGCTTAGAATGTAAAGCTGATTCCACCTTTGAGTACCTTGAACTCGTAATCCTGGGCGGGATCTTCGCCCTTGAAGGCGCCCCATTCGAAGTCCAGGGTAGCAAAGTCGTTATAATTCACCCCAGTAGCAAACTTGGAGAATGAACCGGGGAGAGAGTTTGTAGCAGGTGGAGGTGGTGTTCCAGCAGTAGCACGGAACCCATCAGGCCGTACTTCGTAGAAGTACCCACCATGCCAGAACAGTTCTTCAGTTACATCCCTTTCCAGATCAAGACCTACACGGTACCTCATACCGGTGTAATCCGGATCGGCCATCCTGTAACCAAAGAGACCGTGGGGCATAATGGTAAAGCCCATTGCTTCAAAGCTGGGTTCGGCACGCACGTGGGCTTCCAGAGCATTATCCATGAAGTTGAAGTACTTGACAACGTCAGCTGTTACAAAGGCCACGCTGGCTTCTGCGGTGTAGTAGTGCATGAAATCACCAGTATCAATATCGTAGGTGAGATTAGCAGTTCCAGTGAAGTACTCGATAGGTGTCAGCTCTACAACACCGGTTGCCACGTGATGTGCACCAGGCATAGCTGGCAGGACATTAGCAGGTTGCTTGACTGGCTCCCACCAGGCAAGACCAGCGGGAGAACCATCAGCATAGGAGTAGGTACCGGTAACGCTCAGGAGGTCGCCAAGACCTACACCCAGCTCAGCCAGGCGG
>PUNT01000248.1 GCA_003551905.1 Halanaerobiales bacterium
CAAATCCGCCATACGCCATCTCTCGTCTTTTCCCAGTTGCTGGATCGTAGCAGTACACCGTACCACAGTAATCGTAAACAATATTTTTATGGCCATTTGCCATACGCGTCTCTTCCCCATCTTTCCACATGTTACGGATATCTATCACCGGTTTTATTCCATTGTCATCCCAGAGTTTGGTTATTAATTTGGTATCATCATAGGCACGGTCAGCCATAAAATAGTCACAGCGGTGGAGAATTGTAGGTTGCTGATTTTTGATTTCTTCAACAAGCTCATGACCCTTGATAACATCAGAACTGGAGGCCTTGTCTAAGTCAAAGGCTACAGGCAGTTCGTATTCAGCATCAACTACTAGATGCAGTTTGTATCCAAACCATTTTACTATCTTTTTCCATTTGGTACCATCTTCACGTTCACCACGGTAGACCTTCTTACCCCACTCAGCATCTATATCCCGGCGACCATCACGTTCAGGATTATCGTTTCTATGGTGATTGGCTGCTGAATCTATGGCCTTACTATCACAGGCCAGGTGTTGACCAAAATCAGGCAGTGCCTTGCTAATCTCGAAAACAAGCATCTCAAATATTTCTTTTATATCCTCTTCGCACTCTATCAGTTTCTCCATAAAGCGGCTGTAGGCTGAAGAGGTGGGAACTCTACCCTCAAAACCACACAAGTATCGCAGTTGTCCATTTCTTTTGAGTTCACGGCGTAGACTCTCTATTGAAGAATGCTCATAAATTATTCCGGCCAGCATTGAATTCCACATGGCCCGGACAGGATAATCATCCCGGCCATTGCCTCGTTCGTATTCCAGTTTTCTCATCAGTTCCTCATCCGGTATGTACTCCATTGCCAGAAAAAATCGTTCTAAATCACCTAATTCTTCGATTTCGGTATAGTCAAACAATTTTTGCTGTGGTATAATAGCCATAGGTGGTCCTCCTTTTGTTTTTCTTGGATTATCTCTATTATACCATAGAGATGAAGGAGGATCACCTTTTTTGTGTTATTTGGGGTCAATTTTCTGAATTTATTTAGGTTTAACGGTAAATAGCCGAATATCTCTCGTTTTTTGGGGTAAAGACATATTTTTGAATCTTAAAACCCCTGTGCCCATGAGGTTTTAGAGAGAGCGAAAATAGCTCTTCCTTTATATAAAAAAATTTTGAGAAAATTTTTGGGCCGGGAGGTATTCTGCTGTAACCCATGACCTTATTATAATATAAAAAAGGAAGGGAGAAAACCCCCTTCCCTTTCTTTTTTTAAGTGTTTTTACTTGAGTTCCACAGTGGCGCCAGCTTCTTCCAGTTTACTCTTAACTTCCTCTGCTTCATCCTTTTCAACGCCTTCTTTAACCGGCTTAGGCGCCTCATCAACCAAGGCTTTGGCTTCTTTCAAGCCCAGGCTGGTAAGTTCCCGTACTACTTTAATTACATTGATCTTTTTCTCACCGGCCGAAACCAGGACTACATCAAATTCGGTCTGTTCTTCTTCCTGTTCAGCTTCTGCAGTAGGTGCAGCAGCTACTGCTGCTGGAGCAGCAGCGCTAACTCCAAACTTTTCCTCCAGTGCCTCGACCAATTCTGCCAGTTCAATAACCGACATTTCTTCAATAGCTTTAAGGATTTCTTCTTTATTCAATCCAATCCACCTCCAGAATTATTGGGATTTTTGCTCCTTTATGGCATTTAAGGCATAAAGGGGTTTTCTCAATATACCGCCAAGGGTGTTCACCAGCCCTGTTACCGGGGCTTTCATGCTGCCCAGGGCTTTTGCCAGAAGCTCTTCCCGGGAAGGAATTTTTGCCAGATAATCCACCCTGGATATGTTTATTGGCTTCCCTTCCAGGGTTCCTCCTTTTATCTCCAGCTCCTTGTTCTCCTTGCTGTAATCAACGAGTATCCGGGCTGGAGTAACAGGGTCATCAATACCAAAGGCAATTGCTGTTGGCCCGGTAAATATCACTTCCAGCTCTTTTATATTTGCTTTCTCTGCTGCAAAACGGGCCAGAGTATTTTTCACCACCCGGTATTCCACACCTGCATCTCTGAGCTTCCTACGCAGTTCATTCATCTCTGCAACATCCAGTCCGCGATAATCGGTAAAAATCATGCTCTGAGACTTTTCCATCTTTTCTGCCAGATCTTTTACCAGCTTCTTTTTGTCCTCCCTTGCCAAACTACCACCTCCTTTGCAGGAAATAAAAAATCCTCCTGCAGACAGCGGAGGAAACCCCTTATCAGGGGAATCTCAGCCTCGGCGGGCATAATTAAGCCGGAACGGCACCCGCTGTCTACAGCTACCCTATACTATTTTTACCAGTTAATCTACTACTTTTCCAGCATGGCTATTATCTGGGCCGGATCAATTTTTATACCCGGACCCATGGTTGAAGAAATGACAACAGAGCTCAGGTACCGCCCCTTGGCTGCTGATGGGCGGGCTTTGATAATAGCGTCCATGAGGGCCAGGAAATTGCCTTTCAGCTGGTCATAATCAAAAGACGTCTTGCCTATGGGCACATGAACTATTCCATTTTTCTCCACCCGGTATTCAACCTTGCCTGCCTTGGCCTCTTCTACAGCCTGTTTCAGTTCAAAGGTGACTGTCCCAACCTTGGGGTTTGGCATGAGACCCCGGGGGCCCAGAACCCGACCAAGCTTGCCTACAACCTTCATCATATCCGGTGTAGCAATGGCTACATCAAACTCCAGCCATCCTTTCTGAATTTTCTCGGCCAGATCTTCGCCACCAACATAATCAGCACCTGCTTCTTCTGCTTCCTTGACTTTTTCTCCCTGGGCAAAAACCAGCACTCTTATATCCTTGCCGGTACCGTGAGGGAGAACAACAGCACCCCTCACCTGTTGGTCAGCATGGCGGGGGTTTACCCCCAGGCGACAGGCCAGCTCAACTGTTTCATCAAAATTGGCATTGCCCAGTTCTCGCACCAGATTAAGAGCTTCTTCCGGATCATATAGTTTTTCCCGGTCAACTTTTTCTATAGCTTCCCTGTACTTTTTTCCCCGACTTACAGCCATCTCCAATTACCTCCTCGTGGTATTGGCGGACTCACAGTCCTCCCACATTATTCTTTGACTATTATACCCATGCTCCGGGCAGTGCCTTCCACCATCCGCATTGCTGCCTCAATATCTGCAGCATTGAGGTCTGGCATCTTGATTTCAGCAATCTTTTTTACATCAGCCCGGGATACAGTGGCAACCTTGTTAGTGTTGGGTTCCCCGGAACCTTTTTCAACACTGGCAGCTTTCTTCAAAAGAACAGCTGCTGGTGGTGTCTTTGTAATGAAGCTGAAAGAACGATCACCATATATTGTTATCTCTACAGGTATAATCATGCCTGCCTGATCAGCAGTTTTAGCATTGAAAGCCTTGCAGAACTCCATTATATTAACACCATGCTGACCAAGGGCAGGCCCTACAGGTGGTGCCGGATTGGCTTTACCTGCTGGAACCTGTAATTTAACATAACCGATTACTTTTTTTGCCATACCTCACACCTCCTCCCGGTCTAAATCTCTTCTACCTGGTTATATTCCAGCTCTATTGGCGTATCTCTGCCAAACATGTCAATCATAACCCGGACCTTGCCTTTTTCCGGATAAACCTCCTGTACCTCGCCTGCTTGATTCTGAAATGCACCATCTATAACTCGAACACTCTGGCCTGGCTTGAATTTGATATCAATCTTGGGCTGGCTTTCTCCCATTTCCTTCAATATATCTCCAATTTCATCCTCCCGGAGGGGAACTGGCTTGGTCCCGGCACTGACAAACCCTGTAACTCCTGGAGTATTGCGTACAATATACCATGAATCCTCGCTCATCTTCATTTCCACCAGGACATAACCTGGGAAAACCTTCTTCTGGGTAATCTTCCTCTTGCCCTGTTTTATTTCAATTTTTTCCTCCATGGGAACAAGTATCCTGAATATCTTTTCTTCCATTTCAGTAGCTTTAATACGCTTCTCCAGGTTCGCTTTTACTTTATTCTCATGTCCGGAGTAAGTGTGCAGAACATACCAGGCTTTTTCCGGGTCATCATACATATTAGAAGTCAGCACCTACACCTCCCCTACCTGATAATTATAACAGATACTATACTGGAGAAGATAAAGTCAATAACACCAATAAAGGTGGTAACCAGAAGCACTGTTACCAGCACAACCGCTGTATAAGCAGTGAGTTCTTTTCTGTTAGGCCAGTTAACCTTGCGCAGCTCTGAGCGAACCTCTTTTAAAAACTTTGTTATCCTGGCTATAAGACCCTGTTTTGCCATTATCTCACTCCTTTTTAAGGATACCGTCTCTTATTTGGTTTCCCTGTGAAGGGTATGTTTGCCACAAAAACGGCAATATTTCTTGAATTCCAGGCGACCGGTAATATTTCTTTTATTCTTACTTGTGGAATAATTCCTTCTCTTGCATTCAGTACAGGCCAGGGTGATTATTTCCCGCACCGGACCCACCTCCTTAAAAACATTCAAACATAAAAAAAAGAACTCCCGCAGTTGCGCTTATAAATTTACCACATTTCACTTGCAAAGTCAATACACAAGCCGGTGTCAGAAAAACTTTTTTGCCAGCAATTAGCAATAGCAAGAAATATACACCCCTTCCCAGAAGGAAAGGGGTGTATATTATGTAAAGCTACTCAAGAATCTCAGTAACAACTCCTGCGCCAACAGTTCTGCCGCCTTCCCTTACAGCAAAGCGCAATCCCTCTTCCATGGCTATGGGAGTGATGAGCTCGCAGTTCATTTCCACATTA
>PUNT01000073.1 GCA_003551905.1 Halanaerobiales bacterium
AAGCCCGGGCAAAACCCTGAACATCATTTCTGTGACCGTACAGCATATCAAAATCTACCAGATTGGCCAGTATAAGATTACCCTGTTCTCCCTCTAGGATTTTCAGCAATGTTTTTGTTATTTTTTTGTTCCCCGCAGCTGGAAACGATTTAGATATTCCCCGGTAAGTAAAAATGCTGGCCACTTTACCAATGGAAAATACTGAATAATTGTTGTTAACCAGGCAGTCAAGCAGAGTTTTATCAGGGGGAGGTATGGAAAAATCTTTACGACCAGAAGTTCTTATAAAATTGCCAGGTGTTCCTACAAATGGACGGGCAATGACTCTACCAACCCCCCACGGCCCCTGCAATATTTGCCGAGCTTTTTGACATATTTTATACAAATCTCCCAGTGGTATAACTTCTTCATGGGCCGCTATTTGAAGAACACTGTCTGCAGAAGTATAAACAATCAGTTTACCCGTTTTCATGTGTTCCCTTCCCAGCTCTTCTATGATTACAGTTCCTGAGGCCGCTTTATTCCCCAGGTACCCATAACCAGTAACTTCCTTAAACCTGTCCATAAGATTATTGGGGAAGCCATCAGGGAAAGTGGGAAGATTTTCTTCCAGGAGCAGACCCATCAATTCCCAGTGTCCGCCAGTTGTATCTTTGCCCGGATGGGCAATAGCCATTTTCCCGTAGTTACCCGTTGGTTTATCCACCTGACCATTTCTTCCTTCAATATTTAAGAGTCCCAAAGCAGCAAGGTTTTCAATTTTTAAATTTGGGTATTCTTTCAGGATGGTTCCCAGAGTATTGCTTCCGGAATCGCCAAACTTTTGTGCGTCGGGCATGGCCCCAATCCCAAGCCCGTCCAGTATAATAAATATGACTCGCAATATCTTTACCTCCGTGTTTTTCTTTTATTTACCTCTATTCTCCCTAACTGCCTTTCTTCCTGTTTTTGCAAAAGAAAAAGGCCCCCGAAGAGGCCTGTCCTACTTTCAGAGTTTTAGGGGAGTATAGTCAAGGTTAAGACCTTCTGCAACAGCTTTGTATGTTACTTTACCATCTACAACATTAATTCCCTTTGCCAGCCCTGAATCTTGTTTTGCAGCTTCTCTGTAACCCAGGCTAGCTATCCTTTCAGCATAGGGAATTGTACAGTTGGTTAGAGCATATGTTGAGGTTCTAGGAACTGCTCCTGGCATGTTAGTTACACAGTAATGAACAACATCATGAACATAGTAAATGGGATCACTATGACTTGTAGGAAGTGCCGTTTCCATGCACCCTCCCTGATCTATTGCCACATCAACGACAACTGATCCTTTTTCCATAGTTTTTATCATTTCCTCAGTTATCAGTTTTGGCGCCTTGGCTCCTGGAACCAGAACACCACCAACAACAAGGTCGGATTTGGCAACTGATTCAGCGATATTCAAGGGATTTGACATTAGGGTTCTTACTTTACCCTGAAAAATATCTTCAAGATACTGAAGCTGCTTGTAGCGAACTTCAATAATGGTAACATCTGCACCGTAACCAGAAGCCACTTTTGCTGCATTAATACCCACAGCTCCGCCACCAATAACAGTAACTTTTGCAGGAGGCACCCCGGGAACACCCCCTGGTAGAATTCCCTTTCCTCCCTGGGGTTTTTCTAAAAACCGTGCTCCCATTTGAGGAGCAAGCCGGCCTGCTATCTCACTCATTGGTGTTAGGAGAGGCAGGCCACCAAATTCATCTTCAATGGTTTCATAGGCAATGGCTACAACTCCTTTATCCCTAAGAGCCAGTGTAAGTTCTTTTTCAACCCCTGCCAGGTGAAGAAACGTAAAGATGATAAGGCCTTCACGGAAAAAACCATATTCTTCTGTTAATGGTTCTTTCACTTTAATAATCATCTCTGCATTTGCCCAAACCTCATCTCTCCCCAGAAGCTCAGCACCAGCATTTTCAAACTCCTGATTACTAATTCCACTACCTAAACCACCATCTTTTTCCACCAGGACTTTATGCCCTTTATTTATTAGAGTTTCCACGCCTCCTGGTGTAATAGCTATTCGGTTTTCATTGTCCTTAATCTCTTTGGGTACTCCGATAATCATATTATACCTCCTTTTGATTGGATGCTTTCTCAGAAACTCGTAACTGAGTCTCCATGGTGTTTTTCAGCCTGGAGTTTTTTATTTCTCCAGGTACTATGAAAATTTAATACATCAATAATAGATTACTACAGATTTTTTGTTTTATCTATGGTAAAGCATCACTAATCACAGAATTTCGAACCTGATATTTTGGCCCCCTAAACACACTTGATAATTATTTCAACAGGTTTTTTGTTTAGAAAAGAACCGCTTCCTGGGTTCCCCTGGATGTTGAAGCTGTCTAAAGAAGAAAAAATAGCAAGGCTAATTATCTCCTCCCATCCTTTCCATTATATCAGTTTTGTTTTTGAGAAGTCTATTCATGGACTGTAGCTACATATTAAAAAGAACCCGGACTGCAAGATCCATTAAATATGGAGAAATATAATATTCAATTAAAGCAGCAACCATTAAACCTGTACCACAACATGCCATGAGAAAACTATAGCCAAAAAATTGATACCAAAAATCAAAGGCTCTTCTGCTTAAAAGTGTACTTAACATATTCCAGGAAAAGGCTAATGATATTAGTGATGAAAGAATACATAGGGGAATCAATAGAATATTCTGTGGCACAAGGGCAGCAATTGAAAATATAAATCCTGAACCTCCCAATTCTTCTACCAGAAAACCCACCGTGAACCCTATAACAAAACCGCGGAGAAAGACTATGAGTGGAATGAATGGCAGCCCCACCAAAGATAGTCCTAAAACCCATATGAGGAGGATTATCCTGCCATGATAGGACATAAGAGATAGCAAACCTTCTCGGCACCGGAGATTGAATTCTTCGTCAAAACCATCTAGAAAGGCAATAAAATAGTTAGCCAGATCCTGTTTTACCCCGTAGTCCAGAGTCTTTACTGCAAGTGAGCCAAAAACAACACCTGTTATCATAATAATGATCAAGAATACTGCCAGGGGCAAATTTTTTTGCCAGAATATTTGCCGGGTATATTTAAAATCTGCTATGAGATTCATGGCTCCACCTCCTTCAAAAAATACTTATGAGGAGGCAGGTCCCCTTATTCCAATCCTAAAATACGGCCATATTTGCCAGCTCCACCTGGCATTATATTTAGTGTGCCTTTTCTAGATGCTAATATCTTCATAGCCATATCTTCTGGCAGCTTATTCATTATTTCACAAACATCAACTTCATGCAGCACTTTCATCTCCGTTTGCCATAGTTTCAGTATTTTTTCCAGGGACCGGGGTCCAATACCAGGAATCATGTTCAGGGGGACATAGTTAAAATATTCAGGCCGGATAAGTTTTTGCTTTTCTTGGCTCTTGATTAACATCAAACGATCCAGCACCCCACAAATTACTGCCCCCCCACCACATTGAGGGCAGTTTTGCAAACAGTCATATTCTTCGGGCTGAAAGCCACAACTTCTACAGGTAGTGCGATAATATTTTCCCAGCCTGGGGTCAAGTCCCCATAAACTCATTACTTCACTTGAGTTTTCACCCTTTAAGACAGTGAAAAGTGTGGAATAATCCAGAGTGTCAATTTCCACAACCATATGTTCCCGGCCCAAAGAAGCCAGGGAATGGGCATCAGAACAGGCTATAAACTTCCTGTTTTTAAGCTCTTGCAAATTATTTGCCAGGGAAGAATCTGCACTTAAACCTAGTTCTAGCAAGGAAATCATGCTATCCCAGGAACCAAATGCTTCCTGTAGAGAATCTATATTACCGTAAATCCCCTTGAAAGGGGTGAAGGCATGTGCAGGCACCACTTCCCCCTCTAAATCTCTCACAGTTTTGAATAATTCATCTTGATCAGCATGTAAAACCTGTGTCCCCAGATCCGGGTTTTTAAACTTTTTAGAAAGGTACCGGGAAAATTCATGGACATTTTCCAGGTAGGGGAAGTATATTATCAGATGAATAGGTTTACCATCTACTATGATCTCTATCTCTGACCCAATAATCAAAAGAAGTCCTGATACATGATAGAGACCTCCTCCAGGTTTTTCCTGTAATGATCCTTCCCGGACTCTCCCGGTTAGATCCTGCATTACAGCAGTTGATGCCCCATCAACAATACCAGCTATGTTCAGCCCTTTTTTGTTTCTACAGTAATAGATGAGATTATCCAGGTTAAGATTCTTCGATGCAGTAATTTTAACTTTCTTGCCCAGGCTTTGTCCCAGGTGCACATGCAGATCACAATAAACTGTCACTTTTCTTCACAGCTCCGATTCAGGAAGTAGAAGATTCCCATGATTGTTTTGGCATCCATAATTGAACCAGCACTTAAAGCTTCTTTCAATTCATCAGCTTCCATTTCTATCACACGAATCCCTTTTTCTGAAATCCCTTGAGTTTTTTTCAATCCTTCTGCTAAAAACATAGTTATTTCTTCATTGCAAAAGCCTGGCGTTGTGTAAAAGGAAAATATTTTAGTCATTTTCTCTGCTTCATATCCTGTTTCTTCCAACAATTCCCTGGCAGCTGTAACCTCAGTTTCTTCGCCTGCTTCTTGCAATCCAGCTGGCAACTCCAAAAGATACTTTCCCACTGCCGGCCGGTACTGTTCTACTAGTACTAATCTGTCAGCCTGGAGACAGGGAATTATGACTGCTGCGCCAGGATGTTCCACGCATTCTCGCTGTCTTACCTTTCCATCGTCAAAGAG
>PUNT01000072.1 GCA_003551905.1 Halanaerobiales bacterium
CTGCAGAGAGCTGAAAAAGAAGGAGTATATGCCACCTATATTGCAGGTACGGGACAGAAATGGGAGGAGCAGGCTGTGGCCAAACTCAAAGAACATGAAGTGAAGCTGGTTTGCCTGGCAGGATTCATGCATATCTTGAGCCCTTTTTTCCTGCAGAGCTTTCCAGCAGTTATGAACATTCACCCCTCCCTGCTGCCAGCTTTTCCCGGTCTTGAAGCCCAGAAGCAGGCTTTAGATTATGGTGTGAAAATAAGTGGCTGTACTGTGCATTTTGTGGATGAAGGTGTGGATACCGGGCCCATAATTCTCCAGAAGGCGGTGCCGGTTGAAGAGGATGATACCCCGGATAAACTGGCAGATAGGATTTTGGCTGAAGAACATAAAATTTACCCCCGGGCTGTTGAGCTCTATGCCCGAGGGCTGTTGGTCCGGCAGGGACGGCAGGTAAAAGTACTGGAAGGAGGTTAATCTTGTGAAAAAGAGATATGCTCTTTTGAGCGTATTTGACAAGGAGAGTATTGTTGCCCTGGGCCGGGGGCTGGAGCGGTTAGGATATAGCATTATCTCCACAGGAGGCACAGCCAGAGCCCTGCAGGAAGCGGGAGTTTCCTGTGAAGATATTGAGTCTTTTACCGGTCAAAAGGAACTCTTTGCTGGTCGGGTGAAAACTCTCCATCCCAGGGTTCACGCCGGTATTCTGGCCCGGAGAAATAAACCTGAAGATGTTCAGGAGATTGAAAAAGAAGACCTGATTCCTATAGATCTGGTTGCTGTCAACCTTTACCCTTTTCAGGAGAAGATCGATCAGGGAGTTGGGTTGGAAGAAGCCCTGGAGAATATTGATATTGGTGGCCCCACCCTTATCAGGGCTGCTGCCAAGAATTTTCCCCATGTCTTAGTTCTGGTTGATCCTCAGGATTATGAAAAGGTTTTAACTGCCCTTGAAGAGGGGGAGGTCTCCCGGGAATTCCGTTGTAAGCTGGCCAGCAAAGCTTTCCATCATACAGCAGCATATGAGAACAATATTCAAGAGTTCTTCCGGCGGGTGGAGGACAAATTGGCCGCTTATGAGGATATCCTGGAAGAACCGGAGCGAAGCGTGGATGAGATGGTGGATAGTTTGCAAAAGTCTTCAACTTCTGAGGATGGATTTCCGGCCCGGATTTCCCTGGAAGCTACTAAGCTTATGGATCTCCGTTATGGGGAAAACCCTCATCAGGAGGCTGCTCTTTACAGCAGGGGTTCTAAAGAGCCAGGTACCATTGTGGGTTCAGAGCTGATTAGTGGTAAACCCCTTTCCTACAACAATCTTCTGGATGCGGAAGCTGCCTTGAATATTGTTCTGGACTTTAATTTTCCTACCTGTAGTGTAATAAAGCATAATAATCCTTCCGGTGTTGGTTCTGCCCAGGACCTGTTATCGGCAATGGAAAAGGCTCTTTATTCTGATCTGCAATCAGCATATGGTTCCATAATTGCCTGCAACGGCACGGTGGAGGAGGAGCATGCCCGCTTTATCGTGGGCAATATTCCCTTCGTGGAGGTAATAATCGCCCCTTCCTTCAAGAAAGAAGCTTTGACCATACTTACCGGGCGCTGGCAAAACCTGCGCCTTTTGCGAACCGGTCCCCTGCCAGAAAAATTAAAAGCAGAATGGGAACTGCGTTCTTTAAGGGGAGGTTTTCTCCTGCAGGATGGAGATCAGATTGCCACCGATGTTGCTGCCTTTAAGGTTGTTACTGACAGACAGCCTGAAGATGATGAACTGGCTGATCTGGTGTTCACCTGGCAGGTTGCCAAACATGTTAAGTCCAATGCTATTGTACTGGGCAGTAAAAAGGGCACGGTTGGTATCGGTGCCGGTCAGATGAGCAGGGTTGATGCCGCTCGCATGGCAGTAATGAAAGCCGGCCGGCGAGCCCAGGGAGCTGTCATGGCCTCTGATGCCATGATTCCCTTCCCTGATGCCCTTGAGGTTTGCCATGAAGCCGGTGTCAGAGCAGTTATTCAACCTGGAGGGTCCAAAGGGGATGACAGGGTCATTGAGATGGCAAACAGGGCCAATTTGGCTATGGTATTCACATCAGTTCGACACTTTCGCCATTAAGAGTTATCCACAGAGGGCCGGGGGTTATCCACAATCTGTGGATAATGTTGAGTGGTTAGGAGCTGATTTGTGGATAACTACAGGAACATATGCTGACAAGAGTGTAATCTCCTGTGCATGAATTTTTACCTCTTCTTGGCAGGAAACTCTAATGCTAATACTGCTGGGTAGGCAGGGGAAAAGTCAGTATAGAGAGTTATCCACAATTAGCTGCAGCAGATCCTACTGCTGATTGTTTTTATCTTTGCTTTCGAAGAAAGAGATGTGGATGACTTCGTCATCCACTACCAGGGCAGAACCTGTGATATCCGGTCCCTGGAAAACATGATAATCCCCCTGACCCGGGGGTTGGGATGTTTTTTCTTCTGTTTTCCGGGCCTTTTTCAGGAATTCTTCTACCTGTTCTCTTTTTGTTTCTTCTTTTTTCCTGTCTTTTTGCAGCAGAGCTTCCATGGCGTAACTGTTTATGAGTTTTTTGAATACTTTTTCCAGGGCTTCTGCCCGAGAAAGGTAATCCAGCCCGGCTACTCTGCCGTTGATGAGTATCAGAATACCCTTCTGACCCGGGAGGGGAGAAAAACTATGGCAGTATTTCTCCAGGTTTTCTCTCCTTGAAGTATATATGTCTTTCATAGCATCAGTATTTGACTCCACTCCAGTTTTCTCCGACATATGGCGAATTTCCTCCCAGATTTTTCTTTGATTACCAGCATAGCTTTCGTTGTCCAACAGGGTTTGCCGGACAGAGTCCATTTTTTTTCGCCGCAGGTCTGGGGACATTATTATTTCTGAGTCCTGGAATTTTTCCGAGATGTAGGACCAGCGTCCCTGTTCTGTACATGATACCGGCAGAATAACATCAGATTGAGGTGGAATGAATACAGTGATATTGAGAATCCGGTTTTGCTTGGCGCCTGTAACTTCCTCTCCATCAAGGATTACAACACCCTTTTGCCCTTTGTTCACTGCTTTTAAGCTGGGGATGCTGCCTCCCTCGTTGATCTCAGTGATTTTTAAAACTCCTTCTTCCAGGGCTTGTGTCATGGTTATATAGAATAAACTGGCTGTGTTTTTTTCGTTCCTGAGAGGGATTAGGACCAGGTTTTCATGGACTTGCATTTCACCCATTTCCAGGTTATTAAGGCAGGTTGTGATTGATTCCTTCATAGTTGATACCTCCTGCAGGTTTTAATAGTATTATAAAGGGAAACACCGCCAGGGAAAGGCGGTGTTTAAAAATATCTGAAAAAAACACAAACTATTTACAACAATCTATATAGGTTTTTCCAGGAGAGCTATACCATCCGGGTGGATGCCGGCTTTGATCCTACCTTCTTCTTCCAGGTTCATGAGGTCAATTATGGAAATATCATTGGTTTTATTGTTGGCCACATACGCTTTCCTGCCATCAGCAGTAACTGCTGTTCCTCCTGGCCACACTCCCACAGGAAGCCTTTTTACCTCCCAGGGAACCCTTTTATCCTGCCGGGGAAAGGCTGTATCAACAATGGAGAGATTGTTGGATTCCCGGTTGGGGATCAGGGCATACTGGCCATCAGGTGTAAAGATCAGGCGAATTGGGCAGGTGCCCAGAGGTCTTTTGTGCAAAACCTGAAAATCTTTTGGATCTATAACCAGGAGATTATTATCTTCCTGATTGGCCACGTAGATTTCGCCTGTTGCAGGGTGAATAGCTACACCCTCCGGGCCTCTCCCTACAGGAAAGTGGTTCTTGATGGAGAATTTTTCTGTATCCAGTACCGTTATGTTGTTGCTGCCGATGTTGGGAATATAGGCTATATTTTTCTCCGGGTGCAAGCTCACCATATGGGATAAATGCTGATGGGTGGGGATTGACTTTATAAATTCCTTTTTTTCTGTATCCCAGATCATAATGAGGCTGGCATAAGTTACGGCCAGGATGAGGAATTTGCCGTCCGGTGTTATTGCCAGTCCGTGGGGGAACTGGAAGGAAGGATGCTGTATAGAGCTTAATACTTCCTTTTTATTATTATCAATTATGTTGAGACGGTTTCCCAGAGAACAGGTGATATAGGTCAGGTCTTTCTGGGGAGAGATGACTGCTTCGTGGGGATTGTGGTCAACATTTATTTTTTTCTCGGTTTTTTTGCTCTGGGTGTTAATGAAAGAGACAGTATCCTCGTCTTTGTTGAGGACTATGAGATAGTTATCCATTTTTTTAACCTCCTATTGACTCACATCCTGCGTAATATTTTTACTCGCTCTTCTAGGGGTGGGTGGGT
Source organism: Halanaerobiales bacterium (assembly GCA_003551905.1). Lineage (GTDB taxonomy): Bacteria > Bacillota > Halanaerobiia > B1SED10-174 > B1SED10-174 > B1SED10-174. Next base: position 4,372 of record PUNT01000072.1, read on the forward strand.
GCTGAAGAGTCGAGATACAGTTTTACCCCGGAAGGGGTTAATTATGAATAGATGGGCCATGGCCTGGGAGGCATCCTGCAGCTCCCGGGGGTCCTGGCTTATTTTCTCCAGGGCCCGAGCCAGACCTTCCGGGTAGCGGGTGATGAGAGAGCCATCCGCATCAGCCAGATATTCCCGGCGCCGGGAAATGGCCAGGCGTATGAGCTGGGCAAAGATAGGGGCCAGGATGGAGAGAAGCAGGGCCACGATGATTATTATTGCCCCTGCTCCCCCTCCCTTCCGGGAGGAACTCCTGCCTCGTCCGTAGAAGAAGAAGCTGCGCCGGAGCCAGGTGCTGAGAATTATTACTGAGCCCACCATTACTGCTGCCAGTGTGGCAATTCGCGTGTCATAGTTTCTGATGTGGGCAATCTCGTGGGCCAGCACTCCTTCAATTTCCAGGCGGTCCAACCTATCAATGAGGCCAGTTGTAACTGCCACCACTCCGTGCTCAGGATCCCTGCCGGTGGCAAAAGCATTGGGCGAGGGATCATTGATTATATAGAGGTCTGGTTGAGGGATGCCGGCAGCGATGCTCAACCCCTCAATGGAGTTAACCAGGTGAGGATACTCTTCTTTTTTAGCTGGCTGGGCCCGGGTTGCTTTCAGGACCAGGATATGGCTGTAATAGTAGCTGCTGAAGGTAAGGGCAAGAGCCAGGATCAGGGCAATTATGAGTCCCCACCATCCCAGGCCGCTGAACTCGCCAAAGAAATAGCCCAGGGCAGCTAGTAAAAGAACAAAAACCAGGATGAGAATGACTGAACGCCTCTTATTGCTGGCAATTTCTTCATACATCTTTTTTCCTCCTACCTGCTGAATCTTACGGCAGCAGGATCCCGTTCCAGGCCCTCGATCTCCAGGTAATCCTGCTTTTTAAAGCCAAAAAAACGAGCCAGTATATTGTGGGGGAAGACTTCAATTCTGGTGTTAAGTGACATTACCGAATCATTATAGAACTGCCGGGCAAAGGCTATTTTGCTCTCAGTACCGGCCAGTTCCTCCTGAAGGAGGAGGAAATTTTTGTTGGCCTTTAGATCCGGGTAATTTTCTGCAACAGCAAAAAGACCCTTTATGCACCGGGTTAGATCGTTCTCAGCTTTTTCCTGTTCTTTCACGCTGCCGGCCTGTATGGCTTTGGTCCGGGCTTCAGTTACTCTTTGAAAAACTTCCCTTTCATGTTTGGCATAAGCCTGTACTGTCTTTACCAGGTTAGGAATTAAATCATAACGGCGTTTAAGCTGGACATCGATTTGAGCCCAGGCATTTTCCACCCGGTTGCGGAGGATGATCAGGCGGTTGTAACTGAATATAACGCCCAGGGCCCATAGAGCCAGTATGATCCAGATGATTGAGGACCATTGCAAGAGAATACACCTCGTTTCTAGTTTTCTCTCTCCTTATATTCTGCCTGTTTATTATTATATCCTGCAACTTGGCTGTAAATTTGCTATATAAAAGCAAAGCCTTTAGAACCATGGAGGCACCTCAGGCATAATATTTTAGGGTGAGATGAAGGGAAGGAGGTCTTACAAGTGAAGTTTCTCTTTACCAATGATCCCCCAGTTATTATGTTCGGTCTCAAGCCAGGACTTGAAAAGGCCAACCATCATGTTAACTGTGTACCTCTCTGGAGATATAATTATGAGCATCAGGATGTTCTTCTTGTAAAGGCTATTGAAGATTTCAAACCTGATTATATCTTTACTGAAGGTGATCCGCCTAACTTTAACCGGCAGGTAGTTCTGGAGCTGGCTGGGCAATATAGCATACCCATTATATACTGGGCTATACAGGACCCGGTTTGGTATGAAGAAATTTCCCTCTACTGTGCCCGGAGAGCAGATTTCGTTTTTACCACTACTTTTGAATTATTAAGAGCTTATGCCAGCCATGGAATAAAGGCTCATACGCTCCTCTTTGGCTGCAACCCGGAATTTCACAGGAAAGTGCCTTCCAGGCTGGAATATGAGGCCGAGGCAGTATTTGTTGGTAACAATTATGAGAAACGTGGGGAAGCAGCTGAGAATGTTATTGGGACACTTGTGGATGCAGGCTTCAATGTTCATGTTTGGGGGAACTGGTGGGAGGACAGCACAAAACCCTTCTTCTTACCTCCCGGCTACTGTAGGGGCAGTCTTCCCTACCATCTCCTGCCAGCAGTTTATGGGTCAGCAAAAGTGGTTTTGGGCCTTCATCTGAGCTGGCTTTCTTTAACCCAGACCAGTGTTAGAACATATGAAGTTTTGGGTTGTGGTGCTTTTTATTTAACCCAGTATACCCCGGCACATAAGAACCTCTTCTGCAAAGGTGTTCACCTGGAATGGGCTGGGTCAAAGGAGGAATCCCTGGAGGTAATGGAATTTTATCTGGCTAACCCCCGGTCCAGGGAAAGGATTGCCAGGGCTGGACAGGAGCACGTTTACAAACACCATAATACTACTTTACGGGCTCAACAGCTGGTAGATGTTTTGAGGAAGAGTTGAATAGATGAAATTTTTAATTGTTAACGGTGATGATTTCGGTCTTACAAGGGGGGTTAACAGGGGAGTTATCAGGGGATTCACCCATGGCATTCTTACCAGCACATCTACCATGGTTAATATGCCGGCTTTTCTCCATGCAGTAATAGAAGGAAAGAAACATGGGGGGTTGGCAATGGGTTTGCATCTAAATTTGACCTATGGGCGGCCTGTTTCACCTGCATCAGGTGTTAAATCTTTAACAGACAGCTGTGGAAGTTTTGTGAAAAACCCTCTCCACGTCCTGGAAAATGGCTTGGGAGAGGAGATTTTCCTGGAGCTTTCGGCTCAAACCAGGAAGTTTTTGGAAACAGGCTTGTGCCCCAGCCATATTGATACCCACCACCACCTGCATGTTTCTGAAAAAATTCTTCCCCATGTGGGTAGAATTGCAAAAGAGCTGAAAGTGCCGGTGCGCTCTCTAGAAAGAGATGCCCTCCTGGAGAAAGGCATTAAACAAGGAGCCTTTTTTCAGCCTTACTTTGCTGGTTATGGAGGTGTAGGTAAGCTCTTAGAGATATTAGAATGTTTGCCAGGAGGTATAACAGAAATCCCCTGCCACCCCGGGTATGTAGATGATGAATTAATGGAGTTATCCTCATTGAATTGCTTGAGGGAAAACGAACTCCAGGCAATAACTAATGAGCAGGTCAAAAATAAGGTAGGCGAGTTGAAGATAATGCTTACCAACTATAAAAAACTGAAAGGGAAGCTATAAATGAATGGCAAGGAATTTTTCTTGAAGAAATACAGCCAAAAGGACCCATGGAACTATGGTGGGTGTCCTTATGAAAAGATTCGCCATAGTGCCCTGGGGGAACTGGCCATGGAATTGAAGCCGGGGAAGGTGTTGGATCTAGGTTGTGGGGAAGGGCATTTTTTGTACTACCTTCTATCCCAATACCCGGAGCTGAAAGTAACTGGTGTTGAGTTTATTTCTGAAGCAGCAAGGCGCTGTAGAAAGAGGCTTAGGGAATTTAAAGCCAGGATTGTTACCAGTCACATTGTGGACTTTTTGATGTCCAAGGAGGGGGAAGAGTACCATGTAGTTGTCTGTGGTGACGTTCTAAACTTCCTTTCCTTTGAGGAAGTTCATGAACAGGTAGTCCCCCTTCTGCGAAAAGATTTAAAAGATGAAGGAGGAATAATCATCTCCTATTCCAATGTAAACAATCAGGAGTGGATAGTAGACCTGTTTAATCAGTCTTTCTTCTTGAACCGACAGGTATATATTGAGCCATTAGCGCCACCACCGCCATTTCCCTGGGTGGTATCGCAATTTGTAAAGGGGAAGTGAGAAAGTGAGGATAATCACAGGGTTAAATGCTCCCTGGGTAGGAGGGACAAGAATTCATGTTCTTTCTCTCCTGGAAGGATTGCAGAAAAGGGGGCATGATATTACCTTTATTACTGACAGGGATGTTATGGAAAATGAGATGAAGAGTAAGGGTATTAACTTTAGGTACAGGGTTCAGGATCTCCTGCCAATGTTAGAATTGATGCTGGATGTAAGCCAGGAGTTTTCTGCAGATATTATCCATGCTCACCCCTCCAGTTCCATACTAGAGAGTTTTTTCCTTGCAGAATTGATTAAAGTCCCCTTTGTTGTCACAATGCACGGAGAATATTCCATGTGTTTTCAAAAGACCAGGCTGGGAAAAGCTATTAGCAACAGTGTTTTTGCGGTGATTGCAGTCAGTGAAAATGTTAAGAGATTCCTCATAAAAAAAACAAGCCTGATTGAAGATAAAGTAATTGTCATACCAAACGGTATCAATACTCAAGAGTTCAAGCCCAAAGGAGCTGACCCGGCTTTAATGGGGGAATATGGTATTGGCAAAGATGAAACAGTGCTTCTCTATGCCGGCAGGCTGGATCACGATAAGGAGTATGCAATTATAAGTACGGTGAAGATGGTTGAAGCTCTTGTGAAAAAGGGCGTGAAGGTCAAGTGTATTTTTGCTGGAACCGGGAGCATGCAGTCCCTTCTTCAGGATTATGCCCAGGTGCTTCCTGTCAATATAATTGGTTTTTCATCTAAAATGAACCAGGTCCTGGCTATAGCCCATGTAGTTATTGGGGCAGGAAGGTCTGCCCTGGAAGCCATGGCCATGGGAAAACCAGTTATGGCCATGGGGAGGGGTGGTTTTTTGGGTGTTGTATCAGGAGACAACTGGGGAGAGGGAAAAAGAACTAACTTTGGAGACCACGGTGTGCTGCCGTTAGAGGAGGTGAGTAATATGACAGGTTCCCTTTTGGAGTTACTGGAAAAGGATTTGGACAGGGAAGGTAAGTATCTCAGGGACCTGGTTGTCCGGGATTTTAGCCTGGAAATGGTAGTGAAACAGGTTGAAGAACTTTATTTTAATGCCTTTAGCCGGTTGTAATTGGCTTTATACCAATTCCAGGTTTTCCTTAACCCCTTTTCCAGTGAATGTCGAGGTCTAAAGCCCAGTTTTTCCCTGGTTTTTTTGGTGCAAGATTTCCGCTTAGCTGTCTTATCCCAGGCCCGGGGAGGAGCAAAGTGTAAAGGGACCTGTTCTCCGGTTATGTTCCTTATGGTTTCTGCCAGCTCTCTGATTGTTATAGCCCTGCCGCTTCCTATGTTGAAAACCTCATTTATTGCTCCTTCTTTTGTGCCTGCCAGAATTGTTCCTTCTACAGTGTCTTCAACATAGGTGAAATCCCTGCTTTCTTCACCGTTTCCGGTAATGGGTAAGGGTTTCCTCTCCAGAGTTTTGGCCATGAACCTTGCCACCACTCCCCTGTTTTCGTTTACAGGTTCGCCAGGGCCATATGAATTGAAATATCTTACAATTGTAACAGGGAGGCCATAATAGCTGGAGTAGAAATTGCAGTAATGTTCCCCTGTTAGCTTGGATATGCCATATGGAGTTTTAGGGTTCAGGCATGTATTTTCCGGCAGGCTTTCTATTAAAGGGTGATAGACACAAGAACTTGAAGCGTAGACAAATCTCCCTACACTCGCTGAAAGGGAGGCCTTTAGCTGGAACAGAGTTCCCCGGGCATTGATATTTAAATCGGAGAAAGGATTAATTACAGATAGTTCATTGGCGTAGCTTGCTGCTAAATGGAATACAATATTGGGTTTGTGGAGTTTATAGATTTGGAGAATTTTTTGGTCCTGTATATCAAGTTTATACAGGTGCAGGCTAGGAACTTCTGGCAGTTCCAGGAGGCTCTTGGAGGACAGAGTATCTATTACTATGACCTCCCAGCCCATTTGCAAGAGAGTGCACGTTAGGTATGAACCGATAAAACCCGCCCCACCGGTAACAACGGCCTTCAATGTCAATGCCTCCTAAACTCTATAGAGCTTTGTTCTTTCAGATGGAGGGAAAATGTTTCTGGTGTCAACTATAGAAGGCGGACACTCTTTGTTAAATAACATCTCCCATATATAGATCTCAATTCCGGGCTGCTTTCCAGTTATTAGCAGGAGATCGGCATCTTTAATTGATTCTTTAAAAGAAGGTGTTCTGTAGGGAAATTCTGGGGGAACAAGGGGGTCATAAGCTTTAACCTGGGCTCCATTTTCTATTAACATGTTCATTATTTCTACTGCCGGGCTGTGCCTGGTATCAGAGCAGTAATCCTTCATGGCCAGGCCAAATATTGCTATTCTGGCAGTGTCAATAGTTTTGCCATCTTGTTTCAGGGCTTTTCTTACAGTACCTAGAACTAGATGAGGTTTACCCCGGTTAATGTTTCTAGCTGTTGTGGAAAGGGGGAGATCTCCTTTCATCCCTTCCGGCAGTGATTTTAATAGGAAGCCTAAGGCAAAGGGCAGGCAGTACCCACCCACACCAGGCCCCGGTTGCAGTATGTTTACCCTGGGGTGGGTGTTTGCCAGCCTTAGAAGCTCATTGGTGGTGACCTTGAGCTCTGAAGAAATACGGCTTATTTCATTTGCAAAGGCTATATTAACATCCCTATAAATATTCTGAACCACTTTGGCCGTCTCTGCAGCTTCCATGCTCTGTGCTCTATGAATAGAAGAGAAGGGCAGGCTTTGCAAAAATTTCTCTGCCTGCCGGTAACTCTCCTCATCTGCTGCAGAGAGGATGAGGGGATTTGTGGATAGCTCAGAGAAGATAGAGGTTTCTTGAACCGTTTCCGGACAGTAAGCTACATATATTCGTTTTTTGTGCTTTCTGATCTCAGGTAGTAATATATCCGCACATGTGCCGGGGCTCAAAGTTCCTCGGAATATTATTAGATCTTCATCCATAAGCAATGGGCATAATTCTTCTAAAAGGGTTAACAGGGCGCTGAAATGAGGAGCATCCTCTCTTAATTGGCCCATTCCGACGGTAACGATGAACACGGTTGGCTCGTTTCCCGGTCTTTCTATTCTGTGATTGACAATAAGGAGTTCTTTTCTTATAAGTTCTGTGGCCAGAGTCTTCAGGGGGGTTCCCCGGTAATATTCTGTAATATTTATCCTTCCTGTTGTTATTTCTTCAATTTTTGTCCGGTCTTTATCAATTCCAAAAACCTTTTTTCCTGATAAGGCTATCCAGATAGCAAGAGGCAGGCCGATATGTCCTAGTCCGAGTATGTAAACCATTAAAAGGGCCTCCTGTTCCAATAAAGTTTCTTTGCCGATTTTCTCTTGGATAAATATGGTGCTAGGCTTTTTTCCAGTTGGTTTAACCTGTGAGAATAGCAGTGTTTTCTGTGCACTTCTTCCAGTCCCTGCCGGCCAATTTTTTCCCGTTCTGCATAATTTTTAAGGTAGTAATCAACAATGGCCAGGGTTTCTTCTGGTGAGTCTGACCAGGTCAGGTGGCAGTGCTTCATAAATAGGTTTTCGTGGGAGGGGGTGTGTTGGGTCAAATAGAATGCTCCGGTTCCCATTATCTCAAAAGTCCGAGTGCTGGTCTGGGTTAAAGAGTTGTTAACCGATTGTAGCCCCAGGACAATTTTTGCCGAAGAATAGATGGAGGGAGTTTCCTCATAGCTGCAGGGCCCAGCGTAAAATTTTTCCGGGAGTCCATACCCGTTTTTAGGGCATCTCCAGTCATTGCCCCAGATTTTCAGATCATAATTGTTTTGTACCAGGGGTTCTACCAGGTTTTTAATAGCTGTTTTCCGGAAGGATTTGTCTTCAGAAAACCAGTGATAGTAGTTTGCTACAAGGACTATATCGTGGGAATATTCTTTCTTTGGGGCAACTGGTTTGAAAATTCTTTCGTTGCAACCAAACATTAAGGTTGATGAAGGTAAGCTCAGCTGGTTGTATTTGATTATACATTCTTCTGCCAGTGTAAAAACATAATCTGAGTAGGGGGCGAACACCATTGAAATATCTGTAAAAAATAGAGGGTCTTCTGTAGCCCAGTATATGTGGGGAATTGGGCTTTTTTTTATAAATTTAAGAAAGGCTTCTGTTTCAAATATGCCTACTGACCATCCCGGTGTTATAACATAGTCCGGGCAAAATCTGTCAATGTGATGTTTTAGGTATGCAATTTGTTGCTCTTTCTTGTAGTTGCCCAGGGGAACGATTGATACCTGGTAGTTTTTTTTTCTCATCTCATCTAAAAGCCCCAGGTTGATGTAATAAGTCCGGTCATTTACAGATAAAACCCGCAAAACAGTTCCCTCCCAAGTAGCCAATGGGTAATTGTAAGTTCATTTCCTATTTTACAGTATATGAAAATCTTGCTGAAATTGATTATTCTCCATCTGCCAGAGAAAAAGAGTTTGGATAGGGCAGATGGAGAAACATAAAAGTGAGGAACTATTTGCATGGGACAAATTGAGCTGCTTTTCACAGGGCTTCCCATGGGTTGATCATAGGCTTACAGGGAGAAAAGGATAAGTTAGGAGAATTAAAGCTGGCATAAAGCTATAAAAGTTGAAAAAACCGATATCTCCAGAGCAAAGAATACAAGCAGGAAAAAATGAAGTTCTCAGGTGGTGAATTTGACAGTAAAGAATCTGGACACGGACAACTGTAGAGACACTGGAGACCTACGAACTAAAAGTCATACTGCACGGTGGCGGTGTTTTTAAGAGTGCATAATGGAGTATATAAAACCATACAATTTTTTGATATTGACTTAAGAAAAGTGAGCCCTATAAAAGAGTTGAAAAAGGATAAAAACTATGCTATAATCATCACAAAAGAAATTAGAGGTCATTGGCGTGGTGAGATAGCTCAGTAGGTAGAGCAGAGGACTGAAAATCCTCGTGTCCCCAGTTCAATTCTGGGTCTCACCACCATTTTTGTTATCCTGTAATCAAAACACAGCAACTATTTTGACTAAAGGGAGGACTGACTTTGAGAAACAGTAAAGTTCCAGGAGTAACCATAGAAAGACTGCCCCTTTACTACAGGTATGTTCAGAGATTGGATCGTTATGAAACTAATGTTGTCTCCTCCAGTGAGCTGGGAAAGCGAGTTGGTATCCCGGCTGCCCAGGTTCGCAAGGACCTTTCCTATTTTGGTGAGTTTGGGCGAAGGGGAGTAGGGTATGAGGTTGATAGCCTGCGTTATCACCTGGAGAAGATTCTTGGTCTCAATAAGACATGGCCAATGCTTCTGGTAGGTGCTGGCAATTTAGGCAGGGCTTTAGTCAACTACCGGGGTTTTCTGGAACAGGGACTTGAGATAAGGGCAGTTTTTGATAATGATCCCGGAAAAACTGGCAGCAATATTGTTGATGGTCTGAAGGTTGAACCCCTGGAAAATCTGGAAAAAAGGATTACGGAACTGAGCATAAAAATTGGCATAATAGCTGTTCCTGTTGATTCAGCTCAGGAGGTAGCTGTAAAACTGGTTGAACTGGGTATTAACTCCATATGGAACTTTGCTCCTACTTTGCTGGAAGTTCCTTCCCATATTTTTCTGCGAAATGAGGATTTATCCGTGGGACTCATGTCCCTTATATATTATTCGGCAAACTATGAGTCAGGAAAGGAGTGTTCTCACCATATTGAGAAAAACTCAGAAGATAAATGACAGGCTAGCAGGCCTGTTCTTATTCAGGGGAGAAGAGATAAAGAGGGAAACGCTGGATATGTTCCAGGAAGTTCAAAAGACTCTTGATTGTCCAATTCGTGCTGTGGTAGACCATAAAGGACGTATAGCGGAAATATTTGGCCTGGAGGAAGAGCTCCCCCGGACAGAGAATTTTGCTTCGGTGCCTTTTACCCAGAAGGGACTTTTTGTTTTTTCTCCTGGGAAACCAGGTAAGATGGAACATTATCTTTTTGATGAGCTGCAGCCGGCCTGGCTTTTGATGGTAAATGGTTCAGGTGAAGAATACACTTATCACCTCCTGCAGCAGGGACGGGAACAGGACCGGCTCATAAAAAAAGAATATCAATGCCTGAGCATGGAGGAAGTAGAAGGAATGCTCCTTTTTTCCACCATGAAGGAAACCCGGCAAGAGATACTGGATATCCGCAGCAGGGAAAAGAAGGACAGAGTTATCATAATAGGGGTTGCCAGCAGTATTGGGGAAAGCCATCTGGAGGAGATGGCTTCTCTGGTAGAAACAGCTGGTGGCAGGGTAATAGATTCTTTTGAGCAGCACCGCTCTATACCTGATCCCCGCTTCTATATTGGCCGGGGAAAAGTTGAAGAAATAAGGCGGGAAGCTATACATCAGGGAGCTACCCTGGTGATTTTCGACGTGGAACTACAGCCAGCCCAGCAGCGAAATCTCCAGGAGAGAATAGGAGTTTCGGTAATCGATCGCAATCAGCTCATACTGGATATCTTTGCCAATAATGCCCGGACCAGAGAGGGGAAAATTCAGGTTGAGCTGGCTCAGCTAACCTATCTCCTGCCAAGGCTGGCTGGGCGAGGTATCGAACTATCTCGACTGGGTGGTGGTATTGGTACCAGGGGGCCTGGTGAAACCAAGCTGGAGGTTGATAGACGACGCATTCGTCGCCGCATAACCGACCTTAAAGGCGAGCTGGCTCAGGTGAAAAAGCAACGCCAGTTGCTGCAAAAGCAGCGTGAACTGCCTCTCCTGGCTTTGGTGGGATACACCAATGCTGGCAAATCAACCCTGCTAAACAGTCTTACTGATGCAGGGGTGAAAACAGCAGATCAGCTGTTTGCCACGCTGGATCCCACCATCCGGGGTTGTCAGCTGCCGGATGGTCGTCAGGTTCTTTTGACCGATACTGTGGGGTTCATAAAAAATATTCCTCACACCCTCATTGCTGCTTTCCGGGCTACCCTGGAGGGGGTAGAGCAAGCCAATGGGCTCCTGCATGTTATTGATGTGACCCATCCTCGCTTTGAAGAGCAGATGGAAACAGTTCAGGAGGTTCTAAAGGAGCTGGGGGCCCTGGAAAGACCTCAGCTAAAGGTTTTCAACAAAATAGACCTCCATCCAGAACCGGAGGTCGTAGAAAATATTGCTCAAAGACATGAGCCGGCAGTTGTAGTTTCTGCTTCGCAAAGAATCAACCTGGAAGTTCTCATGAAAAAAGCTGGAGAACTCCTGGAAGAGGAGATGGAGGTCAGGGAATTCATGGTGGACTACAATCAGGGCTCCATAATTCATGTTCTCCATTCCCGGGCAGTTGTGCTTCAGGAGGACTACTGTTCTCAGGGAGTTAAGATGAAGGTGAGAATAGATAAGGAGCTAATGAAGCAGGTGGAGAATCAGCTGAGCTTCTGATAGAAAGATCCTGCAAGTTTTTTCATATTGAAGGAGGCAGGATCCATTAAAAATTCCGTATTACCCAGGAAGAGAATTCCTTCTTTGTTGAGTACGCTGGCAAATCTGCGGGTAAGGGTTTCCTTGCCTTCTTTGGTAAGGTAGATGAAGAAGTTCCGGCAGATAATCAGGTCCCAGCCGGTGGTGAATTCTTCCTTCAAGAGATCCTGATATTTAAATTGCACCAGCTTTTTTATCTCTGGATTGAGCTGGAACTGATCCTCACCAACCATGGTGAAATATTTTTTTACCAGTTTTTTATCCAGGCGCAGAAGGGATTGGGAGCTGTAGATGCCCTCCCTGGCAATGTCCAGTATGAATCTGTCGATGTCCGTAGCCAGGATTCGATACTTTTGGGGAGATATTCCCTGTTCTTCCAGGATAATAGCCACTGTATAAGGTTCAGCTCCATTGGAGCAGGCGGCACTCCAAATGTTGACCTTGCTCAGCCGTTGGAAAAGGGAAGGCAGGACATTTTCTTCCAGGTACCCAAAAGAGGTGGGATTGCGGTAAAATTCTGAGGTGTTTATGGTAAAGTGTTTTATAAATGCTTCCCGAAAAGTTGAGTCCTTTTTGATCTGATGCAAACATTCCTGGAGAGAAGTAAGATCATGGCGGCGCATGAGGCTGTACACTCTTCTTTCCACACGGTTCAGCTTATAACTGTCCAACCGCAGATCCAGTTCCCGGGAAACAAGGTTTTTGAAAGTTGTGAAATCCAGTTCATCCTTCACGAATTTTCTCCTCCTCAAACATCTGAGCAATGAACAGGGGAATCTCCGGCAGGGGAAGTACAACATCAGCTGCAGCAGCCTGAATAACTGCCCGGGGCATGCCAAAGACTGTGCAGGTTGTTTCATCTTCCACCAGGGTTCTTCCCCCGTATTTCTTGACTTCTACCATGCCTTCTGAACCGTCCCGGCCCATGCCGGTGAGGATAATCCCTATAAGATTTTCCTTGTAGATAGATGCTGCAGATTTTAAGGTGTGATCTACAGCAGGTCTCACACCCCAAAGGTGAGGTTTTTTATTCAGGATTACTGAATGGTCATCATCAACAATCAGGTGGAAATCACCAGGAGCTACCAGGGCCCTGCCAGGAACTATTCCATCACCGTTATGAGCTTCTCTCACTGGAAACGAAGCATCTTTGTCCAGCCTTTGGGCCAGAGAGGTTGTAAAGCCTCCTGGCATGTGCTGGACTATGATCATAGATGTAGATTCTGGTAGGGAAAAGGCAGGAATAATCTGCTGCAAGGCCCGGGGCCCCCCTGAGGAGGTACCAATGATTATGAGTTTGGGTCCGGTGGTAAAAGGTTGCCAGGAGGGCAACAGGCTGGAGGTAACCTGTACTGCTTCTGGTTCTGGTTTGGGTTTGGGGCGGAACTGCCGGGCTGCAGCTTTAGCTTTTTTCAGGAGTTCATCCCTTATATTGTAGAGTTGTTGGGGGTTTTTGACTTCTGGTTTGGTGACAAAGTCAAAAGCTCCCAGCTCCAGTGCATCAAGGGTCAGCTGGGTTCCTTTATGAGTATGGCCGGAAACCATGATGACAGGCAGGGGATTTTTTTCCATAATAATCTTGAGGGCTTCCAGTCCGCTCATGACCGGCATCTGATGGTCAAGGGTAATGACATCAGGTTTTTGCTTTTCGATGAAATCCAAAACCTGCTGGCCATTTCGGGCCTTGCCAATAACCTGGAAGCTGGGATCGTTCTGGAAAAAATCCAGGAATAACTGGCGGATAAAGGGTGAATCATCGGCTATTAAAACTTTTATTTTATCCACATTCTATCCTCCCTCAACCTTTTCATAGTTTAAAAATATATTTCTTCTCCTGACATTCAATTCCTGCAAGCCATATTTGCAGGAAAAGTTTTGTGCACTATTGAATTATTAATTTGGAGGTGGGTACATGGGCCTAAAAATTTGCCCTTTGGCCAGCGGCAGTTCAGGAAATTCTATTTACATAGGCCATGGCAAAAAGGGCTTCTTGGTGGATTGCGGTCTGAGCGGCAGGTCCATTGAGAGACGGTTGCAGATACTGGGATTATCTCCAGATGATATTAGCGGTATAATTATCACTCATGAGCATCAGGATCATATTAAGGGGGCAGGAATTTTATCCAGGCGCTGGTCCCTGCCAGTTTATACCATGCCGGGGACCTGGGCTGCTGGCTGTCGGGAGCTTAACTCTGTTCCTCCTGACTTGCAGCGAGATTTGAGTGGGGGATTCTCTCTAGGGGCCATGGATATTGCCCATTTCCCCCTGTCCCATGATGCTCAGGAACCGGTAGGATTGGTAATCTGCTGGAAAAAACGCCGGGTGGTAATAGCTACTGATCTGGGAGAAACTAATACCGAGCATGAGAAGATAATGGAAGGGGCTAATGTTATAATACTGGAGGCCAATCATGACCGGGATATGCTTGCTAATGGTCCATATCCCTGGTATTTGAAGAAGAGAATAAAAAGTCCCCTGGGGCATCTTTCCAATGATGATTGTGGCAATTTCCTGTCCCAGATCCTCAATGATCACCCTACTGCTGTATTCCTGGCCCATCTGAGTCAGGAAAACAACTACCCTGAACTGGCCAGGATTACAGTAGAAAATCTTTTAAAAGAAAAGGGGGTATATCCTGCTCCTAACTTACACCTGAATGTTATTGAAAGGAATTGTGTAAGCCAACCTTATGAGTTGACTTGATAAGAGAAGGGGGTAAAAATATGTCCTGGGAGGAAAGAAATAGGAAAAAGAGTGTAACTGCTTTTTTGTCGCTACTCCTGGTGTTTGTCCTTTTGGGAACCGGGTTTGTTTTCTTCGCCACCTCTGTCTTTTCCCACAGAGATGAGCCTGAAAATAACAGCAATGAAGAGATAGCTGAGAGAGTGCCTGAGTATGAATACCCATTACCGGAAGAAGGACATCCGGCCTTGAGTTCCAACCTGGTTCAGATAGTGGAAGATGTGGGTCCGGCAGTAGTAAAGATAACTACAATGCAGGAGCGAGTTGTCTATGACTTCTTCATGCGCCAGTACCGGCAGGAGGTTCCTGCTGAAGGTTCTGGGGTCATATTCCAGGAAGAAGGTTACATTCTCACCAATAACCATGTAATAGCAGGATCGGAGAAAATAATGGTAACACTGCCAGGTGTGGAAGAAGAGTATGAAGCTGAAATTATCGGGCGAGATGCAGTTACAGATCTGGCTGTCATTAAAATTGAGGGACGCAATCTGCCAACAGCTACCCTGGGAGATTCGGATAATCTCCGGGTAGGGGAGGTAGCCATTGCCATTGGCAATCCTTATGGGCTTTCCAACACGGTGACAGTAGGCGTTATCAGTGCTCTGGACCGACGTATTGCCATTGAAGAAGGAACTGAGTTAACCGATGTCATACAGACAGACGCTGCCATCAATCATGGCAATAGCGGTGGGCCCTTGATCAATGGTGAAGGAGAGGTTGTGGGTATCAATACTGCCATCATCCGGGGAGCTCAAGGGCTGGGATTTGCCATACCAATAAACACCGCCCGGGAAATTTCTGATGAACTCATTGAACACGGTAGGATTATCAGACCCTGGCTGGGTA
>PUNT01000105.1 GCA_003551905.1 Halanaerobiales bacterium
TAATGCATGCTGCCAAGAACAACAATAACCCGGAAGTTATAAAGATGCTTCTGGAAAGAGGGGCAGAAGTCAATCAGAAGGATAGTGATGGCTGGACTCCCCTTATGCATGCCTGCTTGCTCAATAAGAGTATCGATGTCATAAAGGTTTTACTGGAGAATGATGCTGATGTAAATGCCAGAAATGAAGAAGGCTGGACACCCTTAATGTGTGCTGTGAGATTGCAGCGAAATCCACAAGTAATTAAGACCATAATAGATGCCGGGGCAGATGTTAATGCTCGAGACAAAGCCGGCTGGACTCCTTTGCGGTATGCTGAAGAGAGCCAGAATCCAGAACTTATAAGGCTATTGATTACGGCTGGAGCAGAATTTGATGCCCGAAGCAGGGAAGAAAAAATAAGGGTTGTAAAGGATGAGCCGGAGACAGAGGAACAGGAACAAACAGAAGATTGGGAAGAAGAGCCGGTTCAGGAGCAGGATGTGGAAGAAAAACCTTTCCAGATGCCAGCAGCAGACCGAAAGCCACCGGAGGATATTGAAGAAACTCTAGCTGCTCCCTCTGAAGATGTAGAAGAGGAAAGAGCTCAGACCGCTTATTTACCCTCTGGAAAGGAGGGTAGCAATGTGGAAAAAGATTGGTGGGCTACTCTCCCTAATGGATCTGCTCAGGAAATCCTGTCGGCCATAAGAGAAGGAGTTGACGTCAAGAAAAGGGATGAAAACGGTTATACTCCCCTGATGTATGCTGCTGAGCACAATCAGGACCCAGCAGTAATTGAAACCCTCATCAAGGCAGGAGCTGATGTGGATGGCAAAAACTATTATGGGCGGACTCCCTTAAGATATGCTGCAGCCAATGAAAATCACAATATTGTTGAAGCTCTCCTGGAGGCAGGAGCTGATGTAAACATAAAATATAGCGATGGAAGTACTCCCCTCATGCATGCAGCTAAAGTGAATGAGAATCCGGCAGTAATAAAAGCCCTTATCTCTTCCGGAGCTGATGTTAATACACAGGACATATACGGACGCACCCCACTCCTGCAGGCAGTGAGGTATAATGAGAATCCAGAAATTACCAGGGTTTTGTTGCAGTCAGGAACTGATATAGACCGGGGAGACAATGACGGCAGAACGCCAATTACCTGTGCAGTAGAGGAAGGAGTCAATATAGAAGTTGTTAAAGCCCTTCTGGAGGCAGGAGCAGACGTGGATATGGAAAATAGCCAGGGGGAAACCCCCCTCATGATAGCTGTCAAAAATAGCAAAAAGCCTGAACTCATTAAAGAACTGCTTTCAGCCGGGGCCAGTATAGATACCCGGGACAGCAAGGGGAAAACAGTTCTCATGCATGCAGCCGAGCATAGCAGGACTCCAGAAATCTTGGTTGAATTATTAAAAAATGGCATAGATACCAGAGCAGTTGATGAGGAAGGCAATAAAGCCCTGGACTATGCTATAGAGAATGAGCACATAAACAGCACTGAAGCATACTGGATGCTGCTAAAAGAGAGTTTTTAAACGGCCTTTATGGCCGTTTTTTTTTTTTGTACTTTTCCCTGCCTGGAGCTGGAGCTTTATTTAAACAATAAGGGTTAAAAAAGAAGCATATCCTAGTATAAGGAAGTATTACGCTATTAATATCCATTCAAAAGCCTTTTTGCCCATTAAGCCTTATGCCCATAAAGCCGATTAGTATACTGAAGCTCATTAAGGCGGGGGAGATTTTTTTGGAGGTGGGCTCATGGAAATCAGAAATACCCAGCAGAGACCACCAGCACTATCCGGTGAGGAAAATCTCGCCAGGCTGGTAGACAGAAAGAAGAGGACGCTGGAAGGAATTAAGGA
Source organism: Halanaerobiales bacterium (assembly GCA_003551905.1). GTDB lineage: Bacteria > Bacillota > Halanaerobiia > B1SED10-174 > B1SED10-174 > B1SED10-174. Next base: position 1,851 of record PUNT01000105.1, read on the forward strand.
GGACTCAGTTCGAGAACTACAGGAAAAGGTTCGTAAAGAGCTTGATGATTTTAATGAGAAACTGGAAATAACATTGAAGGACCTGCATTTCAAGCTGCATGAAGATTCAGAGCGTTATTTTGTGCAGGTGGTGGACCGGAATACTGATGAAATAATAAAAGAATTGCCACCACAGGAGATGCTTGATCTTTTGGTCCGGGTACAGAGGATGGTAGGTTTGTTTCTGGACGAGATAGTATAGGAGGGTTTCTTATGTCAATAAGCATCAGAGGGTTGGCCAGCGGTCTTGATGTAGACGATATAATTGACCAACTGGTGGAAATAGAACGCCGCCCCATATACCAGATGGAGGCGGAAAAGGGCATTTACCAGAAACGGATAGAATCCTGGCAGGATGTGAACACCCGCCTCTATAACCTGCGAACAGCAGGAAATAGTCTCCTGGAAATACCGGAGTTTGCCCCCCTTCATGCTGCATCTTCTGATACGTCTGTGGCTACAGCCATGGTTACCGGTGACATAGATGAAGGCCTTTTTAACCTGGAAGTATTTGAACTGGCCCAGTACCACCGGGTGGCCTCCAGCCAGGTAGAAGATGCGAATGAACCCCTGGAGCAGACTGGCCAGATCCTCATTAACGGTGTGGAAATCAGTATTGAAGAAGATCATAGCCTCAGTGAAATAAGGGATATGATAAATTCTGCCACCGGTCCTCAGCTTTCTTATCTGGAAATTATTGAAGAAGAAGGTGTTGTTGGACTGGAAGCTGCTGCCCTGCAGGAGAATGTTTCTTTAGTACTGCAGGAAGGGGAAGAAAATATAGTTCAGGTGACCGGGGATGGGGAGGATGGCCACATTATAACTGTAAACTATACTGCTGATTCCACAGCTGAAGATATTCACAGCCTTTTGCAGGCCCATGAAGGGCAAGGAGAGGAGGAGCCAGCAGCAACTGACCTGGCCTCCTTCCGGCTGGGAGATGGGACGCTGGAAGCTTTAGATTTCAGCCAGGACCTTATAGATCCGGGAGAAGAAACTGATACAGGGGTGAATGCCAGTATCATTGACAATCGCCTGATTCTTCAGAGTGCAACTTCGGGAACAGAGGGCATTATTGAAGTAGAGGATCCTCATGGTATTATGGAATACCTGGGTTTAATCGATGAAGAAGAAAACTACTTGCATGTCTTGAGGGAAGCCCAGGATGCCCATTTCCGCCTGGATGGCCAGGACATCCACCGCTCCTCCAATACTGTTGATGATCTCATAGATGGTATTACCTTTGAGTTGCGGGGACCTGGCAGTACCTGGATTGAAACAGACAGGAATTATGAAGATATAATGGAGCATGTTGTGGGTTTTGTTGAGCAGTACAACAGCACCTATCAGTTTCTGAAAGAAAAGATGGGAGAAGGAGAACTTCTCCAGGGCGATTCAGCCCTCATGAGAATTCAATCCGGCATCCGGCAGATGCTCATGGATACAGTGGGACTGGGCTTGAATGAAGGAGTTGACCAGGCAGGAGTCCTGGGTTTTAGCATTGACCGGGAAACAGGTTTGCTGGATCTGGATCAGGGAAAATTTATGGCCACCCTGCGGGAAAAACCAGAACAGGTACAGGCCCTTTTCCAGGGCCAGGAGAACTTCCTAGCTGTCCTGGAGGAGAATGACAGGGTGGGCCTGGAAGCCAAGAGCCTGGGTCAGGAAGTGCGCCTTACCATGAAACAGAGCAGTGAAGCCGGTGTTCAGGTGAGTTCAAGAGATGATGGTTCGTACCGGGTGGATGTGCATTATACTGCTGGTGCTACAGCAGGAGACATATACAATCTATTGGTACAGCATGAGGCCGGAGAGGATGAACCGGCAGCTGCCAGGGAGATAATGGGTTTTAACCTGGTACATGGAGATGTTACTGCTCGGGATGGAAGTGAAAGACTTACCGGCGCAGGTTTTGATGGTATCTCCCGTCGTTTGGATGATTACCTGGACTTAGCCTTACGCAGCGGTCAGGGCACCATTGCCCAGCGGCAGCTATTCTACAACAATGTTATAACTGACCTGGAAAACCGAATGGAGAGAATGGAAGAACGGGTGCAGATGACCCGGGATCGTTTGGTGCGGCAGTTCACAGCCCTGGAAACTGTTCTTCAGGAAATGATGAGCGAGAGCCAGTGGTTGTCTCAGCAGTTAAGGTCTCTGGAGGGTTTGAGTCAAGAAAACAGGTAAAAGGGTAGGGAGGAATGGTAATGAAGGCCAATCCATATCAACAGTACAGGCGAAATCAGGTAGAAATGGCTTCTCCGGAAGAACTGGTACTGCTCTGCTATAAAGGGGCTATAAAGCACCTGAAAAGAGCCTTATTGAAGTGGGATAGCCTGACCCGTGAAGAGCAGCACAATTATCTCATGACAGCCCAGGCCATACTGGAGGAACTAACAATTGGCTTGAATTTTGAGGCCGGTGAAATGGCAGAAAATCTCCTCAAGCTGTATGATTATATGCATCACCAGCTGGTGCAGGCCAATAACAATAAAGATCCGGAGCCCATCAAAGAGGTTGTTTCTCTGCTGGAGGAATTGAAAACAGCCTGGGAGGAAGCTGCTTCCCTCAGGGCTCAAGGTGAGGATAAACAAGAGAAGGAGTGAATGAGATGTCCCTTCTGGAAAAATATCAAGAGCTGCTGGAACTCACCCACACAGAACGGACAATTTTACAAGAAGGAAATTTTTCTGAGTTGCATACCATTATGGACGAAAAGAAAGTAATCATACAGAAAATAGAAGAATCTGCCAGGGGTCCAGATTTGCATCTAAATCCCCTTCTGGATATTATCACCCAGATTAAGGAGATGGGGGATGAGAATAGAGAAATCCTGGAGAAGGAAATCAAGA
>PUNT01000285.1 GCA_003551905.1 Halanaerobiales bacterium
GAAGAGAGTAGGGCTCATTATATCATCAAAACATCAGGGGACTATTTTTTTGTAAAAACCGGTCTAGTGGCATCTTTTATCAATAACTCTCTCTCCTTGGTCTCAAGATAATATATATGAACATTGTTATCCTGGACAAAAATAATTTCCCTGTGGTCAATCCATTGAAAATCTTTTCCCTGAATATGGTGAACAATTTCTGGATTTTCAATTTCTATTAACAATGCTACATCCGGAAAAAACATCCCCATAAAACTATTATCTGGTGACCATGATAAAATACTGCCAGCGCTTTTAGGCCTTGCTGGCTCCCTGTAGAGATTCTCCAGGGAATCATTATTAATATCATAGATCCATAGATTATCAAAGCCTTCCATCCCAACATATTCCAGGGATAGGAAGGCAATTTTACTTTTATCCCATGCTATTTCAGGATGCAGGATGCTCTTCTTAGAAATCAGCAACGTTTCATCCCCTGTCTTTCGATCAACCAGATAGAGGTTTGCCCTGAATTGTTCCCCAAAACCCAAATGGTCTATATATACCATAAGGGAACCGCCTTTATGGAAATCAGCACTCAATAGTCGACTTCCTTCATGGTAGTCCAACTCTTTTATGGTGTTTTCTTTAACATCAAAAATAAAGAATGCACCTACATCAAAACCTGAAGATTCAGAGAACAACAACTTATTCTCTGGTAGCCAGTTGAGGAGGTAGTACCAAGTACTATCTGGTGGTACTATTTCTTTTAAAATTCTCTGAGTTTTCAGTTCCATTACTGTAATTGAATAAACCGCTCTCTGGGGTATCTCTTCTTCTTCATCCCATAACCCTGGTTCGCTAACATAATCTATTACCCTGGTATAGGCCAGGTACTCCAGAGATTCTGAAAACAAGTAATCTGCAATTTTTCCTGCAGTTTCAGTAATTTGTTCCTGACCACACCCATCTTTACCCCCAATCCAAAGTTCTCCCTCCCGGAGAAAAACTATTTTATCAATTAAAGGAGGGCTTTCTGATATAACAGCATTTGTGACGTTAAGAAGTAACAATGTTAAAAAAATTATCATAAGAACTCTATACCCTTGAGCCAAAGCATTACCCCCTGTTAACCTCTTTACCGTTACTCCTTTTTCAATGTTAGGAATATCATCATAACTATGCTCTATTGGAAACATTTCCCACACAGGACAATTTTTGAATGCTTGCTACTGGGGTGATTTTCAAATAAAAAGAATGGATCTTTGAAATCCTTTTATACTCTGAACAACTGGAAAAAGCAAAGTCCAACTCTACCACCTGTCAAGACTTCAATCTTATTATTAAGATTTAAGTACCTGCCCTGGGAGCACCTCATTCTTAACCACCCCATCTTTTACAACCTGAACACCGTTTATAAAAACATGCTTTATTCCGGAAGACTTTTCTTCCAATCTTTCCAGCGTTGTGTTATCCCTTACATCTTCTTGGTCAAAGACAGTTATGTCAGCCCAGTTGCCTTCTTTTAAAATCCCTCTATCCTTTAACCCTATTCTCTTTGCTGATTTTCCTGTCATCCGGGCTATTGCATCTTCCAGTGATAAAAGCTTCCTTTCTCTCCAGTACAACTGCAGCACCCGGGGAAGAGCACCAAAACCTGCCGGGTTTTGCCTGCCCCTTGTAGTAAGTATTGTATCGGTAGCAAACATATTGGCCGGATGTGTCAGTATTGTTTCATAAAGATCCTGATAGTCATCTTTTCCTGAATATTTGTGCATGAGACACAGGGCTTTACCCCGACTCTTTTCGCTTACCATGAGGTAGGCAGAAAAAGTTGTTTTTCCTGTTTGTTCCCCTATCTTGTCAAAGAACATGCCATTAAACCTTTCCAGGTCTGGATGCCCGCCCCATAATAGCTGGATATCATTGAGGTTAAATCCAAGCATCCGGGTCATTACTTCTATCTCAAGCCATAGTCTCCACCTGGCCCACGGATTGGAAAATTTAGTATCAATATCTTTTCTAAACCAGGCCGGAAAAACAACATATATTGTAGTGTTTCCAAAAAAATAGGGGAAAGTGTCGAAAGTTATATCCAATCCCCCTCTTCTAGCTTCATCAATTAACTGCAGTGCTTTAAATCCGCTGTTCCAGCTTTTTTCTCCGACAAATAAAAGATGGGAAATATGCATCTTAACATTTGTTTTACGGGTCAGAGCTATTATCTCTTTCATTGCCTGCAGAATATGATCTCTACCAGGAGGCCAGAGAGGATAGGCACCTGAAACACGGGAAAGGGCTTTAGGGTGAACTGTTACTATCCGATTATACTGGCCAGCAATGCTTGCCACTTCTATCAGTTCTTTTTCTGATACAAAAAGACCCGGTTCGTAACCCAGACCAAAAGAAATACCAAAAGAACCATCTGCAAATGATTGTATAATAGTTTCTTTGAATTCCTCCATCTTTTCTGTTTCTGGATAGGACATATCTTTCCCCAGGATTGAATAGCGGAGAGTTCCGTGCCCTGTTAGCATGCCCACATTCATTAAAAGCCCCTGCTTATTGAGATGCTGGAAAAATGATGACATGGAATCCCAGTCAAAATCAAGGGGGTCTTCACAGAGAAAAGCTGTATCCTCCTGCAAAATATCCATATGTTCTGTTTCAGGTATAATTGGAGCAGGGCTATAGCCACAGTTTCCTGCAACAACCGTGGTGATTCCCTGCTCTACAAGGGGCCTGAGAATTTTGTCATGGTCTCTTCTGGGCAATATCCAGTCCGAGTGGGAATGTATATCAATAAATCCGGGGCTTACCACATTCCCTCCTACATCTATTTCATAGGCAACTTCTCCAGTTATTTCTCCCGGAGATCCTATTGCGATTATTTTCCCCTGTTTTACTGCTATATCTCCTTCAAACTTTTCTTTACCGCTGCCATCTATTATATATCCATTTCTCAGAATAAGGTCCATCTCTTACTACCTGCCCCTTTCTATTTAATCTGGCTTTGAAGAAATAATTTTCCATAACTTCAACCCCGGATTTTATCTCCCTCCAGCTAACAGGATATCTTTAGTTAACTTGTTATCTGGATTATTTTGTTTCTTACATTAATTTAAGAATCTTAATCCCAAAGATTATTCTCAATAGGCTTATGAATTTGGGTGAAGCGACGGTAGGAAGTGGAACCGTAAACCTTGCTGTTATGTGTCGTACCCGGCTTTAATATTTTATCTTCTTAACAATGCATAGCTTCGTATTATGCTTATAATGTCGGTACTACTTTAACTGCTTTCTCATGACAAGCCCTTGTTCAGCCTCTAAGAACACATAAAATCCACTCTTTCTATACATCTCAAAATAGCCGCCAAAATCTGATGATTGATAACTATATTCTTTGTACGGATATGCCTCCACAAAGTCAAAACCATCTTGGACCGCATCCTTACATACACGCTCCAATAGTAGCGTAGCAATGCCTTTCCTTTTCATCTCAGGCGCAATTACAAAGCAGAAAATAGATTTCACCTTTATGCTCGTGTTAGATTCCTCTAGCGGTACATAATTCATAAATCTTCTCCAACTAGCGCATTTCAAGCAATCTGATTTTGTATTGGCGTTGCACCATCCAACAATCACATCACCACTGTAAGCAAGATAACCTTGAATATTATTTCTTTTGACATAATGTAAGGCCCATTTCCTTCTTTTCTCTGCTGTCGAAAAATCTTTGCCCTCATAATCATCGTTACACCAACACACACAATAACATTTATGTTCATCCACATTGTTATCGTGTGGCGTAGTATCAAAAAAATTCACATAATCTTCTGCAAAGTCTGGTATCAACTTGCGTATCTCAATAACCATTAGTAACCTCCCCTCCTTAAATATAAACAATACCTATTTCACATTACCACTCAAATGTACTTATAAATATGTTTAAGGCACTTTTTATAAAGCCTGGCATGTTACATAATATCCCGAGTGTTCCCGATGTGGCTGTGCCCCCTGGGTCTGTTACGATGTTTGCTGGATATTTTCTTTCATCAGTAACTTTCGTAAACATCTTACCAGAAGGCATGTCCCGAAGGGTAGCCCTCTCTTTGGCGTCAATGGGAACACATGTTATACAACAGCTGAATTAGTTGCCTATAATTATTTGGGGATTTCGGTAACTATATTTTCATATATCTTTTTTAATTCTTATTTCTTCTTCACTTAGTGGTCCCATTGATAAGCGAAAAACAATGAAAAATTTTTCTTTTTTATTTTTTAATCGAAATTTCTACTTCCAATTGCTTCAAGATATGATACTGTTATCCTTTCCCAAATATTTATTTCTTTACTTGGGGCTTACTGAATAATAAAAAAGCGGGAAAAGCACTACGTTTTTTGTCCAAAATACGGTAAAATGGTCAGGGGAATCTTTGAACCTAGTCAAGCAGTTTGTCTGGTATATGGCGATACACTTTCTGTTTCCCCATCTCTTCTTTCACCTCCAGTTCTTCCTGGAGGAAATATACTGCACCTGGTCATTGTTTTCCTTCAATAATTGTAGACGAAATTTTTCAGTTTTGAAAATTCTGCCTGCACTCGTTAAAACTATACTGGCTTTATCAACCTGTTGTTAGATTATAGCGCTTCCGTTCTTTCAGTCAAGGTCAAGCCGCTACGCGGTGCTGCCGCAACCTTGACAGAAATCACTCCAGCGCTGTCTCATATTTAACAGGTTGATGAATTTCTCTC
>PUNT01000241.1 GCA_003551905.1 Halanaerobiales bacterium
CCGGAAAAAAACCTGGCTGGAAATTGCCAGAAAAGATGGTTCGCAAACTGCATGGCTCCCAGCTCATTTGCCAGGCTACCGGCCTGACACCGGAAATTTTCAGCTATTTAATCCATATGGTGAAGTATTATACCCAGAAAACAGAAAAAGATTTGCAGGGAAGTGGTGTTAGCTGCCCGGACCTCATTACTATATTACCTAATTTAATTAGATTTTTCCTGGAAAATCGCCAGGAAAAATCTTTCTTTATTCCAGCTCGTAAGAAGGTTGCCAATTGAAGGATAGGAGGAGGCTGGTGATTTTTTGAATTCCCGGGCTGGCCTGTGTTTCCAGAAGGAAACTTTTTGGTTTATTGTTTTCAGGTCAGGATCATCCCTTGAGCAATTGTAACCATGGAGGTGAGGACTTGGTACTGCCTCGTTATCTATATATAGACCTGAGCAGGGGAGAGGTGTTTGACTATCCCATATCCCAGCAGATCTACCGTACTCATATTGGGGGGAAATCTCTGGCTGCCAGATTATTGCTGGCGGAGATGCAAGAGGGGGTTGATCCCCTGGAACCGGCAAGCGTTTTTATCATCAATACAGGACCTCTAACAGGTACCGGAGCCCCTGCCTGTGGAAGGTTTAACATCAGCTGTAAAAATGTCTTAACAGGAGGGATTGCTTCTTCTAATTGTGGAGGTAATTTTGGTTACAAGTTGCGTCGGGCGGGACTGGAAGGTCTGATAATTACTGGTAAGGCTCCTGCCCCAGTATATATTGAAGTTAAAGCAGGAGAAGCCAGGATCTGCGATGCTGCTCATCTCTGGGGAATGAACACTGAAGCTGTTCAGGAAGAATTGCCCGGCGGTTATGGTAAGGTGGTTATCGGGCCGGCTGGTGAAAATGGCGTTTCCTATGCTTGTGTGGTTTCACAGGAGAGGGTGGCAGGGAGATGTGGTGTAGGGGCAGTAATGGGCTCAAAAAACCTCAAAGCAGTTACAGCTTTCGGGCAGGAAAAGATTCCTGTAGCCCGTCCCCGGCAATTTAGAAACCATATAAAGAAATGGTGGAAAACATTGCAGGAGAATAAGATGACCGGTGAAGTTATGCCGGGATATGGCACCATGGGTTTTGTGAACAAGGCTGCTGTTACCGGTGTTCTGCCGGTTAAGAATTTCTCCCGCCCCCATTTTCCGGAAGCAGAAAAAATTTCCGGAGAATATTATGCAGATAATTTCCTGACCAGAAATTTTGGCTGTGTGACTTGCCCCATTCGCTGTGGGCGCAGACAAATGCTTGATGGTAAGGAGATCAAAGGACCGGAGTATGAGACAGTGGGATTATTGGGGAGCAATCTCCAAAACAGCAGCATGGAAAGGATTAGCCGCTGGAACTATCTGGCTGATACTCTGGGTCTTGATACCATCAGCCTGGGGGCTACTCTCTCATTTGCCATGGAGCTGAAAGAAAAAGGTATGGCAGACCTGGGGCCTGATTTCTGGGAACTTGATGCTCTGGACCAAATTATTGAGGATATTGCCTGCCGACGCCAGCATGGAGATGAACTGGCCCGGGGCAGTTTATGGCTGGCCCAGAAATATGGGGGGAAGGAGTTTGCCAATCAATCCAAAGGCCTGGAGATGCCGGCCTATGATCCCCGCCGCTCTGTAGGCATGGGGCTGGGTTATGCCACTGCTAACAGGGGAGCATGCCATCTTAACGGAGGTTATCTGGTTTTCCTGGAAGCCATTGGGCCTATCAACATTGATCCTCAGACCATTGAAGCCAAACCAGCCCTCACCATCATGATGCAGAACTCTGTTGAAGCTATCTCCAGTGCTGGATCCTGTCTTTTCACCAGCCTCACCCTCCTGGATTATTTAAACAGGGTGTCTCCCTCTGGGATGCTGGCTAAGATTCTGGCCAGCGCATTGCAGAAAAGCGGGAAAATACTGGAATATTATCTGCGTCGGCCGCGAATCATGGCCTTTAATTCTTCCTTTTTGCCCCACAGTCGTGCTCTTGGCTATGCCATGGGGGTTCCCATGACCCTGGGGCGCTTTCTGGAAGCTGGTGAAGCTGGATTCAACACCGAGCGACTCTTCAATATCCGGGAAGGGCTTGACCATAGTCAGGACAGGCTCAATAAACGCCTGGAAGAGAAGCTTCAGGATGAAAATATTCCTGACTCAAAGGTGCCCATCAAAAAGATGCTCCCCCGCTATTATGCCGGTCGGGGCTGGGATGAAGAGGGGGTCCCCCGGCCGCAAACCTTAAAAAGACTGGGGATTGAAGATGCTGACAGTTAGGTACCATGGAAATCTGCGGAAGATGACAGGCTGCAGGGAAGAAAAAGTTTCCATTAATAATTTAAAAGAATTATTCAGCCATATCCGCCATAAATTTGGAAAAGATGCCCAGGTTTTAGCAAGGAAATGCTCGATTCTCATCAATGGCAGGAATTATATACAGCTTAAGAGAAAAGAGAGAGCTTTTCAAGCTCACGATGTAATAGATATCTTCCCACCAGTGGCTGGAGGATAGTTTTATGTTTTGAGATGTGGGGATGGATAAAACAACAGTAAAGGTTTCTTCTGATTTATATGCTGCCAGGACAGCGTATAAAGGGGAATTGTATAATCAAATTGATTGGGGGTTGTTGTAATGGTTTCCCGAAAAATTTTTCCTGTGCTGTTGTTTGTTGCTGCACTCTTATTATTTACAGCCTGTGAGCCTCAGGCAGAGCAGGAGATTTCCGGCCGCATAACACTGGGGGAAGGAAAACCAGGCTTAAGTGATGTGAGTGTAGTTATAATTGGGGATGAGCCGGCCACAGTTTTGACAGATGAAGAAGGTTACTGGTCAATTACTGCCCGAGGGAAACTCACCATAAGCCCTAGAAAAGCCGGTTTTGAGTTTGAACCCCGGACCCGTCAGGTAGAAATAGGGCAGGAGGAAAAGTTAGAACTTGATTTTGTTGCCCGAGAACTGGCTCCCCATGATTTCAGTACCTGGTTACCTGTTTCCCGGCTGGGCAGCCACCGGCAGCTGATATGGGCTGTTGTGTGGTCGCCCAGTGGCCAAAAAATTGCCTCCGGCAGTCACGATAAGGCGGTGCGAATCTGGGATGCGAGGACTGGTCAGGAGAGCCTGGTTTTACCAGGACATCAGAACGGGGTTTTGGATCTGGCCTGGTCTCCAAATGAAAAGTATCTGGTCAGCGCCAGCGCTGATAGAACTGTGCGAATATGGGACGTTGAGAGGGGTGAAAAGGTCCTGCTCCTGGAAGGTCACCGGGACTGGGTAACTTCTGTAGCCTGGTGTCCAGGAGGGGATTTCCTTGCTACTGGCAGCTGGGATAGAACGGTCCGGATATGGAATGTAGAAACTGGTGAAGAAGTTCATGCTCTGGAAGAACATAATCACTGGGTACAGGCTGTGAGCTGGTCTCCTGATGGTGAGTACCTGGCCAGCGGAGGAAATGATAGTACTGTTCGCATCTGGAAAGCAGCCACAGGTGATATGGAAAAGGTTATTAACACACCCCGACGGATACATTCCCTGGCCTGGTCCCAAAGCAATAATCTGCTGGCTGCTGGCGATCAGGACGGTAAGGTCATGATCTGGGATGGAGACTGGAAGGAGTTAAAAGCTTTTCAGAGTCAGCGAGGCAGTATCCGCTCCCTTTCCTGGTCACCGGACGGAAATTACCTGGCCAGTTGTGGGGATGATACATCTTTGCATGTATGGGATCCTTTAAGAGGAGAAAAATTATATGAAAAAAATTTTTACTGCTGGGTATTCAGTGTTGACTGGTGTCCTAATGGTGAGTATATAGTATATGGAACAAGGGATAGTGAAATAGGTATTTTCAGTGTCCAAAAAGGAGAGAAAATCCGGGCCATAAAAGGGCATACAGGTGATATTGAATATGCTGCCTGGGCTCCTGAGGGAGATGTTCTGGTTACAGTTAGCAGTGATAATAAAGTGCGGACATGGTTACCTTTTAGTCATGAGCCCTTGCACCAGCTAACCGGCCACTATGGTGATGTTCTGGCAGCAGCCTGGTCTCCTGATGGGAAAATACTTGCCAGCAGCAGTGCTGATCGAACTGTTAGGACCTGGGACATGGAAAAAGGCCAATCTCTGCAGATCCTCCGGAGCCATTGGGAAGGAGAAAAATCTGTAGTTTTTCCCTGGGCTGCCAACCCCATATACCTGCCCCAGCGAGAGCTTAGCCATGAACACATGGTTCTCGCCCTGGACTGGTCGCCTGATGGCAAATACCTGGCCAGTGGTGGCTGGGATGAGACCTTACGCATCTGGGACATGGCAAAAAATGAACCCCACAGGAAGATAACAACACCAGGGAGCTGGGTGAGGGCTGTTGCCTGGTCCCCTGATGGCAGATACCTGGCAACTGGTGGCTATGATAAAGTGGTTCATATCTGGGATACCAGCTCCTGGGAAAAGGAAAATGTTCTGGAAGGTCATGCAGACTGGATCCGGACCCTGGACTGGTCCCCTGATGGCAGGTACCTGGCCAGTGGTGCTTTTGACAGCAATATTATTATCTGGGAGAAGGATACAGGTGAGAAGGTTCAGAAATTAACAAAACACAACCATATCGTATCTACCCTGAAGTGGTCACCAGATGGGAGGTATTTAGCTTCCGGTAGTTATGATTATACAGCCCGGATCTGGGAGATTGCCAGTGGTGAAGAGGTTTTTGTCTTTCCCA
>PUNT01000025.1 GCA_003551905.1 Halanaerobiales bacterium
GGAGAATTTATAAGGGACCCTCATGTTCCCGGTCCTTCCTGGGACATAAACTTGCAGTTACCCCTGATTCCCCCCAGTACAATAAAGATGGGTGAAATTCTGGAAGATTTAATGGAAGAGGAAATGCCCGAAGGGGATATTAAGTTTGATTTTGACCTGGACCCAATGTCCTTTGATCTTGATGAAATGGACCTGCCGGATCTCAGCTTTTCCAGCACTTTTTCCCTGCCGGAATTTACCATTCCTGAGCTCTTCGCTTTACAGGAAAAAGATGTCTTTATCGATATTGAGGGTGGTGAAACTGAAACAATAACTGAAACAATGGATTTGCCCGGCTTCCAGAGTATTACAGTATCAGATGGGGACATTACCATATCCCTTACCAATGATGCCATGGGCGATATAACTGCTACCATAAATTTGTATAACACCGATTCAGGGGAACACATAGGTGTGTCCGGCCCAAAACTGGTACCTCCTGATAACACCCCTGTAAATTTTGAATTCCATCTGGATGGGGAAACCCTGGAAAAAGAAATTGATATCGTTATGGAAATTGAAGCTTCAGATGATTTTTCAGACAATATCAATATTGCTGCTTCAATCAGCCAACTAACTGTCATAAAAGTTGAAGGTTACGAGGCTGGAATTGATCTGGATCATGATTTCTCCTTCACGCCAGCAGACTTTGAAGAAGGACTGGAAGAGATCGTCTTTGCTTCAGGAAACTTGAGGGTAGATGCCCTTATTCCCGAAGGATGGGGAGTGGACTTCTCAGTTGAAGAACTGCGTATTGGAACTAAAGAACTCGACAGAATAGAAGGGAATACCTTCGACATGTCCGGGGTTAGTTTAAAACCAGAAACTGATGAATTCCACGTTGACATGTCCCTCTCAGGAACCGATATAGTCTACGATACAACCGAGGATATAAATATGGAAATGGAAATCCTGGACCTAAACTGGACCTCAATTACCTTTGATACTGAGAAACTGGACTTGCTGGAAGACTTTGAAACACCTCAGATGGATGAAGAGCTGGGACTTGGGGAGATTGGCGAGCTTTTAGGTGGCCTCACCATCGCTGATGGGGCTCTGGACCTCTTGTTCATTGTATCCAGTCCTATCAGCAGCAGCATTTTAATAGAAATTCCCATTGAGGGAAGGGATGATGAAGGGGAAATCCTGGGAACTCAACAAACTATTGAGCTGGAAATACCCGGCAATGCTGATGAAGAAGAAGTATCTGTTGACGTCTCCGGCGTCCTGGGTATCTTCAATCAGTTCCCTCACTCCATTCATTTGGGTGAAGGTTCTATTAGTTTCGACCCACCGGGAATAGTAACTATAGCCAATGATCCCTTCAACCTGGAAGGCACTATATCATTGAAACTCAGCCTCATAGTACCAGACGGTGGCGCCAGCCATGAGTTGGATCCCATGCCAGTGGAAATGGGTGAATTGGATGATGATATGATCAAATGGATCCGGGAAGCATCGGTTAACCTGGAAGTTGAAAACAGCCTGCCCATTGGTGTGGATTTGAAAGTTTATTTGAGCAACACTGACACCCCTTATGTTGATCCGGAGGCAATAACTAAAACCTTTGGCCTGCCTGAAACAGATACTGATGAAAACGGCCATGTCATAGAACCTGTAATAGATGAATTTTCTGTAGGACTTACTGCCGAGGAAATTGATATATTCAAAGATGATGTATGGGCTGGCCTGGAGGTTATAATTCCCAACACCTCTGGAGCAGATAGAACGGTGACCTTCAGAACAACTGACTGGTTAAAACCAAAGGTTTGGGCATCTTTAGTAGTCCGGGTTAATCCCGGGGAACTATAAAAGGAGGGCTGTCAATGAAAAACAATACTAGATTGATTCTGATTTCCATGATACTGCTGCTGGTCCTGATCCCCGGCGTGGCCCAGGGTGAATCACCAAAATCACTCATGGTATTTCCAGGAAATATACAATCGCTGGAATGGAACCCAGCCCTTTTAGCTGTTTCCCCCTATCGTTTCCAGTTACACATGGATGTGGTGGATTTCAACCTGTGGACCAATGCCTGGACTGTGAATGATATAATCAAATACATTTCAGCAGATTTCTGGGATGAAGATATGAAAAAAGAAATGATACGAAAAGTATCAGGTGATGCAATGACAACAGGCCTGGACCTGCGCAGCGGCCTTTACACAGGCTTTGGCAGCTGGGGTCTGGCCTCCAGGGCAAAGGGCAATGCCGCCCTGGGCGTTGACAAGGACTTTTTAGTCCTCCTCCTGGAGGGCATAACCATGGAAGAGATGGAGGAAGGTATTGACTTCAGCGACTGCTTCGTCCGGGGTAATGTCATAATAGATAATTCCCTGAGCTATGCCTTCCCCCTTGATGTTGCTGCCGAATCCCTGGACTGGGATAGTTTTCACATAGGTGCCGGTCTCCATTACATATATGGCTTGGGCTGGGCCCATTTAAACCTGGAAAAGGGTGATGTTAAGCTCAACTTTGAGGAAGATGACTTCTCGGTGGAAGGTGCCGTTAAAGGAGAAGCTTTCTACTCCGTAACCGGTCTGGAAGGCGGTGGAGGCCATGGTTTTGCCCTGGACATTGGGGCCTGGGGGCAGATCAATCCCCAGCTGGGGGTTGGCCTTTCTGTAACCAATCTGGGAATGATTCGCTGGAGCGGGGTTAAGAAAGCTGTATTTGAACTGGATGATGTAAAGATAGAGTTGCCCAATTTCCTCAAAGGTGAAGATTTTGACTTTGATGAAGAAGACTTTGATTTTGACCCGGATGAACTGGAATTCAAGGATCACGATCCAGTAAACCGGGCAACTCCCATAGGTGTGCAGGCAGGTGTTCACTATGAAGTTCTACCCCGAATACATCTGGCCGGCAGCCTGGGATACAATCAAAACCCCCTGCCTCATCTGGGAGTGTCCCTGGGAAGCAGGTTCTTCTATCCCCGCTGGCTGCCTTTTACCTTAACCCTGGATTATGAAACCCATAAAGGGACACCCTCCCTCTCCACATCGCTGGGGTTACACATTGGTCCCTGGGAAGCCATCAACCTTACCATCTCTGACATCAAGCTAATAGGAGGTTGGGGTAAAGAAACCTCAATCCTTCTCAATACTTCAATTAGATTTTAACCAGGTAAGGAGCCCCTCAGGGGCTCCTTACACTTTCCCCCTTATTTTTGCCGAGAGGTGAAAAAAATGAAAAAAGCATGCTCTACCATTTTATTTCTCCTGCTTTTATTTCCATTATTTGATGCACCTGTATGTAATAGCAGTGAAAGGGAAGAGATAATAACCTCTCGCTTCCATGCCACTTATTATGGAAATCAGGAGTATATCAAACGCCTGCTCCTCAGGTCGGAAATCTACTGGCAGTATTTACAAACCCTTTACCGGTCACGTCCTTCAACGCCAGTCTATATTTCTTTTTATGATGGCCGAAAACATTTTATTGAAAACATCCCCCATAAATCCCTACCACAGCACATAGATGCAGTCATATTGTACAACCGAATTCACCTGATAATTGAACCTAGAAATCCCATAACCAATGAAATGACCTTATTCCACGAAATGGTTCATCTTTTTCAGCATGAATTCTATCAACACAATGAGCACAATGTATGGTGGTCTGATATTCAAGCCGAATATCTCTTGTGGAATTATTTCGCCGGCTCTCCGTACTCAACAGAGCAAAAAATACCGCTGTCATTTGACCCTGAAAACATACGCAGGCGCAGCCAGGCCGGCGATGTTAGCTGGCGTTATAACAGGAGCCTGGGCATACTGGTAATGGATTATCTTCTGGATAAGTACTCTCTCAGCAAAGACAATATGGGAACTCTCATCGGCTATCTCATGCAGGATAGGCTTTTGCACAACCAAAGGCAGGTAATTGAAGGTGCCCTAAAATACCTGGAAAAAAACCAAGAACGGTACCAGGTTCTTGATCAAGATAAAGAGATTCCTGTCCTGCACATGGCTCCCGGCAGCGTACCTTCATCCAACACATTCAGCTACCGGGACGGTAATTTTCTCTTTCATCTCTTCCGCCAGATATCTGAAGAAGGAGAAATAACTTTCCATGATCTGGCTCTTCTGAAAGAGGATAATAGCATTAGCATCCTTACCAGAGATATGAACTATTATGACTGGCCTGCCTGGAAGGGGGAAAATAGCTTCTACTGTGTCATGAGAGATGAAGATGAATACCTCATACTGCACAAAAAGATAGAAGGGGATGAACCCCCTCAGGAGATTTACAGAGCCCCTTATTACTTAAGCAATCTCTTTTATGATGTAAATACAGATAGCCTTATATTTGCCCAGGACAAAGGGGCAGCCAGAAACCTTTATATGCTGCAGGAGAATGGCAGAATTATAACCCTGACAGAAGGACCCGGGCAGAACTGGTCACCTTATTTGCATGGAAACTACCTCTATTTCCTGTCCAGCTATCCCTATGAAAGCTCTGTCATGGGGGGAGACCTCTACAAGCTGGACCTAAAAGAGAAAAAGCTGAAACAACTAACTGAAGGCTTGCTCATAACTTCCCTAAACCATATAGAGGACGACTACATGGTCATGACAGTGCTACATCCTCAGAACCGTTACCCTCAACCAGCTTTATTCACAATCAGCCAGGCAGACTTAAGCTACCCGGTA
>PUNT01000041.1 GCA_003551905.1 Halanaerobiales bacterium
CCAGCAGGACCATC
Source organism: Halanaerobiales bacterium (assembly GCA_003551905.1). Taxonomy (GTDB): domain Bacteria; phylum Bacillota; class Halanaerobiia; order B1SED10-174; family B1SED10-174; genus B1SED10-174. The sequence continues at coordinate 15 of PUNT01000041.1, forward strand.
AATTGCAACTATTAACCCTTTTTTCCCCGAGACCATAGCTCCCCTCCGGATCCAACTAGTTTTATTCTATAATGCTTTCCTACAACCTGCCTTCTGGGGGAATTTCACCAATAAACTTGAGCTCTCCTTGAATTCGGTACTCCCTGCCCTTAATAAATGGTAGTTCATTCCAGCGGGATTCTATTATTCTTACCCAGACAGGGTCAACTGCTTCCCGACCATCAAGCCAGACTTTTTCTCCTGGCTGCAAATCTAGCCGGGCCTTCATTTCTTTAAATTCTGCTGCTACCTTACCATCTACAATAACTTTAACATATTCTGGACATCCTTGCATCACTTTCAATACTATTGTTCTATTAACTTCCTGTGATACTGGATAGAAATATCCAGCTGGTGAAGAAAGGATGTCAGGGGTTCTCGAAACAAAAGGAAAGTTCACTGTCCCCTCCTGGAGGACAATAATTTGACTGCTTATAAGAAGTATTAGCAAAAAACCAACGACTTTGAGAATCAGCTCTAACCCACTTTTCATGTCATCACCCCCTATTTGAATCCTATGAAATAGGGGGCTTATAAATACTAGCTAAAACCTTAGTACCATTCTATTTTTTCCAGTGCTGCTGCTGCTGCTTTCTGTTGAGCCATTTTCTTAGTCGGGCCTTCACCCCGACCTAAAAATTTGCCACCAAGATACACATCTATTACAAATACCTTTTTGTGATCAGGCCCTCTTTCTTCGGAAATTCGGTACTGGGGAAGAGATTTTTGCTTTTTTTGAACTTTCTCCTGCAGCAGCGTTTTTGCATCGCGATGCTCTTCCTTGCAACACACTTCTTCAATAATTTCCCGGTGTTCTTTTAAAATAAAGTCTCTAGCTTTTTCCAGTCCCCCCTCCAGGTACATGGCGCCTACTAATGCTTCTAGAGTATCAGCTATAATGGAATCTTTTTCCCTGCCACCAGTAACTTCCTCTCCTCTACCCAGAAGGATTGCCTCTCCTAGATCAAGCCTTCGTCCAGTTCTTGCCAGAGCCTCCATGCTAACAATTGAGCTTCTCATTCTGGCCAAATCTCCTTCTTGAGCTTTCGGAAAAAGCTTGTAAAGATGAAAGCTTATTACCAGGGAGAGCACCGCATCACCCAGAAACTCCATTCTTTCATTTGTGTTATCAGCATCAGTCTCATGTACCCAGGAGCGGTGGGTTAGAGCTGTTTCCAGAAGCTGGGAGGACTGTATCCCAAAAGCTTCTTTTTTAAAATTCACTTATTAACCCTCCTGGAAACTTTTAAAAGCAAGGGTTGCATTATGCCCCCCGAACCCCAGCGAATTGCTCAAAGCTGCTCTTATTTCTTTCTCTTCTGCTTTATTAGGAACATAATCCAAATCGCATTCAGGATCGGGGTTCTCATAATTTATGGTAGGTGGTATCTGTTTATTATAAATTGCCAGTACAGTAATAGCTGCTTCCAGTGCACCAGCAGCACCCAGAAGATGACCGGTCATGGATTTAGTTGAACTCACTTTAAGATTATTAGCATGAGAACCAAAAACCTCTTTTATGGCAGCTGTCTCAGTCCGGTCGTTGTATGGTGTAGAAGTACCATGAGCATTGATATAGTCCACATCCTCCGGCTCAAGACCTGATTTCTTTAAAGCTTGAGCCATTGACCGCTGAGCTCCTTCTCCTAGAGGAGCTGGTGCTGTAATATGATGAGCATCTCCCGTTGAACCATAACCAGAGATCTCTGCATATATTCTTGCTCCTCTTTTTAAAGCTGAATCTAGATCCTCTAAAAGCAGAATTGCAGCACCTTCAGCCATGACAAATCCATCTCTCTCTTTGTCAAAAGGCCTTGATGCCCGGGATGGCTCATCATTGCGGGTAGATAAAGCCCTCATAGCAGTGAAACCAGCAATAGACATCCTGGTCAGAGCTGCTTCCGAGCCACCGGTAAGCATAGCTTTGGCATCTCCCCGCTTGATTATTTCCATGGCATCACCTATGGAATGGGCTCCTGCGGCACAAGCAGTGACTGCACAGTTGTTGGGGCCTTTTGCTCCGGTATAAATAGCAGTTTGCCCCGATGCCATATTGGAAATTAACATGGGAATGAAAAACGGACTCATCCGCCCAGGACCTCTTTTTAAAAATACTTCTGCTTGCTTTTCAAATGTTTCCATACCACCGATGCCAGACCCTATAATAATACCTATATCATTCTCATTCTCGCTGTTAATCTCAAAGCCAGCATCAGCCAATGCTTTTATCGAGCTGCTTATAGCTAGCTTGGTAAATCTATCCATACGTCTTGCTTCTCTTTTATCAATATATTTAGCACTATCATCATTTTCTACAGGAGCACCAATTCTTACATCCAATCCTTCTGTATCAAGAATATCACTAAGATTTTTTATGCCCGATTTGCCTGCTAACAAGTTCCCCCATAATACATCGATAGATGATCCCAGAGGAGCTTCTAGCCCTATGCCTGTCACAACTACTCTGCTGGACACGCATGCCTCACCTACTTTCAGATAATTTCAAAGGAAGCCCCTCCCGGGGCTTCCTGCTTTATTATTTAAGGTTATTCTCTATATAGTTAACTGCATCTTGAACAGTTACAATTGTTTCTGCTTCTTCATCGGGGATCTCCAGCCCAAACTCTTCTTCCATGTCCATAATCAATTCAACAATATCCAGAGAATCAGCCCCGAGATCCTCAATGAAAGAAGCTTCCGGAGTAATCTCTTCAGCTTCTATCCCCAGTTTGTCAACAATAATTTTTGCTACCTTTTCAAAAGTATTCACTCTTTCACCTCCTTTTCTAAAGAGCCAGTCCTCCATCCACAACGAAAACCTGGCCTGTTATATAAGATGCTTCTTCAGAAGCTATAAATGCAGCCAGATTGGCAACATCCTGGGATTCACCAAACCGGCCAAGGGGAATTCTATTCATCAGTTCTTCTTTCACATTATCTTTAAGATTTTTAGTCATTTCAGTTTTAATGAAACCTGGAGCAATAACATTAGCAGTTATGTTCTTTGAACCCAGTTCTTTTGCTACAGTTTTTGTAAAACCAACTATTCCTGCCTTAGCGGCTGCATAATTAGCCTGTCCCGGATTTCCCATTATGCCAATAACAGAAGAAACATTAATAATTCTTCCCCATCTATTCTTCATCATACTTCTGGCCACTGCTTTGGTACAGTTAAAATTTCCTTTCAAATTAACATCTATAACCTGATCCCAATCTTCTTCTGTCATACGCAAAAGGAGCTTATCCCTGTTAATGCCAGCATTATTAACAAGAATATTTATGGTCCCCCATTCTTCCAAAGCTGCTTCTACAAGTAAGTTTGCCTGCTCAGGAATATGTACATCACAGCTAACTCCTCGGGCTTCAATTCCTTCTTTTCTTAACTCCTCTGCTGCTTTTCTAATTTGTACTTCATTGCGGGAATTCACAATGATTCTGGCACCCTGAAGACCCATCTGCTTTGCTATGGCATAACCTATTCCCCGGGAACTGCCAGTAACTATTGCAACCATCCCATCCAAAGGCATTAGAGCTTTCCCTCCATCCGCTTTCTTTCCTCAGGTGTAGCAACATTTTTCAATGTTTTCCGGAGGCTGCTGAGCCGAGAAACCAGATGAGAATCAATGTTCTTATCCAGTGCTCTAAGAAAACTACACAATGCCATCCCTTCACCAAAAACAACGAATTTTTCGGTCCCTGCCTTGATCATATTTTCCATGCAATCCTGCCACAATACCGGGTGATTTATCTGTCTAACCAATGCTTTCTTTATTTCTTCAGAAGTGGTGACTTTATCTCCAGTCACATTAGCGTAAAAATCACATTCTGGTGAACATATCTCAATATCCTGCAGCGCAACCTCTATTCCTCTAGCAGCAGGATCCATTAGGTCTGTATGGAATGGCCCGCTGACCCTAAGGGGAATTACTCGTTGTGCTCCTGCTTCTTCAAAGAGAGAAATACCTTTTTCCAGGACATTAATCTCCCCAGCAACTACCACCTGAGATGGAGAATTATAATTTGCTATATATAAAGGCCCACCTACTTGCTGACATATTTTTTCTACTTCCAAGACTGATAAACCTATCACTGCTGCCATTCCGCCGCGACCATGAGGGAAAGATCTTTCCATCCACTCCCCTCGCAGGCGCACCAACTTCAGAGCATCTTCAAACTTGAGAACTCCAGCAGCAACTAGAGCAGAGTACTCTCCCAGGCTATGACCGGCTACAGCTTGAGGTTTTGGTCCAAACTGCAAAAACGCTCGATAAGCAGCAACACTTGCTGTAAGGATAGCAGGTTGAGCATTATAGGTGATCTTTAGCTTGTCTTCTGGTCCTTCAAAACACAAGGAGGTCAAGGAAAATCCCAGAACTGCATTTGCTTCCACAAAGGTTTTCCGGGCAACACTGAAATTGTTATATAACTCTTTTCCCATTCCCACCATCTGTGACCCTTGACCAGGAAACAAATAGCTTATTTTTGCCATCACTCTTCATCCCCTTTCTATACCAGAGCTAAAAATTCCCAATAATCCCGTCTGACTGAAAATGATACCTTTGATTATATCATAAGAAACTCAATTTTCCTA
>PUNT01000213.1 GCA_003551905.1 Halanaerobiales bacterium
CATCTGCATGTCGGATATTCCTTTGAGTGATGCCCTTGGGTGGGCCTGACCCGCACACAGACCCTTGCTGACGGTTGTCAGTACTGTGATTTCAGGTTTAAGAAAGGGGCAAAGACGCAAATTTCCTCGAAAACTCCTGAAGTTCAAGAGACCATGGAGAGAATCAGGAAGAAAGAGGCCCAATAATCGCTGGCAGCAGAAGCGGACAAGCCAGGCTGCTGAATTCTAGCCGGAGGAGGCATGTTTTAAAATGGTAGAGGATAAGGGAAAAAGCAAAAAAGGTACGGGAACTGCAATTGGTGTTGGGGTAGGCATTGCTATAGGTGCTGCTCTGGGGAGCGTATTTGATGAGATAGCACTGGGAGTAGCACTGGGGATTGTCTTTGGAGCTGCAATAGGGACAGCTATAGAGAAGTAAATCTATCAGGTAGAACTATTCAGACTAATATTTATGTTTTTATCGACTCCAATAGGGGATAACTTTTATAATAGCAGGGTATTCTTCGTAAGAACAGGACTACCGGTTGGGTTTCTTTCTTGTTTTTTGATTATCCATTTACTGCAGGAACCCCTTGTCTCTTAACAGGGAATATGTAAATATAATACATAGAATTTAGACAACAAAAGAAGGTGAAAATTTTGAGTAAAAATATTCTAATAATAAACGGGCATCCCCTGCATGATAGTTTTTGTTCTGCTTTGGGGAAAGCCTATTGCAAAGGGGCAGAAAGCAGGGGCTCTTCCTGTCAGACTATTGTTTTATCCGACCTTGAATTTGATCCCTTACTCCGGCATGCATACCGCAGAGAACAGCCCCTGGAGTCGGATTTGAAGAAAGCTCAGGAATTGATACGCTGGTCGGATCATCTGATAATTGTCTATCCCGTTTGGTGGGGTACCATACCTGCTCTCCTAAAAGGTTTTATCGACCGAATTTTCCTCCCCCATTTTGCTTTCAAGTACCGAAAGTTCTTTCCCCTTCCGGTGAAACTGCTCCGGGGACGTTCGGCTTCCCTTTTGATTACTCTGGATTCACCCCCTATTATCCATTCTCTGATCTTTAAAAAGCCCGGGATTCAAAGCCTGAAAAAGTCAGTTCTTGAGTTTTCAGGTTTTCGTCCGGTTCGAGTAAAAATGTTTGGACCTGTCAGGAATTCTAGCAATGCCCGCAGGGAGAAATGGCTGAAAAAAGCAAGAAACTTGGGTCGCAGTCATTTTATTTGAGTGATAAATAAGCTGGCATACCAGGAGCGCTTTGTCCCCTAAAACTGGAGATATTGCACTGAAAGTTATTTAGAAAAGCAGGTGTAAAAACAAACAACCCCAGCAGCAGCCGGGGTTGTTTGTTTTTATGTTTCATCTAAAGGGATATTTTTAAAACCGAAATACAGCTGCAACATAGTTTTCTCCTGGCATATCACTGGCCGGGACAGGATAGACCGAGCCACCATTAAGATAAGTTCGAACAGCAGCATAATCCAAAATATCTTCACCTGCAGGGTTTTTATCATTCTCAAGATGAAGGGACTTATTTTCATGGTCGATAGTTCCATGAAGGCTTACTCCAGTTGCCACGAAAAGCAGTTCTATTCTTCCATCAGGAGCAGATATTGCTACCTCTTCCAGATTTGTAGATGTTTTTCCGGTACCGCATAGCTCATGGTAGCGGGCAAGGGCCTTTTCTTTTGTATTTTGGAAGATAGGTTCTACGTGTTCCCAGGCTTTTTCCTGGAGCATTTCGTCTCTAATAGATTCTGGGTTTCCTTCTAAAGGTTTCTTGGCCAGATAGTTGTACCGGGTATTTTCCCGGAAAATAGAGAAAAGATAATCAACTCCAGCAAAAACCAGGGGTACATTGCTGTTACCTATGGCTTTTATAAGGGCTTTATCAACTTCTTTTACATAGCGGCGGAGATTTTCTTTTTCCACGTAGTTTTCATCTCCATGTCCATAGGAAATGGCAGCCCGATAACCATCAGAACCTTCTGGGGCCCGGGTGTGGAATTGGAGCTGTTTTTCTGGGTCATCATATTTCAAAACGTCATCAATACTTTCTGGTGCATTATCCAGTGTAATAGGAACAGCGGTATGAGGGGTGCACTGCAGCAGGCGGACTTGCTTTTTACTTAATGCCAGAACATAAAATCTTCCCTCCATGGTGAATAGTGGCAAAAGGGGCTTGATGTGAAACCGGTGGCTTACCACTACCTGCTCCCGAACTTCTATGGGCAGGCGAAAATAGTTAAAAAGGTCAGGAGTTAGGAAAATAGCCAGCCCATTTTCTTGATGCTGCCAGAACATGCTGTCCCCAACGAAAGCCTGGGCAGGTTTCAATATATCCTCAATTTCTTTGGTACGCAAATCATACTCTTGCAATTTCTTTTTACCATCTCGCAGGAGATTTTTTAGACGAATATTCGCCTGTTGTGCTTCACTACCAGCTTTGTCCGTGGGGATGAACATGGACACACAGGGACCCTTTCCCGGGTAAGACATTAATTGTTCCAGAGTTTCCTTGTCGAGCTTATCCACGTGAAGCCCTCCTTGCATAGTATTATTCAAACAAATGATGAGCTATGGCAGGTAGTTTTAGGCCATAGATTTGCCAGGTGAGAAACAAGCTTCTTTGCTAAGGAAGTAGGTATAGTTTTGATATCACTATAATGTGTCCCTAGGGTTTTCAGGGGAGTATAACCCATGTAGGCAGGCCTTATTACTTTTAAAAGCGGCCTTTTATTCAGCATAGCTTTTTCGAATCAAAATATATACAAAGGTGTGTTGTATTAATTGTACGTGTAAAACTGGATTGCTGTCAACCCATTAATAATTATCCCAAGTTTCTCTCATGTGTGATGCTATCACTATAGGGGGGGGAAGATGTTAGCAACCCAAAAATAGAACTAGAAAAACTAGCATGAAAGTAAAGGGTTATGGAAAAAAAAGTCGAAATATACCTAAGTTTATTTTTTTTGGATGTAAACAGCTGGTAAATAAAGTCCGGGAGTTGTCACCTCAAATCATTATTTGAAAAAGAAGAATACATAGTAACAACAAAAGTTGAAGGTGATGGGGTTGTAGAGACAGATCCAGACCCTATCATTGTGTTGCTGAAGTGGTTGAAGGGCATAGCTTAAATATCGGTATAATAGGAGAAGTAAAAGTAGAGGATTAAGTTTTATGCAGGAAGAATTGACACTTCCAGAATCTTACTATCGTACTTCTATTAAAGGGGGAATAAAATAATGGGGAAAAGCTTGCTGTTGTTTTTGATGTTGTTTTTTTTAGTTACCGGACTAACAGCCTGTGATGAGAAAACCTCCCCGGTAATTGTAGAGGTGGAGGATGTAGCTATTGAGGTCCCTTATGGAACAGAGTCCAATGAAATAATTCAGGATTATTTACCGGCAAGAGTCAATGTAAAACTTAGTAATGAAACTGAAGGTGAAGCTGATGTGACCTGGGAAGCCGATAGTAGTTTCCAGGCAAAAGAACCAGGTGAGTACACATTTACCGGAAGTTTTGTTTTCCATGATATACAGGGAAACCTGGATGGGCAAGTAGTGGTTTTATCTCTGAACAGGGAAGTAACCTCCCTCGAAGTCCTTGGAGAGACGAAGGTTTATCTTCCCCTTGATCGGGACGCTGCACCACAAACGTATCAGTACCATGCCAATGTATTGGACCAGGAAGGCCAGATAATGGATGGTGAAACTGTGACATGGGCCCTTGAAGATGCCCCTGCAGGTGTAGGAATTGATGATACCGGCCTGGTTTCGGTGGAATGGGACGCCAGCAAGGTTAACTTCAAGGTGGTGACTACCTCTGAAACCGACAATGAGGTCTACGGTGAACTGGAAGTGGAAATGGGGTATCTTACTGCTTATCAGGAGGGAGCCTATCAGGATGCTTTTGCAAATCTGGCAGATATATTAGAAAGCCTTAATGTGGAAGGGCTTAAGGAGGATATTGAACTTCCCCAGACAGTGGTGGGACTTACAGATGAAGTCTACCCACGAAAGGTAACTTTTAATGTCCACTGGGAATCTTTTGTGGATTCAATTGTTCTAGATGATTTTGCAGCCGGGATTGCCCGGCCTGCACTTGGGGAGGAAGATGATGAAGGGTATTTAGTTGCATTTATTGAACCTGCCTATGGTCCTTTCCAGATTTTAGAGCACACAGATCCCAGAGAGGAGTCTTTCCCGGCTAGAGTTCTGGCAATAAAACCGGCATTTTTTGATGTTATAGAAGTTAGTCTGGATCCCGAGAAAATCTTGGTCCGTAGAGAGATTACTGTAACTGCTACCATTAAAAACACTGGAGAAGTAGATGGAACACAGGATATTCTCATGACAGTCGATTGGGGAGATGGCGAAGGTGAGATAACAATTAGCGAACCGGATGTCACCATAAACCCCGGGGAGACAAAAGCCATAACCTTTACCCATACGGTTCCGGCCAGTTCTGAAACTGGACCAAATGTCATAACAGTGACAAGCAGTGATAGTGAGACGCAGCAAGGGGTATTAGTAAAAGCTCTGACAGGTATTGAAGTAACTGAGGAACCAAGATATATTTATCCCGATGGGGCCCCATTGGACCTCAGTGATTTGGAAATTA
>PUNT01000127.1 GCA_003551905.1 Halanaerobiales bacterium
GGGTTTTTCCGGTCAGGAAAAGGTTTTTTTTCATATTTAAATACCTCGCAGAAGGATAATTTGTTGCTGTTGATTAAATAGTTAAACATAAGGGTAAGGAGGTGAAAAATTTGCGAGAAATATGGGCTGTTCTCAATGAAAGGCTCAATAAGAAGGAGTTAAGCCGGTTGAGCCTGATAATAGAAGGGGAAAACAAGGGAGAAATATCCCTGTTTAACCTGGAAGGCAGGCTTCTGGCCGGGCAGAACATGGTTTTGCAGGAACCCACCAAGGATTTTTTCAACTCCCGGAGCAGAATTTATGCTCCCAAACCTAACATGCAGTTGTACGAGGAGGTCATATTTCCCCGGCCGGTGCTCTTGATACTGGGAGGTGGACATATTGCTGTACCTCTGAGCAGAATGGGTAACCTCCTGGATTATGAAGTGGTGGTGGTTGATGACCGGTCAGAATTTGCTGCTCCTTCTCGTTTTCCGGCTGCCCGGGTTTTGCAGTTGGAATTCAGTGAAGTTTTCAATAACATTGAAGTTACTCCCAGTCACCTGGTTGTTATTGTAACCAGGGGGCACATGCATGACCTGGAATGTTTGCAGGGAGCTCTGCAATCCCGGGCTTCTTATATAGGGATGATCGGCAGTGAAAAAAAAGTCCAGGAAATATTCCAGGAGCTGAAAGCCCAGGGATATTCGCAGGAAAAGCTCAATAAGGTTCATTCTCCCATCGGGTTGAAGATAGGAGCTCGAACCCCTGCTGAGATAGCTGTGAGCATTACAGCAGAGATAATAGCCCAGAGTGGTGGACTTCGGGGATCAGGCATAGAGAGTGTTGTCCAGGACATTTTGCAGGAGAAGAAGAAGGCTGCTAAAGTTCTGGCCACTGTCATTGAAGCTGAAGGCTCTGCTCCTGCCGGTTCAGGTGCCCGGCTGCTCATGGATGAAGGTGGTTATGTTTCAGGAACCGTGGGGGGAGGTAGTGGCGAGCTATCTGTTTTGGAAAAAGGCCAGGAAGTTTTAAAGGATGGACGTCCCCGTATGGTCAGCATAAATATGGACAGAGAACTGGCGGCCGGGGAGGGTATGATCTGTGGTGGCAGCATGAAAATATTCGTGCAGGAGGTTTAGAGATCAGGCGGGGAGTAGAAGGTTTCCAGGCAGCTGGTGTAGAGCATGTTTTCAATGGGCCACTTTACCTGGAAGACCCGGAGTTCCGGGGCTCCCCGGGGAATGAGCATGATATTAGTATAATCTCGTCGCGCAGGACCTACCCGGTTATCCAGGCCCGAATCCATATAATACAGGTAGGGAGCAATCCATCTCAGGTAAAACCACTGTTCCAGAGAATTGAAGGAAAGAATTTGCAAACCGTCTCCTCCCTGGGCCAGGGCAGCCTGAAACTCAACTGCGCTCAGAGGCTGGCCATTCAGCACCGGTATGGCATTCCACTGACCATCGATGAAGATCCAGGCCTCCAGATCTTCTAAGTAGGCTTCAGCAACAACGTGCCCGGCCCCACTTTCCCTGGTATCTGCATCGCTGGTTTTGAGGGCCAGAATCCGGGCCGGTATGCCCAGGGCGTTTAAGGCACCGCTGACAACTATAGCATATTCTGTACATCTGAAGCGCTGGCCGGCTTGAACCTCCTCCAGTATGGAGATGGGATCATGGGCCCGGGGTTGATTGTAGCCATGATGGTCCCAGAGATTGCTGACCCAGCTGTTGACCTTGATTACTTTCTCCATCTGTGTTTCTGCCCCATGTATAATTTCTTCCAGGTTGAATCTTTCCCGAAATTCCACCAGGTATGGTTCATCAGGAGAGCTCCACCTTAAGGTGTGGGTTTCTTCATCCGGATCTTCGGCAAATTCCAGGGAAGCAACTTTGGGTGTTGTGAAGAGAGCTCCTGTACTCATGAGGAGACTTATTATCAGGAAAAGACATAGCTGCTGCATTTTATCACCACCCTTCTCCTTCTATAATATATCCTGATTATATTTCTACATGTACCCCCCAAACCCTTTGCGTTAGATGTTATAATAATAGTAGGTGATTGAAAGATGAGTATACAGAATAGATTGCAAAAAGTGCCCCGACAAAGCGGGGTTTATATATTGAAGGACTGCACCGGCCAGGTCCTGTATGTGGGTAAGGCCAGGTCTCTTAGGGAGAGAGTGAGATCCTATTTCCAGGGAGGGGAGACTTCCCCAAAAACCAGGCTCTTGCAGGAGCGGGTTGAGGATTTTGAGATCTTTCTCACCGGCAATGAGGTGGAAGCCTTCATACTGGAGAGCAACCTCATCAAGAAGTACCAGCCCAAATTCAACATCAGGCTGAAAGATGACAAGAGCTATCCGTACCTGAAGATAAATCTCAAGGAGCCCTTTCCTTCTATCCGGAAGACCCGGATACTGGAGAATGATGGTTCCCGCTACTTCGGCCCTTATACCAGTGTAGAATCTGTTAACCGAACACTGAAAATGCTCATGAAGCTCTTTCCCCTGCGGACCTGTAAGAAGAAGATTGAGTCGGGTAAAAAATGGCAGCGGGCCTGTCTTAACTACCACATTAAAAGGTGTTTGGGTCCTTGTATTGGAACCGTTTCACCCCAGGAGTACCGGGAATATGCAGAACAGGTAATCCTTTTTTTAGAGGGCAAACAGGACCACCTGCTGCAGGAAATAAGGGCTTCCATGGAAAAAGCCGCCAGCCGGCAGGATTATGAGAAGGCAGCGGAGTACCGGGACGCCTTATTATCCATGGAAAAAGTCCGGGAAAAGCAGGAAGTTGTCTGGGAGAGTGGCCACATGGATGTTGTAGGTGTGAGTGGTTCAGAAGACCGGGCCTGTATTCAACTCTTCCAGATCAGGCATGGCCGTATCCTGGGCCGAGAGCATTTCACCCTGGAGGGAACACGGGATAAAACTGAGGATGAAGTGGTGACTGCCTTTTTACGCCAGTATTACCTGGGAGGAATTAATCTTCCCCGGGAGATAGTTTTGCCGGTAAAACCGGCTCACAGAGAACTTCTGCAGGAATGGCTGGGATCTGAGGTAAAACTTACCTGCCCTGTAAAGGGAAAGAAATTGCGACTGGTAGAGCTAGCCAGAGAGAATGCTCACTATGAGTTAGAACAGGAGAAGCTCAAGGAAGAGGAGAGCAGGCGTCGGGATAGACAGGCCCTTGAAGAGCTGCAGAAAGTTCTGGGTCTTGGCCACCGTCCGGAAATCATTGAAGGTTACGATATTTCCAATATTCAAGGCCAGGAGGCTGTTGGATCTCAGGTTGTTTTTGTGGGTGGACGCCCGGCCGGAGAATATTACCGCCGCTACCGGATAAAGACGGTTGAAGGTATAGATGATGTGGCCATGCTGCAGGAGGTTTTAAGGCGCCGCCTGGGCAGGCTGGCAGATGAGAAGAAAGAAGCTGAAAAGAATCCTCTGTTCCTCATAGATGGAGGTCGGGGACAGGTTAATGCCATACAGGAGGTTCTCAAGGAAGAAGGATATGATTTCCTTAAGGTGATCGGTCTGGCAAAAAGAATGGAAGAAATATATATTCCAGAGCGGAAAGAACCACTGCGCCTGGACAGGGACAATCGAGGGCTGCAACTTTTGCAGAGGGTGAGGGATGAAGCTCACAGGTTTGCCCTTGGCTATCACCGGGGTCTGCGCCTGCGGAGTATGACTCACAGTCTCCTGGAGGAAATACCAGGGGTGGGACCGGAGCGGAGAAAGGCCCTTATGGAACATTTCGGAACCCTGGCAGCTGTCAGGCAGGCCCGGCTAGAGGATCTGTGCCAGGTGCCGGGAATAAATCAGAAAACTGCCCGGGTAATTCGGGATTTTCTCCAGGACAACTTACAAAATTAATAATATTTATATAGAAGTATAAAATATTAAGAAGAATATTAATAAAATTGAGTGGACCCCTTGACACGGGGTCCATATGAGTTTATAATTGAAATTAAGATTGTTAATATAAAAGTTAATAATCTTAAATATAAATAGAAGGAGGGGTTGAGAGTGGCCAATCAAATAGTAGGAAAATGTCCTGTGTGTGGCGAAGGCATGAATGTTTCACGCCTGGAATGCAAGGTCTGCCAGACAGCTATTGAAGGTGATTTTGAAATCTGCTCTTTTTGCCGTCTGGGAAAAGAACAGTTAAAATTTGTAGAAGTATTTATCAAGTCCCGGGGCAACATCAAAGAGGTGGAAAGAGAACTGGGCATTTCCTATCCAACAGTTCGCAGCAAACTGGATAACGTAATAAAAGCCATGGGTTATGATGTGGCTGCCATACCCGAAGATGAAACTGGCGAGAAGAGGCGGGAAGTCCTGGATCTTCTGGGTAAAGGTGAAATTACATCCAAAGAAGCTGTGAAAATGCTTAAGGATATTTAAATTTTAGAAAAGGAGGAAAAAAAATGACTGATGAGCGCATGAGAATTCTGGAGATGATTTCTGAGGGCAAGATAACACCTGAAGAAGGCAATGATCTCCTGGCAACCCTGGATCACGGTGTTGATGTAAAGCCAAGGCGGAAAGCACGTTTTCTCAAGATTCGGGTTATTGAAGATGGCAAAGAAAAGGTGAATGTAAATCTGCCCATATCCCTGGCCA
>PUNT01000044.1 GCA_003551905.1 Halanaerobiales bacterium
AGCTGGCTAGAGAAATTTTTGTATTTCCACAGTGTAACCATCTGGGTCCTGGAGGAAAAAATGATAGATATTAAAGCGGGGATTCTTTTTTGGCCCTTCCTCTATAGCAACACCTTTTTTCTGCAAATGCTCAAACCAGCCATCTACATCAGGTGTTAAGAGAGTAATTATTGGACTTTTTTCCCTGATGGCAACTTCTTTGTGAGTGCAAAAACCAAGCATGCCACCATCAGGTACCGCATAAATACGGCAGAGACCCTGATCTTTATATAGCTCTAAACCTAAATATTCCTGGTAGAATTCATCAGTCCTTTCCAGATCCTTTACACCGAAAAAAACAATTGCTCCTTCCCAGTTCACATAAAACCCTCCTGTAAAAAGAAATTATTAAAAACTAACAACTTTATCTGCATTTACTACCCTCTCCACCAGTGCCATCATACCATCTTTAAGGGTGCCAGGTATGAGGTCTTCTTCTCCTATTCCCCTTTCCTGGCAACAAACACCACAAAGGCGTATGTCCCCCCCTTGCCTGATAATTCTTTCCAGTAATCCCCCTGCATCGGGCATTTTTTCACCAAGAGTACCTTGAATCTCAGCTGGACTTTGACCTTTTTTGGCTGCCCATACTGCATCTTCCAGCAGGAAAATTTTAACTTCATGGTCAGCAGAAAGGGCAGCCAGAGAGAATCTTAGGGCAGTATATAATCTCTGAGTTCCATAAGGGGGTTCACCAGTTATAACTAGAATATCTGCCAAAACAATTACCTCCTCCAATAATTCTACCTTATAAAAAGAATTATTCCCAGAAGGTGAAAATTCCTTCCTGAATGGACTTAAATTCCCCAATAAATCTACCTGGCCTGGAATTTTTGACCCCAATGGATTCTGAGAATAACCGCAATCAGGTTTACCAGAAGAACCAAGCTCACCAGCACCAGGGCAGAACCGTAGGCAATGGGAACCTGGGCTGCCGGGTTGGTTCCTGCTGCCAGCAGGGCATAGATGTGATAAGGAAGGGCCAAAACTTCTTCAAAAATAGAACCAGGTAAACCAATTTTGAAAAATGTTACTGCAGTAAAAAGAATGGGTGCTGTCTCTCCTGCCACTCGCCCTACACCTATTATGCAGCCAGTTAGAATGCCAGGCAAAGCTGAAGGGACAATCAGCCTGGATACAACCTGCCAGGTATCAGCCCCCAGAGATAAAGCTCCTTCTCGGTACGAGGAAGGCACCATCAAAAGTGCTTCTTCTGTGGTCCTTATGATAACCGGTAGAATTACTATAGCCAGGGTTAGCGAACCGGACAGTATGGAAACCCCAAAACCCAGGTACTTAACAAAAAATGTGAACCCAAAAAGCCCAAAAACAACCGAAGGTACACCTGATAAATTGTTTATGGCAACCCGGATAAAATTAACTAACCGGCCTCCCCGTGTATACTCGGTAAGGTATATTGCAGATAAGATTCCTAGAGGAGCTGCAAATAAAAGGGCACCAACTGTCAGGTACAAAGTACCTACAATGGCTGGCAATATCCCTCCTGCACTCATTCCCATGCGGGGAGCACCGGTCAGGAATTCCCAGCTTATCACTCCAGCTCCCCCTTGAATTAGGAAATATAAAATTAGAAAGAGAAAAAATAAGCCGGCAAGAAGCATTAGACCCCCCAGAGAAAAAAAGAAAAACTGAACAAATATTCTCTTGTTCATCATGATTAATTCCCCCTTCCCTTGAAATTCCTTGTGGTATAGTAAGCCAGCAGGTTAAAAGCGAAGGTAATAGTAAATAAAACCAGGCCAATACCAAAAAGGGCATGGTAATGGGGGCTTCCCACAGCAGTTTCCCCCATCTCCGCAGCAATTGCAGCAGGCATGGGTCTTACCGGATCAAAAATACTACGAGGAACTATGGCAGCCCCTCCAGCAACCATAAGGACAGTCATGGTCTCACCAATTGACCTGCTAATACCCAGAATAGTGGCTGTGAGAATACCGGAAGAGGATGCTGGCAGCAGAACTGACCTGGTGGTTTCCCACCGGGTGGCACCTAGAGCCAGAGCAGCATCCTTATACTCTCCTGGCACACTGCTGATTGCATCCTCAGATATGCTCAAAACCGTGGGCAGTGCCATAATACCCAGGGTAATGGCAGCAGTGGTAATATTCAAACCAGTTGGCAGATCAAATATTCTAACCAGCCAGGGTGCCAGAAATTTTATGCCAAAAAAACCATAAACAACTGAAGGAATTCCTGCCAGTATTTCCACAATTGGTTTGATCACACTCTTAAAGGAAAAGGGCAACACCTGAGAAAGAAAAACCGCTCCACCAACACCAAGGGGTACTGCTATCAGTATTGCACCTCCTGTCACCCAGAAAGATCCCATTATAAGGGGGAAAATTCCGTAATCAGGAGGATCATAGGCCGGGTACCAATCTATGCCCAGGATAAATTCCAGGAAACCCACCACTTTGAATACCGGGAAAGCATTACTCATCAATACCAGCACTATGCCACCTAAAAAGAAGATGGAAGAAAGGGCTGTAATTAAAAGCCCGTACCTTATAATCCTTCCTGTGAAATTCTTCATGTTTTCACATCCCAACCAAAAAAATTATTTAGGGGAGACAGCCGGTAGCTGTCTCCCTCTTATGCAGGACATCAATACAAGGGGACAAAACCCACTTCTTCTACCAGCTTCTGCCCTTCCAAGCTGAGAATAAAATTGATAAAAAGGGCAGTATTGCCTTTCGGCCAGCCATTGGTAAAAATAAATAAGGGTCTGGATACTGGATATACCCCGGAAGCCACATTTTCACTGGTAGGAGAAACAACCTTCCCATCTTCTTTAATAATATCTAAAGGTTTTACAGAACCATCCAGGTATCCGAGACCTACATAACCAATGGCACCCTTTGTAGTATTGACTGTGCTAACTATACCGCCACTGGATGTCTGGAGCTGAGAACGAGGAGAAAGACGTTGCCCCTGTAAAACAACCTCATAGAAACATTCAAAGGTGCCTGATGAAGTATCTCTGGACACCATGACTATTGCTCCCCGGTCTCCTCCTACCTGGGACCAATCTGTTATCTCGCCGGTAAATATCTTTCTCACCTGCTCCAGAGACAATTCTTTAACTTTGTTTTCATTATTAACCACTATGGCTATACCATCCATGGCAATTCGGTGGGGAACAGGATAAATATTACTGGCAACGGCATTTTTTACTTCATCAAGCTTGATAAAACGGGAGGAATTAGCGATCTGTACAACCCCGTCCACCAAAGCTGCAATGCCAGTTCCTGAACCTCCACCACTTACACTGATTGATATGTGGGGGTATTTCTCCATGAAAACCTCTGCCGCCCGTTGAGAAATGGGAAGGACTGTTGAGGAACCCTGAATATTAATGCTGTTCCTATCCCGTTCAGCCAAACCATCGACACTAAAAATGACCAGAGACAAAACCATCACAAAAAGCACAAAGTGGGAAATTTTCATGTCACAACCTCCTTAAAATTTTCTACCAAATCAAGTATAAGCTAAAATTATTGCTCCGGTGTTAAGGTTTCATTAATTTCATGTAAATAAAAGTCTCTCCCTGCGGGCAGGAAATGTCCTTTTTATGCCGTAGTCTTCCATTAAGCACTAAATTTCTGCAGGGAGGGAAGTTGATGAAAAAATATATCTGGTATCCCCTCCGGACAATAGATGGTCTTTTGGATCGTATTATGGCCATCCTGGGCGCCTTTTTGCTAGCCCAGTTCCCCCATTTTTTCAACCAGTACCTGCAGCGATTGGGAGGACATATGGAAGAGGCTCGCAGAACAGTCAGACACTATACACAAGCTGCAGAAAACCTGAATTTGACTCTGGAACAATACGTGGATATTCACCTCACTGCAGGAGAAGAAGTCTATGTTTCCTCAGGTAAACTTATAAGCGGGCTCATAACCCGCCTGGAACAGCTGGAACACTCGTTTTTTGCATTAAAAAACGCCACCCCGTTTAACAGATGGCTGGTATTCCTTCAGGAAGTAGACTGGTCCATCGCTGCTCATACCTGGCAGCATTTTAGCCCCGGCGTCCCCACCACAACTGAAGGAATTATATATGCTTTTTTAGGGCTTCTGGTAGGCTGGGGAATTTACAGCGGTATCAAGAACCTTTTCTACCTGGGGAGAAATTTTCGCAGAAGAAAACCTGCCCGGAAACAAAGATATACTGGTTAATATTCTTTCGTTAATACAATTTTATATCAGGCTCCATGATATCTAAGAGGGACTTCCCTGAAGTCCCTTTTTCTATTCTACTTCAAAGCTCCATATTCTATTGCTTTAGTAGGACAAACATGCTGACATTCCAGGCACAACAAACATTCTTCATTTTCAACCCTTACCTTTTCATTATCCTGATGAACAGCATTACTAGGACAGACTTCCTGACATTTTAGACAATTAATACATTTATCATTGACAACAAAACCCCATCTGCTAAATCGAGCAGGCAGGGAAAATAAGGCCCCAACAGGACAAATATAGCGGTGGAAAGCAGGGGAGTTGAGGAGGAAAACTACCAGAATTCCCAGGAAAACCAGGACTACAAATA
>PUNT01000130.1 GCA_003551905.1 Halanaerobiales bacterium
ATTGGCTTAAATAATTTCCAGTACCGTCGGGCGGACGGGAATTAACGCTTGCGGAGATATGAGTAGCGGTTACGCACTCAGCCCAAGAATCCTTTGGGGCTTGCCCCAAGGAGCGTCAAAACAGGGGAGACATTACTGATTGTTATGCTATGGCAGAGGTTGTTGGTAGTGAAGAAGTAGGTGGCCTGGTTGGTTTTAATTTTAACGGGAATATAGTTGATTGCTTTGCATCAGGAAATATTACCGGATCCGGATATACCGGTGGACTTGTAGGCTATAATTTAGATGGTATTATTACCAGCAGTTATGCTACAGGAGAGGTTAACGGAAACAACTATACTGGTGGCCTTGCAGGAAATCAGAGTGGTAGTGGAGGAATAACAGATAGCTATGCCACAGGGGATGTTGAAGGAAATAATCACGTAGGAGGACTTGTTGGAAGCAGTAATGATATTGCCAATAGTTATGCTACAGGAAATGTCAAAGGAAATGATTATGTAGGTGGTCTTGTGGGGCGAAACTATGAAAGCATAACAGATACTTATGCCACAGGAAGTGTTACAGGGGAAAATAGTGTGGGTGGTCTTCTAGGGCGTAACGAAGTTGGAGAAGTGAAAAACAGCTACTCTACAGGTATTGTTACCGGCAATAATTTTAGGGGTGGGCTTGTGGGAAGAATATGGATGGGGAGCATTGAAAATAGTTACTGGGACACAGATGCTTCCCAAATGGAAACTTCTGCTGGCGGAAAAGGCCGAACCAGCGCCCAGTTGAAAGCAGGCACTCCTGGTGTGAAACTTGATGAAGATGGCAATGAAGATGATGATGGAGACATCATGTATGAAGACTGGAATGAGCTTGAAGATGTCTGGGAATTTGGATCTAGCGAAGAGTACCCCCGGTTTTTGTGGCAGGAGTGATATGTTGCATTATAATAGTTGGAGATACCCCGGTATACTGTAGGAGGGGCCGGGGTATCTTTAATTTTATGAATTATTTTGCTGGGGAATTCAGGCCAGAAGGCATGGATGATCTTTCTCGTGGATTCCTAAATATGAAGAATCTGGATATCCCCTCAAGCCTCTATATTAATGGGTATTATAAAACGAATGTCAATATCCTTAATCTGGTGCAATTGATTGTAGTTGTGGGCATTTTGCTGTGTGTTAAAACAGGGTGATATTGGCACAGAATAATAACACACCCCCTAAATTTTTTTGTTGACAAAGCAGTTCTATGAGGATATAATATAAAACAATATACTGGAAAAGGTGGAAACCAATGTTTGAACTCCTGATGAACAGTTCCTTGAATAACTGGGCTTGGCGTGGATTTGGATTCTCACGTCAAATTTCATCTGGAGAAAAACATGGAGAACTTCCATAGATTTTTATTAACATAATTTAGTGTTTTCAAGCACCGGTTCTCCGGTGCTTTTTTTATTAAAAAAAGGAGGAGATATCGTGGTTAAAAGTAGAGAAAGGAAAGGTTTTTTTGGTGAGTATGGAGGAGTATTTGTGCCGCCGGAATTGGAAAAAGTTCTAGAATGCCTTGCAGAATCTTATGTTAATCTTGCCATGGGAGATGAGTTTAAGGAAGAGCTTAACAGGTACCTGGATACATATGTGGGGCGTCCAAGCCCGATCTATTATGCAAAGAATCTTTCTGAAGAAATAGGTGGAGCCAGGATCTATTTTAAGCGTGAGGATTTAAATCACACCGGGTCACATAAAATCAATAACACAATGGGGCAGGCTCTGCTGGCAAAAAAAACTGGCAAAAAAAGAGTTATCGCTGAAACAGGGGCTGGGCAGCATGGGGTTGCTACAGCAACTGCTTCCACGCTTTTAGGGCTTGAATGCACTGTTTACATGGGATCTGAGGATATGCGAAGACAGGCCTTAAATGTTTTTCGCATGGAACTTCTGGGTGCTGAAGTGGTGCCTGTTAACAGGGGGACAAAAACCCTAAAAGACGCTGTTGATGCAGCTATTGAGGATTTGCTGGAAAATTATGATGAGACATATTATCTCCTGGGATCTGCTGTGGGTCCCCACCCCTATCCCACCATGGTCCGAGATTTTCAGTCTGTCATCGGCAGGGAAGCAAAGGAGCAGATGCAAGCCCTGGAAGGGAGATATCCTGATTACCTGGTGGCATGTGTAGGGGGAGGCAGCAATGCCATAGGCCTTTTCCATCCCTTCCTGGAACATGAAGAGGTTAAGATCATAGGGGTTGAGCCGGCTGGTAGAGGTTTGGATACTCTAGATCATGCAGCTTCAATTACCATGGGTAAGCCAGGAATTATCCATGGCTTTCGTTGCTATACCATTCAGGATGAAGAAGGAGAAATTCAGCCGGTCCATTCTATTGCTGCCGGCCTTGATTATCCTGGTGTGGGGCCAGAACACTCGAATCTTAAGGATACCAGAAGAGCCCAGTACACTACAGTAACAGATCAGGAAGCTCTGGAAGCTTTCCAGGTCTTGAGCAGGGTTGAAGGCATTACCCCGGCCCTGGAAAGTGCTCATGCAGTGGCTTATGTAATGAAATTAGGGAAAAAATTAAACCCGGATGAGATTATACTGGTCAATCTATCCGGGCGAGGTGATAAGGATGTGGCCCAGGTTGCTGAATTCTTAAAAGAATGAATTGCCTTTACAGGTGATGCGCCATTTCTTTTAAATAGTGATTTAGGAGAAAATAGAAAGTAGCTCTATCCAGTTTATCCCCGTACCGGGCTCTTTCAGGGAGATCATGGGGGATTAAGCCCATTTCTCTGGCTAGATCCAGGGGATTATCCACATGATGTTTGTGCAAGGGAGCCAGGAACAGGCGGGCCACCTCCTGCAGATTGACAGTGTGGCTCCGGGTGTAGAAGTAGGGGAAACTCCTGGAAAAATACCGATTTAGCGCGCCATTAAACATGTTCTGTAAGGCCTGCTGACTGAGGGGTTCATCCAGACGGTAGTTATTTTCATAACCAGCAGATATTAACCCCAGAGAACGAACTGTTCGCAAAGCAGGGTAGGCCCAGTGCCCTTCCAGGGTGTAGGGAACATTGAAGTCAGGTAAATATGCTCCTTGCTCTTTGAGAAAATTCTGGAGATGGCTGATGAAATCTTCATTGTAGGCCAGTTGTTGCAAGCTCATCCCTGGATAGTATTGTTCCAGGTAAGCAGCTACCCCTGCTGCTTCACCCACTGCCATGCCGACGGGGATAACCCGGGCACTACCGTGGGCCAGGGAATCAAAACTGGCAGAACGGCCAACAACCAGAAGTCCATCTATATGCTGGGGAATCAGGCAGCGGAAAGGAATGCTGTAGATTTTAGGATCACCTACAACGAATCCCCGAAGGTGCAGGGAAATATCCTGGATATCAACCGGATATGACCCCAAGGCCACCTTATCAGGGAAATTGCGATGTTCTAAAACATCATCAATTGTCAAACGATATAGGCCCAGCATGTGTCTTGTTTCCCGGACATAGAGTTCCTGGGCAATGTGACTAAGGGTTGCATTTGCAAAGCCAGGAATACTATCACGCAAAAAAGGAATCAAATATTCAAGTTCATTTTTCCCCCGGGTGCGGGCTTCTTCCCTGGAAACTTTACACAGGTGGTGAAAATCGAAGATGTACATGGCATTTATTAAAACACTGCCGTCATTTTGGCGTCCGAGATTGAGCCCTCGAAAGCTGATATAGGGGTCCTGTGGTGAGTACTCCTGCATCTTATGCCAGAATCCCCAGGCAGAGGTAGTACTGGCACCGGTATGGGGAATATTCTTTTCACGTATAGCTTGCATCATTACCTGCCAGTTAACACCCTCAACACCAAAAATCAGGGTAGCGCCCATACCATGAGTAGGGCCTCCAAAGTCTTCCATGCCGGTAGTGAATTCAACCCCTGCCAGATAGGCAAAGTCACCATCCTGGGTAGCATCAATGACAACATCAGCTTTAACAGTGAGATCTTGATTGCCTTTTTTAAATGATACTCCCATGACCCGGCTGTTTGCGACCAGAGGTTTTATATGGGAAGCGCCCATAATCGTTTTTACTCCTGCATCGCTTATTAACTGGTTAAATACATTTTCAGCAGTCCTGATATCGAAGGAATGCCCCTCCACCTGTTTAAAGAATTCAGAAAAGATACCCCTGGTGAGGAGTTCACCCCGGGGGCCATAGTTCATATCCAAGGTGTTGAGGGCACCTGCTGTCATTAACCCACCCATTTTCTGCCGGTGACAGATAAGAATAGTTACAGCGCCTCGCCGGGCAGCAGAGACAGCAGCAGCAATCCCTTCAGGGTCGCTGCCAACCACTATAACTACCTGATCTCTGGCTGCAGAAGATGCATAGCTGATACCCAGGATAATAATAAAAACAATAATTATTATTCTTTTCCAGATATTATCTTTCACCATAATCACCAATTATTGCAATTCGTTATTTCTCCCTTAATTCCTGCAGCAGTTTTAGCCATTGCCAAAAATATTGCAGAGAATTATTTAACAGTTTAACGATGTAAACCATATAATTATAGAAGAAATAATTATGGTATACCAGGATGATTTTTTCCTCATAATAATAAC